>NZ_NVPT01000069.1 GCF_002802985.1 Geodermatophilus chilensis | reverse complement strand
CCCGGCAGCAGCCGCCGACGACGACGCACTGGTTCGGTACCAACTCGCTGGGTCAGGACAGCCTGGCGCAGACCCTGAGGGGCATGCAGAAATCGCTGCTTATTCGAGCAGAAGTCGCCATACTGTCTCTAGTGCTGTCTCGTAGGCTCGGAGATGTGTATAAATACCAGCTCGGTGCCCTCAACCTTCGGCGTGCTCGGGGCCGTCGTCGCCGCTCCCGGGCACGCCGGCGCGCGCCCCGACTGAGCGGCGGCCGTCCCCCCGGCGTGCCCCGATCCGGCCGCCGTCCCCTCCGTACGGCACGCGACACGGTCCCGGCCGCGACCGGCCGACCTCCCCAGGGACACGCGTCCCCCTGTTCTCCGCTCCGTGCAGGCACATCCGAAGGACCGCCGTCATGAGCACAGCCCTGCCTCCAGCCGTCGCTCCACCTCCCCGCAGCACCACTCCCGACCGCCCGCTGCTCGTCCACTCGCCCGGGGCCCGCGTCGTGCGGATCCCGGGACCACGCCCCCCGGCCGCGCCGTGTGCACGCCCTGCCGCCGACCTCGAGATCGCCATCCCGGCCTACAACGAGGCCGCGCGCCTGCCTCGCACGCTGCACCGCACCGTCGAGTACCTGCGCGAGCAGCCGTGGCGCTCCCGCGTGGTGGTCGTCGACAACGGCAGCTGCGACGGCACCGCCGAGGTCGTCCGCGACTTCGCGCGGGCCGACGACGGGCGCGTCCCGGTGGCCCTCATCGGGTGCGCCCGCCCCGGCAAGGGCGCAGCGGTCCGGCGGGCGCTGCTGAGCAGCCGGTCCCGCTTCGTCGGCTTCTGCGACGCCGACCTCGCCACGCCGGTGGAGACGCTGGCCACCGCGATGGAACACCTGCAGCGCGGCGCGGCCGCGGTCATCGCCTCACGGCACGTCTCCGGGGCGCGGTTCGTGCAGTCCCAGCCGGTCGGCCGCCGCCTGGGTGGTGCCGCGTTCCGCCTCCTCGCCCGCTCCGTGGTCCGGGACGTGCACGACACCCAGTGCGGCTTCAAGTTCTTCGAGCGGCAGGCGGTGACCCACGCCCTGGTCTCCTGCCGGACCACCGGGTTCGCCTTCGACGTCGAGCTGCTGCGGCAGCTGCAGGTCGCGGGCTGGGGGGTCGTCGAGGTGCCCGTGGCCTGGAGCCACGCCGACTCCTCGTCCTTCTCGCCGTGGCGGGACGGGCTGACCAGCTTCAGCGCCGTCCTGCAGTTGCGGTGGGCGTCGTGACCGCGACGGCCGCGCAGCTGGGCGGGGCGCGCATCGCGGTGCTGAACTGGCGCGACGTCCGGCACCCGCAGGCCGGCGGCGCCGAGCAGTACGCACACGAGATCGCGCGGCGGTGGGTCCGGCACGGCGTCGAGGTCACCTGGTTCACCGCCGATGCCGCCGACCAGCCCGGGTACGACGAGATCGACGGCATCCGGGTGTTCCGGGCCGGCGGCCCGCTGTCGGTCTACGCGCGGACGGCGGCCCGGTTGCTGCACACCCGCGGAGCCTTCGACGCGGTCGTGGACTGCCAGAACGGCATCCCCTTCTTCGCGCCGGCCTTCGCCGGTGCCGACGTGCCGGTCGTGCAGGTCGTGCACCACGTCCACCAGGACCAGTTCGCCACCCGCTTCCCGGCCCCGCTGGCCGCGCTCGGGCGGTTCCTGGAGGGCCCGGCCGCCCGGCGCGTGTACGGAGAGCGGCCCACGGTCGCCGTCTCGCCGTCGACGGTGACCGAGCTGCGCCGGCGGCTCGGCTTCCGCGGGCCGGTCATCGTGGTGCCCAATGGGTCGATCCCCGTTCCGCAGCCGCGGGGAGGACGTGCGACGGCGCCCACGGTGGTCGTGGTGAGCCGGCTGGTGCCGCACAAGCGGGTCGAGCTCCTCCTCGCCGCGCTGGCCACGACCGCCGCGCAGGCCGCGGGGTTGCGAGTGGAGATCGTGGGGGACGGCCCGGAGCGCGCCCGGCTCCAGGGCCTGGCGGCCGACCTGGGACTGCAGGCGACCGTCCGCTTCCACGGGCGGGTGTCCGACCAGGTGCGCGACGAGCTGCTGAGCCGGGCCTGGCTGACCACCTCGACCTCGGTGGCCGAGGGGTGGGGGTGCTCGGTGATCGAGGCGGCGGCCTGGGGGGTGCCCTGCCTGGCCCTGCAGGCCCCCGGGATCCGCGACTCGGTGCTCGACGGCGAGACCGGCTGGCTGGTGGAGGACCCCCGGGACCTGAGCCGGGCGCTGATCGCTGCCCTGACCGCGCTGGCCGACCCCGGGCGCGCGGAGGCGGTGGCGGCCGCCTGCCGGGCGTGGGCCGCCTGCTTCACCTGGGACCGGAGCGCCGACCTGCTGGCCGGCGTGGTCCTGGAGGAGATCCGCGCGGCGGCGGCCCGCCGTCAGGGTGGAGCCGCGCAGCGGCGGTCGGCCCGTTCGGACATGGCCGTGCTGGCCGCGTTCCGCGCACCGGCCGACACCGACGTCCGGGCCGCGCTGCGTGCCACCGACGAGGTCGCCGACGACGGGGACCGGACCTCGGTGGTGCTGCGCGGCTGCGACGAGTTCGACGCGGCGACGGTGCTCGCCCGCATCGGGGCCTCGCCCCTCCACGTGCGGCAGGCCGACCGCCGGCTGCTGCTCGCCGGCCCCACGGCCTCCCTGTCCGCCCTCGGTACCACGGTCCACGACGGAGGGACGATCGCATGACGGTCCTCGACCACCCCCGCGCCGCCGCCGGCGGCCCGCCCGACGCCCCCCGGCGGCTCCCGCTGGCGGGGTGGCGACAGGCCGTGTCCTCGGCGCCGGCGCTCGCCGCGGTCCTGGCCGCGGCGGCGCTGCTCGTCCGCTCGGTCGGCCTCACCCGCAGCTTCGAGCTGTGGATCGACGAGATGCACTACGCGGACCTGGGCGCGTCCCTGGGGCGCGGCGAGGTGCCGGCCCTGGCAGACGGGCCGTTCTTCCTCCACCCGCCGGGCTTCTTCGCCCTCGAGGCCGCCGTCATCCGCCTCCTCGGGCTGCCGACCGGCGACAGCATGGCGCTCGCCTACGACCTCCGGTGGCTGACGGCGGTCCTCGGCGCCCTCTCCGTGGCGCTGGCCTTCCTCCTGGTCCGGCGGCTGGCCGGCACCGTCCCGGCCGTCTGGGCGGGGCTGGTGCTGGTGTTCGAGCCGTTCGTGCTCCGCAACAACAGCCGGGTCTTCCTGGAGACGCCGGCCGCGGTCGCGGTGCTGGCCGGGCTCCTCCTGCTCGTCCGCCACTTGGACGACCGGGACGGCGGACGCCCGCGCGCCCGCCTGCTCGGTGCCGGGCTCCTGCTCGGGCTGGCCGTCCTCACCAAGGACGTGTTCGCCGTCTACGTGGTGGTACCGCTGCTGCTGGCGGTCGCGTGGCGCCGGACCCTGCGGGTGGGCGAGGCCGGCCGGGTGCTGCTGGGGCTCGTCGTCCCCTACGCCGGCTACCTCGCCGTGCTGGCGGTGACCGGCGACCTGGCGCTGTGGGCGACGGCGAAGCTCGGCGGCGTGCTGCGCCTGGTCGGCGCCGACCAGACCACCGGCTTCAACGCCCCGGGCGCACCGAGCCTGGCCGAGCGGCTCGTCGAGCTCGCGACGTCCTACGGCACCAGTTACCTGTTCCTGGTGTTGTGCCCGGTCGTCGGGGCGGTCCTCGCGTGCAGCCGGCGTCCCGGCCGCCGCCTGCTCGGTCTCACCGCGGTCGTCGTCGGGGGGCTCGGGGCCTTCCTCGCGGTGTTCGGCACCCTCGAGGAGCACTTCGGCTACCCGGTCGTGCTGGTCGGGGTCATGGCCTCGGCGGTCTGCGCAGCGATGCTGGTCGAGCATCGTCCCCGCCTGCGCAGCGCCACGGTGGCGGTGGCCGCGGTCCTGATCGCGCTCACGGCCGTCCTCGGTGTGCGGCTGGAGTCGGGCTCCGACGACGGCTTCCGCAGCTTCCGCGCCTGGGCCGCGGAGGAGCTGCCCGCGGACGCGCGGGTGGGCGTCACCAACGACACCTCGGTCCGGGCCTTCCGGGACGACGACCGGTTCGGCGCGTGGTCCACCGCGGAGGAGCTGGCGGCCAACGGTGCGCGGTACGTCCTGACCGTGAGCCTGCCGACCGAGCAGGGGTACGCCCGGGCACGGCCGGAGCTGCTGGCCTGGCTGGAGACGGAGGGGACCCCGCTGTTCCGGCACACCGGCCCCACCAACGGCGAGACGGTGCTCTGGTCGGTCGAGGAGGCCGATCTGCGAGCGGCCGCCGCACGCGGGGTCGGTGGCCCCCCACCGCCGCCGGTCGACGCCGGTACCGCGGGCGAGGCCGTCCCCGAGGCGGGTGACGGTGGCACGCCATGAGAAGCAGCGCAGGCGGTGGTGGCGCAGACCGCCCGCGGTCCTGGCCGGGCTCGCCGCGGTGCTGGCCGCGGCGCTGGTCGGGGTGCTGGTGGCCGGCGGCCCCTCCGGTGGCGGGGAGCGTCCGGTGACCACCCCGAACAGCGGCGACCTCGCCTTCGGGGTCCTCGGGTCCCGCTGCGACGCCGACCGCCTGGCCGCACTGCACGAGGCGGGGGTCCGCTACGCCGAGGTGGGCGTGGACTGGGCGGCGTTCGAGCCGGTGGACGGGCAGGTGGACGAGGGCTACGTCGCCTTCCTCCGGCGGCACCTCGAGCAGTGCGAACGCGCCGGCATCGGTGTCGTGCTGACGCCGGGCCTGCACTCCGCCCCCGACTGGGTCGCCGAGCTGCCCGGCGGCAGCTACCGGGACCAGGACGGCACCGCCGGACCGCGGGAGGTGCCGAACGTGGTCTTCAGCGCCGCGGTGCGGGACGCCGTCAGCGACTACCTCACCGAGCTGGACCGGGCCGTGGGACTCGACCGGGCCGCCGCGATCCGCGTGGGCACCGGGGTCAACGGCGAGCTGGGCTACCCGGGTACCGCGACGGCCGGCGCGAACCCGTTCTGGGCGTTCGACCAGGCCGCGCAACGGGGCGTGGGGCTGGCCGACGGCGCGACGGTGACGCCGATGCCGGACTGGACCCCCGGCTCGCCCACCCGGGACGGCGCGGCGGTCGGGACCGAGCAGGTCAGGGAGTGGTTCCGGTGGTACTCGCGGTCGGTCGCCGACGCCGTCGTCTGGGTGGTGCGCACGCTGCGCGACCGCGGCTACACCGGCGACGTCCACCTGCCGCTGGCCGGCCGCGGGGCGCTGCCCGCCGATCTGGAGGCCGCGCTGGCCGCCGGGCTCGACGGCACCGCCGACCGCGACGGCAGCCTGGAGGGCGGGCTCTTCTACCCCGACCAGCTGCCGTACATCGCCGAGAGCCTGGCGCGCACCGAGCGCCGTGGGTGGGGCGGTGTGTACGCCGACTCCAGCAGCGTGGACGACGCGACGGCGGTCACCGCCCGCGAACTGGACCCGCCCCAGGACAGCTGCCAACCGGGGGACGCCGACCGGGACCTGCTCACCGAGCCGGACGTCGAGCGGTGGTCGTCGGTGCGGTGGACGGTCGCCAACGCCCGCCGGGCCGGGCTGGGCGTGGTGGGCGAGAACCCGGGCTCGCCGGACACCCCGGGCACCGGCGGCAACGAGCTCACCGACAGCTCGGCCGAGCAGATGGTGCACGCTCCCCGGTACGCGCAGGAGTGCGGCATGTCCCTGTTCCTGTGGGCCTTCGAGGACGACCTGTTCGGCAACGGGGAGGTCACCGTGGCCCGGTACGCCGAGGTCATCCGGACCGCGGGAGCGCGCCGGCGCCGGACGCCGGGACGAGGGGGAGGCCGGTGAGCGCCATCCGACCGTTGCGGGTGCTGCACCTGGGCTTCGAGGACCCGCTGATGCCCGGCTCGGGCGGCGGCTCGGTGCGGACCCGGGAGATCGACCGCCGGCTGGTCGCCGACGGGATGGCCGTCACCGTGCTCACCACTCGCTACCCGGGCTGCGTGGACGGCGAGTACGAGGGGGTGCGCTACGAGCACGTCGGCATCGGCGGCGGCCGCAACCGGCTGACCCGCCTCCTCGGCTACGTGGCCGTGCTGCCGTTCGTCGTGCGGCGGCACCGGGAGGCCGACCTCGTGGTCGAGGACTTCCTGCCGCCGTTCTCCAGCATGGCCGCGCCACTGTGGACACGGCGGCCGGTCGTGGGCATGGTCCAGTGGCTGCACGCCCGGGAGAAGGCCCGCCAGTACAAGCTGCCCTTCCACCTGGTCGAGCGCGTGACGGTGCGCACCCACCGGCGGCTGGTCGCCGTGTCCGAGGGGACGGCGGACCGGCTGGCGGCGATGAACCCGCACGCCATGGTCGACGTCATCGGCAACGGGGTGGACCGCAGCCTGTTCGACGAGCCGGCACAGCCCGGCCGCGACGTCCTCTGCCTCGGCCGGCTGGAGCTCGGCGGCAAGGGCCTGGACCTGCTGCTGCAGGCGTGGGCCCGGGTGCACGAGCAGGTGGACGGCGACCTCGTCATCGCCGGCGGCGGACCCGACGAGGTCCGCGTGCGGGCGCTCGCCGACCGGCTCGGCGTCGGCGCCCGGGTGCGCTTCGCCGGCTGGGTCGGCGGCGCGGAGAAGGCCCGGCTGCTCGCCGCCAGCCGGGTGGTGGTCGTGCCGTCACGGGCGGAGACGTTCGGCATCGTCGCCGTCGAGGCGCTCGCCGCGGCCACGCCGGTGGTGGCCTTCGACATCCCGTGCCTGCGCGAGGTCGTGCCGCCCTCGTGCGGCCGCCTGGTCCCGGCCTTCGACGTGGCGGCGCTCGGGACCCAGCTGGCCGACCTGTCCCGCGACGTCGACCGGGTACGGGCCATGGGCGCAGCCGGGCGGGTGTTCGCCCGCGGCTACGACTGGGACCACCTCGCCCGGAGACAGGCCGCCGTCTACCGCTCCGTCGTCCCCCGCCCGCGCACCGGATCCCCGGAGGCCTCCGCATGACCGCCCACTGCCCCGTCCTGCCGGCCCGGATCGGCGCCGGGGACGTCTCCGTCACGTCCCCGGCACCCCGCGCGGCGTGGCGGGCGGTGCTCGCCGCCGACCCGGCCGCCCTGCCCACCCAGTCGCCCGAGTGGACCGACTGGCTGTGCCGCACGCGCGGGTACACCGACGCCAGCCGGTTGTACGAGTTCCCCGGCGGTCGCCGGCTCGTCCTGCCGCTGGTGGCCCGCACCGCGGCCGGGGTGCCGGTCACCGAGGAGTCCCTGCCCGCCGGGTACGGGTACGGCGGTGCGCTCGTCGACGGCGGCGTCCTCTCGCCGCAGGAGGCCGGGGCTGTCCTCGCCGACCTGGCCAGGCGCCCGGTGCTGCGTGCGTCGCTGACGGCCGACCCGCGGACGGCGGCGGCCTGGGTGGCCGCCGCGCCGCCGGGCACCACGCTGGTCCCCGCCCTGGCCCACGTCATCGACCTCGACGGGGGCTTCGACGCGGTGTGGTCGCGGTTCCGCGCGGGGGTCCGGCGCAGCGTGCGGCAGGCGGAGAAGCGCGGACTGGTCATCCGGACCGGCGAGGACCCCGCCGCGGCGGGCATCTTCGCCGAGCTCAACCGCCGGTCGGTCGACCGCTGGGCGCAGATGCGCGGTCAGCCGCTCTGGCTGGCCCGCCTGGTGGAACGGCGCCGCGACCGTGCCGGCCAGCTCGTCGGCGCGCTGGCCGAGCTGGGCCCGATGGCGCAGGTCTGGGCGGCGGAGCTGGACGGCGAGCCGGTCGCGGCCAACGCGGTGCTGCGCTGCGGCACGCAGACGCACGGCTGGATGAACGCCATGGACCGGGAGCTGGCCCGCCGGACCCGGGCCGGGACGCTGCTGCAGTCGCTGGCCATCGAGGACGCCTGCCGGCTCGGGGCCCGCTGGTTCCAGCTCGGGGAGTCCGACCCCGGGTCAGGGGTGGCGGAGTTCAAGGAGGGCTTCGGCGGCGTCCCGGTGGAGTTCTCGGGGCTGCGCATCGAGCGGCTCCCGGTCACCGCCGCCGAGCGGCGCCTGCGCGCGGGCCTGGCCCGGGTGGCCGCCCTGCGGCAGCAGCGGAACGCCGGGGTGGGCGCGTGAGCGCGGTCCCTCCTGCCGTCGTGCCCGGCGACCGGCCGGGCACGACAGCCGTGGACGGCGCACTGGTCTCCTCGCAGGGTCCCCTGGTGTCGGCGTCCATGGGGCTGGTCGCCGTCATCGGCTACGCCGGCGCGCTGGTGCTGGCGCACCTGCTCGACGCACCGGACTACAGCGTCTACGCCGCCGCGGCCACGCTGCTGGGCACGGTCGGGGTGTTCGCCGCGGCGCTGGTGCCGATGCCGCTCACGCACGTCATCCGCACCCACCCCGCGCGGTCGGAGGAGCGGCGCAGGGGGATCGCCTTCGCCTGGTCGGTGTCCGCGGCCGGCGGGGTGGTCGCCGCCGCGGTCACCGCGCTGGTGGCGACGGCGTTCGCTCCTGCCGGTGTCGTCGCCGTCGTCGCCGCGTCGGCGCTGGTGCTCTTCCTCGCCAGCCCGGTGTGGGGCTGGTTCCACGGCGAGCTGCGCTTCGTCCGCAACGCGGTGGTGCTGGAGGCCGAGATCGGCGCCCGCGTCCTGGTGGGCGTGGGGGTGGTCCTCCTCGGCTGGGGGGCGGGCGGCGCCCTCACCGGCTTCCTCGCCGGGTCGCTGATGGTCCTGCTCAGCGCGCCCAGGGCGCTGTGGCGGGACCTGTCGTGGCGTACGGACGTGCTGCGCGAGCGCGCCCGCTGGGCGGAGACCGGGGACATCGCCGCGACCCAGCTCGTCGTGTCCACGCTGGTCGGCGCCGACGTCGTGCTCGTCGCCGCGCTCGCCGACCCCGACGCGGTGAGCGCCGGCTACCAGGCGCTGGCCACCCTGGCCAAGGCTCCCGTCTACGTCGCGGCGGGTGCGGTCGCCGTCGCCTATCCGTTGCTGCGCAGCGCCCGGGCCCGCACGGACCACATCATCGGCACCACGCTGCGCTCGTTCGCCCTGCTGGCCGGCCCGGCGGCCGCCGTGGTGGCCACGGTGCCGCCCGGGCTGGTCCTGCTGGTCTTCCCGGAGCGCTACGCCGGCTCGTTGCGCCTCCTGCCGGCGCTGGCCGCGGCCGGCGTCGGGTACGCGGCGCTCACCCTGTTCACCTCCGTGTTGCTGGGCCTGCGCGCCTACCGCCGGTGCCAGGCGGGGCTGCTGGTCGCGGCCCTGTTCCTGGCCGCCGGGCTGGGAGGCGGCTGGCAGCTCGCCGGGGTCCCCGGCCTCGCGGCGGGGACGGCGCTGGGCGCGCTGCTCGGCGCCGGCGGGCTGTGGGTGGCGGCCACGCCGGTGCTGCCTCCAGGAACGCTGCGCCGCGCCCGGTCGGCCCTGCTCGCCGCCGCAGCGCTGACGACCCTCCTCGCGGGCGCCCGCTCCGTGCCGGCCCTGTGGGTGGGAGCGGTCCTCCTGCTCGGCGGCGTGGTGCTCTGGCAGCTGCGACGACCCGATGCCGTCCCGACCGACGAACTGGAGACCTCATGACCGATCCGCTGTCCGTGCGCCTCGAGGACGTGGTGGCCGGTGGCCGTGGGGTCCTGGTCCTGTCGGCCCACCTCGACGACGCCGTCCTCTCCTGTGGCGCCCTGCTGAGCGCTCTGGCCCGGCGAACGCGCGTGACCGTGGTCACCCTGTTCACCGAGGCCGGCCCGCCCCCGCACACGCGCGCAGCCCGCGCCTTCCTCAGGCAGTGCACCATCGGCGACGCTGCCGAGCTGTACGCGGCCCGGCAGCAGGAGGACGCCGACGTCCTGGCCGGGCTGGGTGTCGAGCACGTCCACCTCGGCGCTCCCGACGCGCTGTTCCGGCGGCGGGAGGTGCCGCCGGCCGTGGTCCGGGCCGGCCGCGTCGTCCCGGAGCTCGTGCACCGGTACCCGACGTTCCGGCTGGACATCGCCCTGGGACGGGTCTCCGCGGGCGACCAGGCGCTGGTCGACCGGCTGGATGCGCGGCTGCGGTGCCTGGCCGACCGCATCGACGCCGGGCTCGTCCTCGGCCCGGTGGGCGTCGGCCGGCACGTCGACCACCTGCTCACCCGGACCCTGGCGGAGCGGCAGCCGCAGCCGACGGTGCTGTACGCCGACTTCCCCTACGTGCTGCGCGAGGCCCCGGACGCCGCCGCGCGCGCGACTCCCGGGCTGACCCCGGTGGCCTGGGACCACGACCTCGAGCAGAAGCGGGTGCTCATCAAGGGCTACGAGACCCAGGTCGAGGCGCTCTTCCCCGGCCGGGAGATCCCCCTGGTCCCCGAGACCTACTTCCTGCCACCGGAGCAGCCGGCCCCGGCCGTCCCCCGACCCGGACGCGGGGACCCGCCGGCCGGGCACGCCCTGGTGATGGGCTACCTGGACGTGGCGATCCCGCTGCACGCGGTGCGGGCGCCGGTGACGGTGGTGGGCCGGCCGACGCGACCGGACCGGTGGTCCCGGTACGTCTCCGGATGGGTCGACGACCCCCGCCCCGACGAGGACGCACTGGTCGCCGCCCTGCTGGCCCGTGCCCGCAGCAGCGAGGAGCCGACCGTGCTCTTCTACCAGTCCGACGACGACCTGCTGCTCATCTCCCGGCGGCGCGACGAGCTCTCCCCCGCGCTGCGCTTCGTGGTGCCCGAGGCCGACCTCGTGGAGCGCCTGGTCGACAAGGCGGCGTTCCAGGAGCTCGCGCTGCGCACCGGGTTGCCGGTCCCGCACGGCCACGTCCTGGATCTTGACCGGCCGGTGCTCGACGACCGCCTCACGTTCCCGCTGCTGGTCAAGCCGCTCCGCCGCGAGCTCATCTGGGACGCCGCCAGCGCGGCCAAGGCCGTCCTCGTCCACGACCGCGGTCAGCTCGACGCCCTCGTCGACGCGCTGGCCGCCCGGCACGCGCAGGTGATCGTCCAGCAGCCGGTCCTGGGGCCGGAGACCCGCATCGAGAGCCACCACGTCTACGTCGACGCGTCGGGTGAGGTGGCCGCGGAGTTCACCGGCCGCAAGGTGCGCACGTACCCGACGGCGATGGGCCACTCGACCGCCGTCGTCACCTCCGATGCACCCGACGTGGCGAGGGTGGGCCGGGAGGTCATCGAGGCGCTGGACCTGCGGGGGGTCGCCAAGCTGGACTTCAAACGGGACGACGACGGCCGGCTGTGGCTGCTGGAGGTCAACGCCCGGTACAACCTCTGGCACAACGTCGGCGCTGTCGCGGGCGTCAACATCCCCGCCGTCGTGTGGGCCGATCTGCTCGGCCTGCCCCGTCCCCCGCGGACGCCGGCGCGTCCCGGGGTCGCGTGGTCCCGCGTGGAGCGCGACTGGCGCGCCGCCCGCCAGGAGGGCATCGCGCCGTGGCGGTGGCTGCGCTGGACCGCGGCCGCGGAGACCTGGACGCCGCTGGACCTGTCCGACCCGCTGCCTCTGCTGGCAGGAGCGCTGGGTCCGGTCTACCGACGGGCCCGGCGGCGCCTGTCGACGACAGCGGCCCGCTGATGCGCATCGGGGTGCTGTCCGACGTCCACGCCAACGAGCCCGCACTGCGGGCCGTGCTGGCCGAGCTCGGGCGCCGCGGCACCGACCGGCTCCTGGTCGCCGGCGATCTCGTCGGGTACGGGCCCCACCCCAACGAGTGCGTGACGATGCTCGCCGAGGCCGGTGCCCGGTGCGTGCTCGGCAACCACGACCTGTTCGTCCTGGACCGGTTGCCGCCGACCAGGTTCCCCTCCTACGCCCGGCAGAGCGCCGAGCTGCACCGCTCGCTGCTCTCCGCCGACGTGCGCAGTTTCCTGGAGTCGCTGCCCACGGTGCTGCAGGACGGCCGGGTGCTCGTAGCGCACGGGTCGCTCGACGACCCGGAGGAGTACGTGTTCCGGGAACCGCGCGCCGTCGAGCTGCTCTCCCGGCTCCCGCAGGAAGCGCCGGGCGCGGACACGCTCGTCCTCGGTCACACCCACCGCGCGTGGCTCGTGGACGCACAGCAGGGCACGCTGCCTGCGCGGGGGACGGTCCCGATGCCGACCACACCCTGGTTGCTCAACCCGGGGAGCGTGGGCCAGTCCCGGCAGCTCGAACGCCGCCCCAGGGCCCGGTGCGCGATCATCGACGACACGGCCGGGACCGTCGAGTTCCTCCGGGTCGACTTCGACGCCGCAGCCGGCCTGGCGGCGCTGCGGCAGCAGGGGCTGCCCGACCGTTGCCTCCACGCGCGGCCACCGGTGTGGTTCCCGGCGGCCCTGGGGGTCCGGCGGGCGCTCGACCGCGCCTCCACCCGGCTGCGGTCCCGATCTGGCCGCACCGTCGGGACGGGATGACCGCCGGTCGGGCGCGCCGGGTCCTCGGGCTCTGCAGGGCCCCCGTCCCTGGAGACGGTCAGCCGCGGAGGGCGTCGGACACGCGCTCGGGGACGGCGAACGTCTCGGCGTCCTGCTCGCGGCGGAGCACCCAGGAGGCGGGCAGCACCAGGCGCGGCGCGACACCGACGAGGACGGCGACCAGCACGGCGACGCCGGCCAGCGCCTCCCCGGACTCCTCCAGGTAGGTGGCGGTCACCGCCCACGACCCGACCGCCACGGCCGAGACCGCGGAGAGGCCGACCGACGCCACCCCGTAGCCGGCCAGGCAGGCGAGCACCCGGCGGCGGTCGCGGCGCTCGTCGCGGCTGACGAAGGCAAGGACGGCGAGGACGGCGGCCACGAGCGCGACGCTGGCGACGACGGCGCCGGCCTCGCCGACGGCGGCCGACAGCGCACCCATGGCCTCGACGTGCACGGTGCCGCCGGCCTTGACGACGGCGATGCCCGCGCACACGAGCCCGACGGCCAGCCACCAGGCGCGGCGGCCGGGCACGCGCGCGGCGCCGGCGACCGCGGCCACCGCGGCCACCGCGAACAGCGCGGCGACGAAGGTGCGAGGCGCGGAGAACGGGGCGTCCATGGACAGCGCCCGGGCCACCGGGCCGGTCGCGCCGGTCAGCCGGCCGACGTAGCCGGCGGTCTCGAGCAGCACCGCGGTCGCGGCCAGGGCGATCCCGACGGGCGGCAGCGGGACGCGGCGGCGCGGCGTGACGAGCCGCAGGTCGGCGAGCGGCTCGGGCGCGGTCAGCGGGTCACCGGAACGGGTGTCCGCGAGCCGGATGCCCCGACCGACGACGACGGCCACCGCGAACGCGAGCAGCACCCAGAGGACCAGCCCCCCGACGACCCAGATCCACACGCACCGGTCATCGGCAGGCCGGGTGCGGAGCGGGACCCCTCGGCCGGCGGGTCACCCGATCGGGTGGCTCAGCGGCGCGTGCTCCCGACGCCCGGCCGGAACGCGGGGGGAGGTCGGCGGTGGTGAGCGGGCGCTCCGCGCGGGACCGGGTGTCGGCGAGGCGGATCCACCGGCCCAGGACGACGGCGACCCCGAGGGCCACCAGGGGCCACACCACCAGCACGCCGATCACCCACGTCACCATGCGCCCGACATCGGCAGGTCCAGCGCTCGGCGTGACCGTGCGCCCGAACACCCGCACTCGGTTCGCACGGCACACCCGACCGCGTGCCGCCGTCTCAGCCGGCGCGGCGGCCCAGGGCGCGGTAGGTCCAGCCCGCGGCGGTCCAGGCCTCGCGGTCGAGGGCGTTGCGCCCGTCGAGCACCCGCTTCCGGGCGACGACCTCGCCGAAGGCGACCGGGTCCAGCTCGCGGTACTGCCGCCACTCGGTGAGCACCAGGACGGCGTCGGCGCGCTCGGCGGCCTCCTCCGGCGTGGCCGCGTAGTCCAGCTGGGGCCACTGCCGGCGGGAGTTCTCGATCGCGGCGGGGTCGGTGACGGTCACGACCGCGCCCTGCAGCTGCAGCTGGGCGGCGACGTTGAGGGCCGGGCTGTCGCGGATGTCGTCGGAGTCGGGCTTGAACGCCGCCCCGAGGACGGCGATGTGCTTGCCGAGCAGCGAGCCGTCGCAGACCTCGCGGGCCAGCTCCACCATCCGGATCCGGCGGCGCATGTTGATGTTGTCGACCTCGCGCAGGAACGTCAGCGCCTGGTCGGCCCCCAGCTCACCGGCGCGGGCCATGAACCCCCGGATGTCCTTGGGCAGGCACCCGCCGCCGAACCCCAGCCCGGCGTTGAGGAACTTCCGCCCGATCCGGTCGTCGAACCCGATCGCGTCCGCGAGCTGCTTGACGTCCGCGCCGGTGGCCTCGCACAGCTCGGCCATCGCGTTGATGAAGCTGATCTTCGTCGCCAGGAAGGAGTTGGCCGCCGTCTTCACCATCTCCGCCGTCGCGTAGTCGGTGACCACCTTGGGCGTGCCGGTGGCCACGATGGGTGCGTACACCTCGTCGAGGACGGCGACGATCGTCTCGGCGTCCGGCCCGTCGGGGACGCCGTAGACCAGCCGGTCGGGGTGCAGCGTGTCGCGGACGGCAAACCCCTCGCGCAGGAACTCCGGGTTCCAGGCGAGCAGGGAGCCGGGGACCTTCTCGCCGAACATGCGGGCCAGTTCCGCGGCCGTGCCCACCGGGACGGTCGACTTGCCCACCACCAGCTCGCCGGGCTCGATCACCTGCAGCAGGGACTCCGCGGCCGCCTGGACGAAGCGCAGGTCGGCGGCGTACTCGCCGTGCTTCTGCGGCGTTCCGACGCAGACGAAGTGCACCTGTGCGCCGGCGGCGTCGGCGACGTCGGTGCTGAAGCTGAGCCGGCCCGACGCGAGGGAGTGCTGGAGCAGCTCGCCGAAGTCCGGCTCGTAGAACGGGGCGCGGCCCGCGCAGAGGTCGGCGATCTTCCGTTCGTCGACGTCGATGCCGACCACCTCGTGGCCCAGTTCGGCCATCGACGCCGCGTGGACGGCGCCGAGATACCCGCAGCCGATGACCGAGATCCGCATGACCGTGCCGCCTTCCCGCTGGAGACCCCCTCAACCACTCAAGGATCGAAGTGCACCATGAAGGGGGCATGGGCGCCCGATGAGCGGAGTCTCATGGAGGCGACCTCTCGGCCCAGAGGCCGGGACGGACCTCGCCGCGGCGGCAGGTGCAGAGGCTCGAGCCGCTGAAGGCGTCGTCCCCGGCCCAGCGCGAGCGGTGCCAGTGCGCGCATCCGCCGGAGGACGCCGTCGCCGGCCCGTCACCCGATCGGGCTCGACGGACCGCCGAGAGGGTGAACACGAGGGCGGTCTGCCCGACCCGCTCACCCGCCGGTATGGACAGGTACCGTTCCGTTACGGGCATCGAGGTGTCCGCCCCCGTGCTCTGGGGGTCCCGCGCGGCCGTCCGTCTGCGCTCTACTCCGGGTCGAGGGTGACGCAGGGACGGGAGGCTCGCGTGGGCTGGCTGGTGACCGCCGTGGTGCTGTGGGTGCTGCTCGCCCTCCCCGCCGCCGTCCTGCTGGGCCGGGCCATCCACCGCGCCGACCGTGAGGAGCTCGGGGAGCCCGACCACCTCTCGCACGGCCGCCCCACCCCCTCCGATCGGCACGAGGTGCGGTCGCGCTGACTGCTCACTCCTAAGGGTGGCCACAGCCTGACCTGGGCCGTTCCCTTCCGTACCGTCGGCAGCATCGCCGGGTGGACGGGGGCCCCATGAGCAGTGCGACCGAGACGGCGTCGCCGGATCGGCAGACGGACGAGCACGCGGGGACCTCACCGCAGCGCGGCCGGGTGCTGCGCCGGGTGCTGGTCACACTCGGTGTGCTGGGAGTGGTCGTCGCCGTGGTCGTCGCCGGCGCGCTGTGGTTCCTCACCGACCGCTACGCCGGCAACGTCGACCGGGTCTCCGAGGTCTTCGCGACCCTGGACGACGGGGCCCGGCCCGCGCCGTCGGCCCCGGCAGAACAGGCCGGCGAGGAACCGGTGACCTTCCTGCTCGTCGGGTCCGACACCCGCGCCACCGCCGAGGAGGGCATCGCGGCCGGCGGCCGTTCCGACGCGATCATGATCGCCCGGTTCTCCGCCGACCGGCAGCACGCGCAGCTAATCTCCGTCCCCCGCGACTCTTGGGTCGACATCCCGGGCCACGGCAGGGACAAGGTCAACGCGGCCTACGCGTACGGCGGACCGGCGCTGCTCGTCCAGACCGTCGAACAGCTCACCGACGTCCGGATCGACCACTACGTCGCCATCGACTTCGAGGGGCTCATCCAGGTCACCGACGACCTGGGCGGGGTGGACGTCGTGGTCGCGGAGACCACCAGCAACGGGCCGTACACCTTCCCCGCCGGCGTCAACCACCTCGACGGTGACCAGGCGCGCTGGTATCTCGGGCAGCGCTACGGCCTGCCCGGCGGCGACTTCGACCGGGTGCGCCGGCAGCAGCAGTACCTGCAGGCGATGTTCGGCAAGCTGTTCAGCTCCGACACCTTCACCGACCCGGGGCGGCTCGACGCCGCGCTGCTCGCCGTGACCAGTGCCGTCGCGGTCGACGAGCAGCTCGGCAACGCCGAGGTGCTGTCGCTGGCGTACTCGCTGCGCGGGCTGACGCCGGACAACGTCGACTTCTTCACCGCACCGGTGCTGGGCACGGGCACCGAGGGCGCAGCGAGCGTCGTCTACCTCGACGACGTCGCCGGCGAGCGGATGTGGGGCTACCTGCAGACCGACTCGCTGTCGCAGAACGCCGAGGAGTTCAGCACCCAGGCGCTGCCCGACGTCCCTCGCTGACCTGCACGTCCGCCCGTCCGGGTGAACCCAGGGGGCCGGCAGGTCGGGACCTCCCTCGGCCGGCTCCCCGGCAGTCGCCCCGTGCCGCGAGGAAGGCGACCCCCGTGACCGGTTCCCCGCAGCCCCCGCCCGGCAGCCCGGTCCCCTACGGCCTCGACGGCCTCGACGGCCTCGACGGCGTGAACGTGCAGTCGTCGAACGGCCGCAGCTCCGCCGACGCCACGGTCGCCCTCGTCCACGCCGACGGCCTCCAGGAGCACCCGGTGCTGCCGCTCGTCGACGAGGGCGGCAACTGGCGCGTCTGTCCCTGAAGCCTCCCCAGCTGGGGTGCCCGCGGCCGGTCGCACCCGGGGAACGGCGCGCCGGGGCCTAGCGTCGGGGCGTGCGCCTCCTCTTCGTCTGCACCGGCAACGAGTGCCGGTCGCCCATGGCGGAGGGACTGGTGCGGACCTGGGCGCGCGAGGCCCTCGGCGAGGAACCCGAGGCGGCCGGCGTGCAGGTCGGCAGCGCCGGACTCGCGGCCACGCCCGGTCGCCCCGTGGACCCCGACTCCGCCGCGGCGGTGTCCCGGTACGGCGTCCACGTCGACGGCTTCCGCTCGCGGCTGTTCGTCCCGCGCATGGCGGAGGAGGCGGATCTCGTGCTGACGATGACCCGTGACCAGCGGCGCAGGGTGCTGAACGCGGTGCCCCGCGGGCTGCGGCGGACCTTCGTCCTGCGCGAGGCCGCGGACCTCGTGCACCGGGCCGACCTGTCGGACCTCACCGGCGCGACCCTCGACGACCGCGCCGCCCGGCTCGCCCTCCGCCTGGACGCGGCGCGGGCCACCGGCCGGCCGACCGCGGACGACGACGTCGTCGACCCGATCGGCCGGCCCGCGCCGGTCCACGCAGAGGTGGCCGAGGCGATCGCCACGGCGCTGCGCCCGCTGGCCGACGTCCTGCTCCGCGCTCAGCGCACCGACCGGTCCGGCTGAGCGGTCCTCAGGCCCGCGTCTCGGCGGCGTAGCCGTAGCCGTAGCCGTGCTCCGAGGCGAGCTCGGCCTTCGGTGGGACGAGGTTCAGCACCACACCGAGCGTGCGGGCGCCCACGCGCTCCAGCCGGGCGGCCGCGGCGGCGACCTGCTCGCGCCGGGTGACGCCGTACCGGACCGACAGCAGAGCGCCGTCGGTGTGCGCCGCCAGACCGATCGCGTCGGCGACCGGCAGCAGCGGTGCCGCGTCCACCAGCACGAAGTCGTTGTCGGCGCGCAGCTTCTCCAGCACCACCCGCATCGAGCTGGACGCGAGCAGCTCACCTGGGTTCGGCGGGACCGGCCCGGCGCCGATCACCGACAACCCCTCGGTCGCGTGCTGCTGGACGACGTCCTCGAGGCCGGCGCTGCCGGTGAGCACGTTGGTCAGCCCCACGCCGTCGACCAGGCCGAGGTAGTCGATCACCCTGGGCTTGCGGAGGTCGGCCTCCACGAGGGTCACCCGGTGCCCGGCGCGGGCCAATGCGAGGCCCAGGTTGACCACCGCCGTCGTCTTGCCCTCGGCGGGCACGGCGCTGGACACCATGACGACCTTCGGCGGCTGGTCCACGTCGAGGAACTGCAGATTGGCCCGCACCTGCCGGTAGCCCTCCGCGGCGTGGTCGGAGCGCACCTCACCGCCCCTGCCGCTCCGGGAGCCGAGCGCCGGGTCCCGCACCACGACCCCGACCACCGGCGCACCGGTCAGCGCAGAGGCCTCCTCGGCGGTCGTGACCGAGCGGTCGGCGAGGTCGCGGGCCAGCGCGACGAGCGCGCCGAGCACCAGGCCGCCGAGGACGCCGGCCGCCACGGTCCTGAGGACGTCGGGTGAGCTGGCCTCCGTCGGCAGGTCCGGCCGGTCGGTGACGGTGACCCGGACCGCAGAGGCGGTGCCACCCACGGGCGTCTCCAGCTCCGCCACCAGGTCGAGGAACTCGCTCGACAGAGAGGCGGCGAGGGCGCGGGCCCGCTCGGGCGAGGGATCGGTGACCGAGACGTCGATGAGGACCGTCTCCGGCACCGGCGAGACCTCGACCGCGTCCTGCAGCGACGCCGTGGTCCGGTCGAGCCCGAGGTCGTCGATCACGCGCGCGGCCAGTTCCTCCCCCTCGAGGAGGCCGGCGTACGAGGCGACGCGCTGCTGGGCGAACTGACTGCCCGCGAAGGCCTCGGACGTCGAGGCCGAGTCGGCCGTGCTGACGAAGAACTGCGTCTGCGTCGTGTACCGCGGCGTCGCCAGCAGCCCCACGGCGGCACCGGCGAGACCGCCGAGCAGCGCTCCGACCACGACGACCCACCACATGCGGCGAAGGGCGGCCAGCGCCTTCCTCAGGTCCATCGGATCCCCCGTCCTGTGCGCGCTGCCCTGGCAGCGCCGTTCGCGAGTGAGAGTGCGGCCGCGGCCTCCGGGCCGGGCCGGGGATGCCGCTCGCCGGGCATCACGACCGAGCCCTCCGTCGTGGCGACGCGAGCAGCGCCGAGGCGAACAGGTGAGCGGTGGTGAGGGCGCCACGCGCGTAGCGGGAGAGCAGTCGTGGCGACTGGACCAGCCGCCACACCCACTCGATGCCGTGGCGCTGGAAGACCGCCGGGGCGCGCGACTCCTCGCCGGCCAGGAAGCCGAACCACCCACCGCACGTCATGACCAGCCCGGGCGCGAGGGAGTCGACGTGCGCACTGACCCACTCCGCCTCCCGTGGCATGCCCATGCCCACGAAGACGACGTCCGGCCGGGCGTTCTTGAGCTGCTCGAGCACCGGCGCCCAGTCGGACCGGAAGCCGTCGCTGGTGAACACGCACCGCGCCGGGTGCTCGGCCTCGAGGCGGCGGGCCGCGCGGTCGGCGAGGCCCGCCGGGCCACCGACCATCGCGAAGGTGACCTCCCCACCGGCGCGCGCCGCCACGAGGTCCAGGACCGCGTGCGCCAGGTCGGTGGTGGGCGCCCGCTGGATGTGTCGCGCCCCGGCCGCGCGCGCGACGAGCACGACCGAGGCGCCGTCGGCGTAGCACCACTCGGCGTCGTCGAGGAGCGCGACGAAGGCCGCGTCCCGCGCTCGGTTCAGGCCCCCCACGTGGAGGGCGAACACGCGGATCGGGCGCGTGGCGACCGCCCACGCCTCCACGAGCGCCTCGGCGAGCTGCGCGCGCGAGAGGTCGACGACGTCGAACGGACCGACCCGGACCGACTCACCGGACACCGGACACCTCCATGGCTGTGCGGCCCGACGGGCCGAGGGGCTGGGTGCGCAGCCGGACCGCGCGCGACGAGGGCTCGAGGCGGGTCCGCCCGAGCGAGGACACCTCAGGGGTGGCGGCGCCGTCCGGCGCGGCGAGGGCCGCGGCCAGCACGACGAGCAGCCAGCCGAAGGACGAGGCGAAGGACTGCTCGTCGATGCCGTAGAAGAGCAGGCAGACGAGCGTCCCGGCCGGCCACATGGCCAGCACGTCCCCGGAGGCGACGAGCCGCCGGACCGAGCGGCGCAGCGCCAGGAGCACCACGGCGAGGACGAGCGCCAGGCCGACGACCCCGGTCTGGACCAGGTGGTCCAGGTAGGCACTGTGGGCGTGGTAGAAGGCGAAGCCGGTCTGCGCCCACATGTGGTCGGTCACGGGGACGCCGGCGACCCACAGTGCGCCGCTGCCCTGGCCCAGCCACGGCGACTCGGCGACGACGCGCTCGACGACGTCCCAGATGACGCTGCGGCCGGTGAGCGTCGCGTCCCGGCCGAAGAGCTCGCTGACCACGCCCAGGTTGAAGGGCAGCCAGAGCGCGAGACCCACCGCCGGCAGGATGGCCGCCGCCACGACCAGCCGCCGTCGTCCCACCGTGCGGGCGCGGGACGCGACCACGAGCGCGCCGGTTACGCCGGCGGCGGCCATCAGGACGGCGAGCCCCGTGCCGCTCGACGTGGCGAGGAGGGTGGCCACCGCGAGGCCGGCCCAGCCGAGGTCCCGGCGTCGGGCACCGCCCGCGGCGGCGCGCACCAGGAAGGTGAGGGTGGCGGCGACGTAGAAGAAGGCGGCGACGTTGCGCTGGACGAAGACGCCCTCGAGGGTCCCGTACTGGTAGACCTCCTGCGTGCGACCGACGGCCGGGACGAGCAGGTACAGCGCCCAGCTGGCGACCAGCAGGACCCGGCACGCGGTGGCCAGCGCGGCGAGCACGCCCAGGGGCCCGAGCACGCGCGGCAGCAGGGCCGCGGCCACCGTCAGGAGCGCAAGGAGCGCGAGGTGGCGCACGGTCAGGGACGGGGCGACCGACCACAGCACCGTGACGCCGCACCAGCCGACGGCCAGGAGGACGGCGCGGCCGACCCGCAGCGGACCGGGCACCGAGGCCGCCTGGGCCAGGACGACGAGGGCGAGCCCGGCCACTGCCCAGTAGCTGCCCGGGTACGGCGTCGCCGCGACCGCGACCAGGAAGGTGACGGCGGGGACCGGGGAGGGCCTCACGCGGCCCTCCCCCCGACCTCGCCGGTGACCGCGCGGACCAGCAGGAGGCCCCACAGGGCGGCGGTCAGCACGGAGATGCCGGCGAGGGCCCAGGCGGCGAGGAGCGCCCCACCACTGGTGGCGGTGCCGAGGACGACCAGCAGCGAGAGCGGGGCGAGCACCCAGCGCACCCGGACCTGCCGGCCCACGGCGCCCAGGGCACGCAGCGCGACCCCGGCACACCCACCCGCGAGCCCGGCGGCGAGCTGCACCGTGAGCGGCCAGACGAAGGACCGGGCGTCCGACCAGCCGCCGTCCACGAGCAGCGCCGCCCAGGCCGCCGGCAGGACGGCGACGGCGCAGCCGTACACGGCGGCGCCGAGCGCACCGGCCGCCCCGACGGACGACGCGGTGCGGGCGAGCCCGCGGGCTGCCGCGCCCCGCGCCCGGCTGCGCGCGAGCCCGGACTGCAGGGCCGACAGCAACCCCGTCGTCGCCATCGTGACCGGACCCAGCCAGATCTGCGCCTTCCGCAGCAGCGCGACGTCGGTCGACGAGGTCAGCACCGCGAGGAGGACCAGGGCCCCCTGGGCCGATGCCTGCAGCAGGCCGAAGTCCTGCGCCAGGGCGCCGGCCAGCGACCGGTTCTCGCGCAGCCACCCGCCGGGGAGCCGGGCAGGCGGGAGGCACCCGCTGGTCGCCGCGCCGACGGCCACCCCGAGGAGGGCGGCCACGCCCCACACCAGCAGGCCCGTCGCCGGGCCGACGGTCTCGTCGGACTCGGCGACGGCCAGGCCCATCGCGGTGACGGCACCGAGGCTCCAGACCGCGTTGTTGGTCAGCGAGTCGACGATGCACCCGTGCGCGTGGGCCACCCACCGGTAGTGATCCTGCACGAGGAGCACCGGCAGGACCGCGCCGGCCGCGACGAGCGCCGGACCCCACGTGACGCCGGCCGCGGAGGCGACTGCACCGGCGAGGACACCGAGCGCGCCGGCGACGAGGCCGAGCCGCAGCACCGAGGCGAGGGACGACCGGGCGCGCTGCAGCATCCGGGCCGGCTCGTCCACGACGGTGAGCACGAGGACGTCGCCGTGCACCGAGCGGGAGACCCCGGTCGCCAGGATCAGCGCGAGGACCAGGGTGGTGAAGACGCCGAAGTCGGCGAGGGCCATCGAGTGCGCAGCCAGGACGCTGACCGCGAGGTTGCCCAGGCTGGGGAGGGCGGAGTCGACCACGCCGAGCACCAGCCGCCGGGCGCCCGTGCCGCCCGTGGCCGACTCCTGCCGGGCGGCCCGCGCCGTCGTGCGGACGTCAGCCGTCACGTCGACGCCGGCCGGTCAGGCGCCAGCGCAGCTGCTGCGGGAGGAACCAGATGGCGAGGAAACGGGCCAGGTCACGGCCGGTCGGCCGGGCGGTGGCGGCCATGCCGGCGAGCGCGGCGAACAGGCGCAGCCCCCCGGTGCGCTGGGCGCTGCGCGCCACGTCGGTGAGGCAGAAGGCGCCGAAGGCCCGCTCGCCCAGGTCGGCGCGCCGGGCGAGCGCCCAGGCCAGCGAGGACTGCCAGCCGGCGTTCGTGCTCACGGACGTCCGGACGCTCGGTGCGTGCACGACCGTCAGCGGCTCCAGGGCCACGGAGAAGGTGCACCCGTGCCGCTCCAGGTCGAGGAACCAGTCGTACTCCTCGTGGGTGCGCAGGTGCTCCGGGAGCGGGTGGGCGAGGGCGAGCTCCCGACGCAGGAGGAGCGTGGGGACGGCGAGCATCCCCTCCCCCGGCCGGCTGCGGACGAACAGGTAGTCGGCCACCCGCTCGCCGGCGCGCGGCGCCCGCTCCGGGTAGTGGAAGGTGAACCCGTCCGTGCGCCACTCGACGCCGGTCGCGTACACAGCCGGGCCCGACGGCGCGTTCGCGCGGACGTGCTCGAACTGCCGCTCGAGCTTCTCCGGGGACCACTCGTCGTCGTCGTCGAGGAACGCGATCCACTCGCGGTCGGTGGCGCGCACCCCGGCATTGCGCGCACCGGCGGCCCCGGAACCGGTCGGGAGGGACAGCACGCGCAGCCGAGGGTCGTCCACGCCGGCCAGGGCGGCCTCGGTGGCGTCGTCCGGCCCGTCGATGACGACGAGCACCTCACCGGGCGACAGCGACTGCCCCAGGGCACTCGAGACGGCCCGGAGGACCAGTTCGGGGCGGTTCCGCGTGGGGATGACGACGCAGACGTCCGCCGTCCCCGGCGGTGCAGCCACAGCAGCGCTCTGCACGCGTGTCCCCCTCTGTCCGAGCCGATCGCGGTGCAGACCGTAAGCGCGGGGGACGGCGCTGCAGGGGGTCGCGGCCGGACGGGCCACCCCTCCGAGGGAGGCATCCGCGGCATCGGGTCCGGCACCATGCGACGGGGCTCGCGGAGCGTCACCGACGGCCGGTCGCCGTCCGACGGCGTGGGTCCCCGACCACGAGGAACGGCTCCGGCACCTGCGCGCCGGCAGCCCATGGCCCAGGAGGGGCGCGGATGCGGATCCTGCACATCACCGACGACCTGACGGTCGGTGGTTCGCAGCTCGTGCTGGTCGCGCTGGCGAACAGCCAGGCGGCGAGCGGCCACTCCGTCGCGGTCGCCGCCGGCGCGGGGCCGCTGTGGGACGAGCTCTCCCCCGCCGTCGAGCTGCACCGCCACGAGGGCGGCCGGATGGCGCTGCACCGGCTGCTGCCGTACGTGCACCGGCTGCTGCGCGCCGCGGCGTGGGACGTCGTCCACACCCACCAGCGGGGCGTGTCGACGGCGGTCTGGCTGACCCGGGGCGGCACGCGCCTGGCGCACGTGGAGCACGTGCACAGCGAGTTCGGGTCCTCGTCGTGGCGAGGGCTCTCGTTCAGGGGTGACGCGCTGATCGCCTGCGGCAGCGCCGTGGCCCGGATGCTGGTGGAGGACCGCGGCCGGCGCTCCGAGACGGTGCGCACCATCCCGAACGGCGTCGCCGACCACGGCGTCCGCCGCCGCCCCGCGCCCGCAGGGGACGACCGACTCCGGATCGTCAACATCGCGCGGGCCGACGCGGTCAAGGACCCGGCCCGCTTCGTGGCGGTCGTCGGGGAGCTGCACCGCCGTGGCATCCCCGTGCAGGCCACGTGGGTCGGCGACGGCGGACTCCTGACGGCGGCCCGCGCGCTGGTGACCGAGGCCGGCCTCGACGGGGTCGTCGCCTTCCCGGGTGGCCGTCGTCCGGCGGTCGACGCGCTCGCCGACGCCGACCTGTTCCTCCTGACCTCCCAGCGGGAGGGGCTGCCACTGTCGGTCCTGGAGGCCGCGGCGGCCGGGTGTCCGGTGGTGGCGCCGGAGGTGGGCGGCCTGCCGGACGCCGTCCGTCACGGGGAGAACGGGTGGCTCTTCCCGCCCACGGCCGGTCCGGACGAGCTCGCCGACCTCATCGCGACCGCCTGCGCCGACCGGTCGGCACTCGACCGGGTGGGCATGCGGGCCCGGCACGTGTACGAGCAGGAGTTCGGGCTCGATCGGGTCGCCGCGGCCGTCGAGGAGGTCTACCGGGCGCTCGTCACCCTCCCCGGCACCGACCGGTGCCCGATCGCCGCAGGACTCGACCTGCGCTGACCGTCACGGCCCGGTGGACGAGCGCCGCCGGGCCAGGTGGTGTCAGCCCTCGGCACCACGGGCGACCCCGGAGGCGGCCTCGAGCACGACGACGGTCACGTTGTCGCGCGCGCCGACGGTCTCGGCTTCGGTCGCGAGCGTGGAGGCTGCCCGTGCCACCTCACCGCCGCCCACCAGGGGCGCGATCTGCGCGTCGGTCAGCTCGCCGGTCAGGCCGTCGGAGCAGGCGAGGAAGCGCTCGCCCGGCACGACGGGCAGCAGCACCACGTCGGCCTCGGGCCGCGGGCCCACACCCAGCGCGCGGGTGATGATGTGCCGCTGTGGGTGCGTCGCAGCGCTCTCGTCGGAGATGTAGCCGGCGTCGATGAGCTCCTGCACCACCGAGTGGTCCCTGGTGACGAGCTCGAGCCGGCCCGCGTGCCAGCGGTACACGCGCGAGTCGCCGACGTGGAACACCGCCCACTGCGGTCCGTCGCCCTCGTCGACCAGCGCGACGCCGGCGACCGTCGTCCCGGCGCCGGCCTTGTCCGGCCCCTGGAACCCGCGGATCTCGCCGTCGGCCCGCTGCAGCGCGAGCCGGATCGCCTCCACGGTCGTCGTCCCGGAGCCGGTCAACGAGCGCAGCGCCTCCACGACCGTCTCCGCGGCGGCGGCGCCACCGACGTGACCGCCCATGCCGTCGGCGACCACGAACACCGGTGGGGCAGCCAGGTACCTGTCCTGGTTGTCCTCCCGCTGCCCGACTGCGGTCGCCGCTCCCCACGTCAGTTCGACCGGCGGCATCCACGCTCCACAACACGCATCGACGACAGAACGCCCCGTGGGGAAGACAGGGTGCGCCGAGCTTAGGAGGTCGGTGACACGCCGGCAGGTCGCACACCCCTCGACCCGCCGACGGGTGCCCCCGGACGCACAATGGCCGGCGATGCCCTCTTCCCGCCTCGGGGCCGTCGTCGGTTCCCTGCTGTGCCTGCTGCCGGTCGCTTGTGCGGCCCCGACCGCCGGCACCGGGACGGCGCCCGGCACGACCAGCGCCACTCCCCCGGCCGCCCCGAGCACGCCGACCGACCCGGTCGAGGCGGCGCTCGCCGACCTGGACCGCCGCGAGCAGGTCGCCCAGCTGGTGGTCGTCGGGGTCGCGCTCACCGATCTCTCCCCCGCCGACGACTTCGTCGCCGAGGGCGTGGGCGGCGTCTTCCTCCAGGGCCGCAGCAGCATCCCCGCGGACGAGCTGGCCGCGGAGACCGCGCGGTGGGCGGAGGCGGCCCCGGGTCCGCGTCCGTGGGTCGGGGTCGACCAGGAGGGCGGCGCCGTGCAGACACTGTCCGGCCCGGGCTTCGCCGACCTCCCGACGACCGCCCGCCAGGGACGCATGCCGGCCGGGGAACTGGCCGCCCTCGCCGACGACATGGGCGCGTCGCTGAGCAGCGCCGGCATCAACCTCAACCTCGCGCCGGTCGTCGACGTCGTCCCGGAGGGCACCGAGGACGGCAACGCGCCCATCGGCGCCTACGGCCGCCAGTACGGCAGCACCGCCGAGGCCGTCACCGCCGCTGCCGGGACCGTCGCCGACGGCCTGGCCGGGCACGGGGTCACCCCCACGTTCAAGCACTTCCCCGGACTCGGGCGGGTGCAGGAGAACCCCGACGAGAGCCGGGACGTCACCGACGGCGTCACCACCCGCGACGACGAGCAGGTCGCCGCCTTCGGCACGCTCGCCGGCTCGGACGCCGAGCCCTTCGTGATGATGTCCTCGGCCACCTACACCCGGATCGACCCGAGCGCGCCGGCCGCCTTCTCCCCCGTCGTGGTCACCGACCTGCTCCGCGAGCAGCTGGGCTTCGACGGAGTGGTCATCTCCGACGACATCGGCGCCGCCCAGGCCGTCCAGGACCTGCCGGCCGAGGAGCGGGCCGTCCGCTTCCTCGAGGCGGGGGGCACCCTGATGCTCACCATGGACGCCGACCTGGTGACGGAGATGATCGACGCCATCCTGGCCCGCGCCGAGAGCGATCCCGACTTCTCCGCCACGGTCGACGCCGCCGTCCGGACCGCCCTCACCGCCAAGGCGGACGCCGGGCTGCTGTCCGGGTCCTGAGCGGGCGGGGCTCTACCGTGGGCGGGTGCTCGGCCGGCTGTCCGCGCTCGTCATCGCCGCGGTCCTGTCGGCGTTCGCCGTCCTGCTGCTGACCGGGCGGTACCTCGCCGACGGGCCCGTCCTCCTGCGGCTCGGCGCAGACCACGGGGTGCACACGGGGGACGTGTTCGTCGTCCTCGGCTGGGCGGCCGCCCTCCTCGCCGAGGTCGGGCTGCTGCGGGCCACCGGTCGCCGGGACGGCTGAGTCACCCAGCGACGTCCCGGTTGGGCCAGGACTCCGCCAGCTGGGCGAACCAGGCGACCTCCTCGGCCAGCCCCCGGTCCAGGTCGACGCTGGGCCGGAACCCCAGCAGCTCGCGCGCCCGCTCGGTGCGGCACACCACGTTCCCCGCCGGTGGAGCACCCACGTGCCGCGGCGGCGGGGGCAGCTCGCCGCGCTGCTCGGCCACGGCCCGCCGCACGCGCTGCGCCAGCGCCACCGTGCGCTCGGCCGTCCCGCTGCCGGCGTTGACCAGCCGGAACCGCTCACCGGCCGGCGCAACCGCGGGCGGCCGGGCCACCGCGCGCAGCACCAGGTCCGCGGCGTCCTCCACGTGCAGGTAGTCGCGCAGCTCCTGCCCGTCGCCGGTGATCGTCGCCGGGTGCCCGGCCAGCCCGGCCCGGATGAACGTCGGCACCGCCCACGGCATCGTCTCCCCGGGCCCGTAGAGCGTCGTGAAGCGCAGCACCGTGGCCTCCGGACCACCGGCCCCGGCCACCACCCGCAGCTGGTCCTCCAGGGCCAGCCGCGCCGCCGCCCCGGAGTCCTCCGGCGTCGGGCGCATCGACTCGTCCACCGGGCCGGCCGGCGCCCGCCCGTAGACCTCCACCGAACTGCCGAGGACGACGTGCCCCAGCCCGTCCCCGAACGCCGCCAGCAGCTCGAGGGTGCCCGCCACGCCCACCGCCACGTGGTGCCGCGCGGCGCCGGTCACCGTCCGCTCCCCCGGCGGCAGCGGCACCGCGTCCAGGTGCACCAGCTGCTCGGTCCCCGCGGCCCGGCGCGCCACCCGCCGGGCCGCCTCCGGCCGCCACCACTCCGGCTCCCGGACCAGCTCGACCACGCCCTCGCGGATCGCCCGCCGCACCGGCTCGCGCCACCCCGGGTCGGGCCCGACGACGGCGACGCGGCACCCGGCGCGCAGCAGCCGCGGCACCAGCGCCGCACCGAGGAAGCCCGTTCCGCCGGTCACCAGCACCGGCATGTCGCGCAGCCGACCGTCGTCCGCACCGTCCGGGTCGGTCCCCCGCACGCCCCCACCCCCTCGGCGCGGTCGTCCGCGCCCGTTGGCCGAGGGACGCTAGGGGTGTCGGGCGTGTCGCGGAACGGTCCGGTCCGCGACGCCGGCGGCTGCTCCAGCGTGTGCTGACCCCGCGTGTCGCCCCCGGGTCCGGACGTGTCGCCCGCCGGGACGGAGGTCCCGGCGGGCGACACGTCCGGACCCGGGGGCGACACGCGGGGCTGACTCTTATACACCTCT
>NZ_NVPT01000068.1 GCF_002802985.1 Geodermatophilus chilensis | reverse complement strand
GAGGGTGCATATGCACGTCCGAGCACACCTGTCGGTCGAGTATGTCGTGGGCTCTGTGTTAGTCATAGGAGTCCACCCGGGACTCACACGTGAGCAGTCGTCGGCAGCGTCAGATGTGTAAAAGGGCCAGGGCGCAACGGGTGGGCATGGGGCGGCCGGCTGCCCGTGGCAGCCGGCCGTCCCATGCCGGTGGACGAGCGCTCCGGCCCGAGCCCCGCTCAGCCCAGAGCGGCGATGAGGTCGCGGCAGGCCTGCTCGCAGCGACGGCACGACTCGGCGCAGATCCGGCAGTGCTCGTGCATCTCCGCGTGGTCGGCGCACTCGTCACCGCACGCCCTGCAGGCGGCGGCGCACGCCTCCAGGACCGCGCGGGTGAGGTTCGCGTCGTAGCCGGTGTGGCGGGAGAGCACCCGGCCGGTGACCGCACAGACGTCGGCGCAGTCCAGGTTGCTGCGGATGCACTTCGTGAGCTCGGCGACCATGTCCTCGCTCAGGCAGGCGTCGGCGCACGCGGTACAGGCCTGGGCGCACTCGAAACAGGCCTCGATGCACGCCTGCAGCTTCTGGCGGTCGACGCCGCCGAGGTCCTTCGGATAGGTCTCGAGCATCTGTCCGGCAACGGTCACGGGTTCTCCTCGTGTCGGTGGCGGACGGGCCGGGACGGCATCCGCGACGAGCACCGACGTCCCGCACCTACCCCGGCTCGGCGCCGGCCCGGGCGGTGTCACGGAACTGTCATGGGCCCGGCTGCGCTGCAGGTGTCCGCGCGGGCAGCGCGCACGAGGCCGGCCACGAAGAGGGCCGGGCACGTGCGGAGGGAGACCGCACCTCGCTGACGGGCTGACCGAGGACGACGTCGACCGTCGGGTGCAGTCGGCCCACGGTGACGGACGGCCGCGCGATGATCGCCGGCCCGGCCGACTCCTCCGTCCGCACCGTGCGCAGCACCCTGAGGGCGTGGACGGAGACTCCGGCCACAGGACCACGCGGAGTGTCACGAGGTCGTCACGTGCCCCTCGCATGCCCATCGACACCGGGGGAACGGCAGGTGTCGGCGAACGCGGCGACGGGAGGCAGCGGGTGGACGCAGGACTCACAGCGACGCAGTCCCTCCTGGGGGCTCTGGTCGTCAGCCTGCTGCTGGCCGCTCTGCACCTGGCCGCCCCACGGATCCGTCGGCTGCCCTTCGTCCCCGAGGACGTCACCGGCTCCTTCGCCGGGGGGCTGGCGGTGGCATACGTCTTCCTGCACCTGCTGCCCGAGCTGGCGGAGGGCAACGAGGCGATCGGCGAGGCACTCAGGGACGTCGTCGAGCTGACGCCGCTGCTCGATCTCGCGATCTTCCTCGTCGCGCTCGCCGGGTTCGCCGCCTTCTACGGACTGGAACGACTGGCCCGACTGCACACCGCACACAGCGCGGGTGGGCGGGAGCCGGCCGGGGTCTACTGGCTCCACCTCGGCTCGTTCATGGTCTACAACGGCCTGATCACCTACACGATGGCCCTGCGCCTGCGGACCGGCGTGGCCTTCGCCGTCCTCTTCGCCATCGCGATGGGTCTGCACTTCGTGCTCACCGACCGGTCCCTCGAGGAGCACTACCCGCGACGGTTCCCGCGCAGCGGACGGGTCCTGCTGACCCTCGCGCTCCTGGCCGGATGGGTCCTGGACGCGCTGTTCGCGCCGACGAGCACGGTCGTCGTGGCGCTCCTGACGGCCCTGCTGGGCGGATCGATCCTGCTCAACGTCTTCAAGGAGGAGCTGCCCTCCACGGGGCGCTCGAGCTACCGCTGGTTCCTCGCCGGACTGGCTCTCTACGCCGCTCTCCTGGCCCTGGTGACCGCGGTGGGGGAGTGAGGTGCTCGATGCGGCGGCCGTCGCGGTCGGCGCGGCGCTGGTCCTCGGGGTCTTCCTGGACGTCCTGGCCACCACGCTCACCATGGGAGAGGGAGCCGGCTGGCTGACCCGTCGGCTCCTCGCGTCGCTCTGGGGCCGGGCTCTGCGGCTCAGGCCGCGAGGAAGCCGGTCGAGACTGCTCTCCGACGTGGGGCCGGCGCTCCTCGTGCTGACCGTGCTGATCTGGGTCCTGGCCACCTGGGTCGGCTGGTGGCTGGTCTTCCTGGGTAGCGGTTCGGTCGAGTCCGCGGAGACCGGGGCTCCCGCCTCCGCCGCGGACGTCGCCTACTACGCGGGCTTCGCCGTCTCCACCCTCGGCGTGGGGGACTTCGTCGCCGACTCCCCGGTCTGGCGCGTCATGACGTCCGTCGCCGGCTTCGGCGGCCTGGCACTCGTCACGCTGGCGATCACCTACCTGCTGTCGGTGGTCTCCGCCGTGGTCAGCCGCCGGGCGCTCGCCACCCAGATCACCGCGCTGGGCTCGACCGCGGCAGAGGTGGTCGTCCGGGGATGGACGGGGGCCTCCTTCGCCCCGGCGTTCACCCAGCACCTGGTCGGCCTGGCCGGTCCGCTCGCGACCGTCGCGCAGCAGCACTTCGCCTACCCGGTGCTGCACTACTTCCGCAGCGCCGTCCCGGACGAGTCGGCACCGGTGGCGATCGCCGTCCTCGACGACGCCCTGTTCCTGTTGGCCGCCGCGGTGGACCCGGCCGTGGCACCGGAGCAGGCCGCGGTCGAACCCGCTCGTCGCGCGATCGCCCGGTACATCCGGACGGTGGGTGGAACGTCTGCTCCACCGTCGGAGGACGCCCCGCCGCCGACGCCGTCCGTGGAGCCGCTGCGCCGCGCCGGGGTGCCCTTGCGCCAGGACGCGCTCGGCAGGGAGTGGCTCGACGCCGAGGCCGGGCGCCGGCGTCGCCTGCAGCAGCTCGTCCACGAAGCCGGGTGGTCCTGGCCGCCGTCCTGACGCCGCGGGCGGATGGTGGCTCCACCCCGATGTGTCATGTCCGTGATGGAGGCGGGGTGGGGACTTCCCATCCCCTGTCCTCGGCTGTCACGACAGGGCCCGACGTCGGCGCCTTCCCGCGAGGACCGGAGGGAGCCAGGATCGTCGGGTGAGCCGTCCGCACCGACACATGGGGACGACGCGCGACTGCCCCCCGACCACCGGCGTCGTCCGGGGGCGGAGCGACACCCGGCCGAGGACCTGACCTGGAGGACGGATGGCTGAGTACACCGCGACCGCCATCTGCGAGGGCGACCACTGGGTGATCGACGTCCCGGGTGTCGGCACCACTCAGGCCGACAGCGTCGACGACGTCGAGGAGATGGCCGTCGACCTCGTCACCGCCATGACCCACACCTCCCCCGCGGATGTGCACATCCGGATGCGCATCCTCTGACCGGCGGCACCGCGAGGTCGACGGCCATGGTGTCCGCGGTCTCCGCCTGCCTGCTGGGCGCGGCCCGACGACCCTGCCGTGCCCGTCAGGACCCGGTGGACCACCGGGCGTCGGTCAGGATCCCCGACAGGAAGTCATCCAGTGCCTGGTGTCCGTCCAGGGGGAGCACGTGGGAGACGTACTGGTCCGGGCGGACGACGACCATGCACCCCTGGTCCCGGTCGATCCCGCGCAGGTGGAAGACGTCACCGGCCCGAGGGTCGGGGCAGTACGCCTTCTCGTAGTCGACGAGGCCGAACCGGCCCTTCCTGGGGAGCAGCACCGGGGGCAGCGCGTCGACGGTCAGGTCGCGGTGCCCCTGCTGGAAGACGGCGCGGACGTCGATGACCGAGTCCGGGTCGGCGCCGGGCGGGGTGAACCGCACGAGCGGTGACTGCTCCGAGGTCAGGACGTCGCACAGCTGCCGTACCCGCGAGTCCGGGCCGGCCGGGTCGTCGCGGTCGGCGAACAGGTACAGGCGCCAGGCGCCGTCCGCGCGGGCGACGTGGCCGAGCTGCACGGGCTTGGCGTCGGCCAAGCGGACGACGGGGGCGGAGTGGAAGCGCATCCCGACCGGGAACCCCTCGGCGAGGTGCTGGTGCGTCGCCTCGGCGGTGATCGCCGACGGCGCGTACCGCGTGGCCACGCCCGCGGTGAAGCGGCCCTGCTGGACGAAGTACCGCTGGAACTCCTCCGGGTCGACACCGTGCCCGTCGTCGTCCGCGGACTCCTTCGGCGGGGCACTGAACATCCGGGCGAACTCGCGGTCGAAGTCGGTGAGCTCCTGGGCGACCGCCTGTCGTTCCTCGGAGTAGGTGTGCAGTAGCTCCGGCCGGGCGGTCCCGCGCAGGACGGCGGCGAGCTTCCAGCCGAGGTTCCAGGCGTCGGCCATGGAGACGTTCATGCCCTGGCCGGCCTTGGCGCTGTGGGTGTGGCAGGCGTCACCGGCGATGAAGACCCGGGGGGTGCGGGTGGCCGTCTCGTCGGCCGGTACGTCGTCGAACTTCTCGCAGAGCCGCTGGCCGATCTCGTACACCGACCACCAGCCGACGTCCTGCACGTCGAGGGTGTACGGGTGCAGGACGCGGTTGGCGACCGCGGCCAGCTTCTCCGGGGTGACGCTCCGGCCCTCCAGCATCTCGCGGTCGTGGACCGCGTCCAGCTCGATGTAGAGCCGGACCAGGTACCCGCCCTCGCGCGGGATGATGAGCAGGTTGCCCTGGTTGGCCGAGTGGATGGCGCACTTGAGCCGGATGTCCGGGAAGTCGGTGACGGCCAGGACGTCCATGACGCCCCAGGACTGGTCCATGGGGTCACCCACGAGCTCGCGGCCGATGGCGCTGCGCACCCCGCTGCGGGCGCCGTCGCAGCCGACGACGCACCTCGCCCGGACCGTCGAGGTCTCGCCGGTCTCCTGGGAGTCCCGGACGTGCCGGAGGGTGACCGTCACCGGGTGGTCGGTCGAGCCGCTGGTGTCCACGCGCAGGTCACCGGCGTGCAGGCCGTAGGAGGGCCGCAGCCTGCTGGCCGACCGCTCCATGGAGTCGCGCAGGTAGGCGAGCATCCGTGCCTGGTTGACGATGACGTGCGGGAACTCCGACAGGCCGTCCTCGGTGTCCTGGACCCGCCCGGTCCGCGTGATCCTGGAGCGGTCGGCGGGGTCCGGCCGCCAGAACGTGACCTCGTTGACCCAGTAGGCCTCGCCGACCAGGCGGTCGGCCAGCCCGAACGCCTCGAACACCTCCACGGTGCGGCAGGCGACCCCGTCGGCCTGCCCGACCTCGAGCGGCCCGTCCCGGCGGTCGACGATCGCGGTGGTGATGTCCGGGAAGCGCGCCAGCTGGGCGGCCAGGACCAGACCGGCCGGGCCGCAGCCGACGATCAGGACGTCGACCTGCTCGGGGACGCCGTCCGGCCGCGTGGCGACGGACGGGTGCGGAGGCTCGATGGACGGGTCACCGGACCGGTACCCGTTGAGGTGGAACTGCATCGTCCAGACCCCTTCCTCGTGCGCCGGGGTGTGCTCGCGGTCGCGGCGCGGTCCCTGCCCGGGCCCTGCCGACCGTCCGGCGGTGTCGGGTTATCACGGTCTCTGCCTTCTGCAGAAGGGGATAGCCTTTTCTGCTGTGAGGAACAGGCCCCCGTATGCGATCGCCTCGGTCGACTCGGCGCTCCTCCTGGCGACGCTCCTGCAGCAGGAGGGGCCCATGCGGGTCACCGACGCCGCCGAGCGGCTCGGCGTCTCGGTGTCGACCGCGCACCGGCTGCTGGGGATGCTCGTCTACCGGGACTTCGCCGAGCAGCTCGCGGACCGGCGCTACGGGCCCGGCTGGCTGATGAAGGGCCAGGCGCTACCGCCGGAGCCCGTGGTCAGGCTGCGGGGAGCAGCGCTGCCGCAGTTGCGCCGCCTGGTCGACGAGATCAGGGAGACTGCCAACCTGATGGTGCTGACCGGGTCGGACGTCCGTTTCCTCGCCACGGTGGAGTGCGACCACGTGCTGCGGGTGGGCGACCGGACCGGCCGGACGCTGCCAGCGCACCTCAGCTCGGGCGGCAGGGCGGTGTTGGCCGACCTCCCTCCGGAGGACCTGGTCGCCGCGCTCGGCGACGTGGACGAGGCGGTGGCCGGCGGGCTCCGGCGAGAGCTGCGCCTGGTCCGCCGGCGCGGGTTCGCGGTCAACGACCAGGAGACCGAGGCCGGGCTCACCGCGGTCGGGGCGGCCGTCCCCGCCGTCCCCGGCTCGCCGCGCGCGGCGATCTCCCTCGCCCTGCCCACGGCCCGGTACTCCCGGGAGCGGCTGCCGGCCTGGGGCGCGGCGCTCCGCGCGGCGGCGGAGCGGATCAGCGGTGACCTGACCGGCCGCTGATCCCGGCGGCGGTGCGCACGCCCGGCCCTCACCCCGCGGGGTCCTCCCGCTCTGCGTCCTCGGCGGGGTCCGGAGAACTCGCCCGGAACTGCTGGACCTGCGGGACCGTGGTGACCAGGTGCACCGTCGTGACGCCCGAGGTGGCGCCCAGGACGTGCGGGACGTCGCCGGGGAAGCGGATGAAGTCCCCGGGAGCCAGCCGGTGCTGGTCGTCGACCGTGCCGGCCAGCAGCCGGCCGGAGATGACGTAGGCGTGCAGCAGGGTCCCGGGCGCGAGGGCGTCGCGGGCGGTCGCGGGCCCGGTCAGCTCGACGAGGAACGCGGTGACCTGGCCGGTGCCGAAGGTGTCGTCCAGCCTGCGGCGCCGGCCGTCGGTGCTCTCCTCCCAGGCCTCGTCGGCGCCCCGGCGCACGACCACGGGGCTGCCCCACTCGGTCAGCAGCGAGGCGGCACCGACGCCCAGGGCGCGGCTGACGGCCAGCAGCGTCTCGATCGTCGGGTTGCCCTCGCCGGACTCCAGGTTGGCCAGCGTCTGCTTGGCCAGGCCGGCCCGGCCGGCCAGCGAGCCGAGGCTCAGCCGCCGGCCGAGCCGCAGCCGGCGGACGTTCCGGCCCACCACCCGTGCCGTCGCCATGTGTCCATTGTGATGGACGGCTGTCCACCTTGACCTGACCACGGTGCCGTGGGTTCATGGGGTAGGTCACATCTGCTCCGAGGAGGCAGCCGATGCGCTACTCGGATGTAGCGATTCCGCTCGGGTCGGCGTGGTCCTCGCCGTTCGCGCGCTGGCAGGGGTCGCTGGCGGAGGTGTCCAGCCTCGACCTGGCCGTCGCGGTCACCTCCCGCGCACTCGCCGACCGCGGGATCGCGCCGGAGCGGCTGGCCGGCGTCGTCCTCGGCTGGACCGTCCCGCAGCAGGACGTCTTCTACGGCGGCCCCACCCTCGCCGCCCGGATCGGTGCCCCCGGGCTCACCGGCCCGATGGTCAGCCAGGCGTGCGCCACGGGGGTCGCGGCCCTGCACGCCGCCGCGGGCGCCGTGGCCGCCGGCGCCGGACCCCAGCTGGTCGTCGGCACCGACCGGATCTCCAACGGGCCGACCCTGTCCTGGCCCGCGCCGAGCGCGCCGGGTGGGGCGCCGGTCACCTCCCACTGGGTCCTCGACAGCTTCGCGCGCGATCCCTGGGCGGGTGCGGGGATGCTGGCCGCGGCCGAGGCCGTGGCGGCGGAGATGGGAGCGACCCGCGAGGAACTCGACGACCTGACCGCGCTGCGCTGGGAGCAGTACGCGGCCTCCCTCGCCGACGACCGGGCGTTCCAGCGCCGCTACCAGGTGCCGGTGGAGATCCCGCAGCGCAGGGGCTCGCTCGTCCTCGACGCCGACGAGGGCGTGCGACCGAAGACCCGCGAGGGCATCGTGGGCCTGCCACCGGCGTCGCCGGAGGGTCTGCACACCTACGCCTCCCAGACCCACCCCGCCGACGGCTGCGCCGGTGCGGTGGTCACCACGGAGGCCGAGGCGCGCGAGATCTCCGGCGAGGGCGTCGTGCGGATCCTGGGCGTCGGGTTCGCCCGGGTCGCCAAGAGCCGGATGCCGCAGGCCCCGGTGCCCGCTGCGCGGGCGGCACTCGCGGCGGCCGGTCGGTCGCTGGCCGACGTCCGGGCCATCACCACGCACAACCCGTTCGCGGTCAACGACCTGTACTTCGCCCGGGAGACCGGCATCAAGGCCGAGGACATGAACGTCTCCGGCTGCAGCCTGGTCTTCGGCCACCCCCAGGCCCCGACCGGGCTGCGGTCGATCGCCGAGCTCGTCGAGACCCTGCGCCTGCGCGGCGGCGGGCTGGGCCTGTTCACCGGCTGCGCGGCCGGTGACACCGGCGCGGCGCTCGTCCTCGAGGTCACCGACTGAGCCCCGTCCGGCTCCCCGCCGGCCCGGCCGTCCAGTCCAGGAGACGGCCGGCCGGAGCGGCAGCCGGGCGCATCCTCCCGACCACCACGACCACCGGAGGGTGGACATGCACGACCCCGACCGCGGGAGCCCGGCGACCTTCGCCGCGCCGAGGATCGAGTCCGACCGGCTGACCGACGGCCGCGTGCTGCTGCGGTCGGCCGAGCCCCTGGCCGAGCACCCGGTCAGCGTCGTCCACGAGTTCCGGCGGCACGGCGACGAGCACCCGGAGCGGTTGCTGGTCGCCGAGCGGGGTGCCGACGGCGAGTGGGCGCGCCTGACCTGGGGTGAGGCGCGGGCGCAGGCCGACCGGCTCGCCCAGGGGCTGCTCGACCGGGGCCTGGCCGACCGCCCGGTGATGGTGCTGTCGGGCAACAGCCGGATGCACCTGGTCGTCACCCTGGCGGCGATGACCGTGGGGGCGCCGGTGGTGCCCACGAGCGTGGCCTACTCGCTGCAGAGCACCGACCACGCCAAGCTCCGTGCCATGGCCGAGCTCGTCGACCCGGGCCTGGTCGTGGCCGAGGACGCGTCTTTCGCCCGGGCGGTCGCGGCGGTCGCCGACGGGCGGCCGGTGCTGAGCCGGGACGGCGACCTGTCCGGCTCGCTCCCGCTGGCGGGGTTCGGCGCCGAGCCCACCGCCGAGGTCGACCGGCGGTGCGCCCGGCTGCGGCGCGGGGACGTGGCCAAGATCCTGTTCACGTCCGGGTCCACCGGCAGTCCCAAGGGCGTGCTCAACACGCACGGGATGCTCATGGCCAACCAGCAGCAGATGCGGCAGGTGTGGCCGTTCCTGGCCGAGGAGCCGCCGGTCCTGCTCGACTGGCTGCCGTGGAGCCACACCTTCGGTGGCAACCACGACGTCAACATGGTGCTGGCCAACGGCGGCACGCTGTGGATCGACGACGGGCGGCCCGCCCCGGGACTGGTCGGCCGGACCGTCCGGAACCTCGCCGACGCCCGTCCCACCGTCTACCTCAACGTGCCGGCCGGGTACGCCGCGCTGCTGCCCCTCCTGGAGCGCGACCCGGCGTCCGCGCGCGCCTTCCTGGGACGTCTCCGGCTGGGCTTCTTCGCGGCCGCGGCACTGCCCCAGCAGCTGTGGGACCGCCTGGAGAAGCTCGCCGCCGACCACGGGGCCACGATGACCATGACCACGTCCTGGGGGCTGACCGAGACCGCGCCGGCCGCGACCTCGGCGCACTTCCCGATCACCCGCAGCGACGTCCTCGGCGTCCCGCTGCCCGGCGTCGAGCTCGCGCTGGTGCCGGTGGGGGAGAAGACCGAGGTCCGGGTCAAGGGACCGAACGTCACTCCCGGCTACCACGGCCGCCCCGACCTGACCGCGGCCGCCTTCGACGAGGACGGCTTCTTCCGCACCGGCGACGCCGTGGCGTTCGCCGACCCCGACGACCCCGCCGCGGGCCTGCTCTTCCGGGGCCGGATCGCCGAGGACTTCAAGCTGTCCACGGGGACCTTCGTCAGCGTCGGGACACTGCGGCCCAAGCTGCTGTCGGCGTCGGAGGGGCTGCTGACCGACGCGGTGATCTGCGGCCAGGACGGCGACTGCGTGACCGCGATGGTGTGGCTGCACCCCGATCACGCCGGCCGCGTCGACGCCGGCGGGATCCCGGACGACGGGTTGCGCGCCGACCTCGTCGCCACCCTGCGGCGCCTGGCCGCGCAGGGCGGCGGCTCGTCGCAGTGCGTCGAGCGGGTGCTCGTGCTCACCGAGCCGGCGCGGCTCGACGCCGGCGAGATCACCGACAAGGGCTACGTCCACCAGGCCGCCGTCCGGGACCGACGGGCCGACCTGGTGGCGCTGCTCTCGAGCGAGCCGTTGCCGCCGCGCGTGGTCGTCCGGGAGGGCTGAGCCCACGGCGGGACGGGGCGAGGGGCGCGCCCGTCACCGGTCCACGGTCGGCCGGGGGACGGTCGTCGGAAGCGGGTCCACCGCGTCCCGGCTGCGGGCGCCCGCGCCGAGGCGGAGAGGAATACCGTCCTCCACGCGCTACAGCACACATCCCGATGTGCGTGGAACCGTAGAGTGACGCCCGTGACGAGTCCTGGAACGGTTCTGGTCATCGGCGGGAGCAGCGGCATCGGTCGCGCGGTCGTGGAGCGGCTCGCGGCCGACGGCGTCCCCGTGGTCCTCACGCACCACACCGGCGCGGAGCGAGCCGCCGATCTCGTCGCGGGCTCCGCGGGGGACGTGCGCACGGTCCGGTGCGACGTCCGGCGGCCGGACGACGTCACCGCGGCCTTCGAGGCCGCTGGACCGGACCTGCGGGGGGTGGTGCACTGCGCGGGCGCGTGGACCTACACGCGGCTGGCCGACCTCACCGTCGAGGAGCTCGACGACGCCTGGGCGCGGGGCGCCCGCTCGGTGGCGCTGGTGCTGCAGGAGGCCGGCCGGCGGCTGCCCGAGGGCTCGTCGGTCGTCGTCCTCTCGTCCGTGGCGGCGGAGCTCGCCCCGGCGCGCCAGACCTCCTACGTGATGGCCAAGGCCGCCGCCGAGGGCGCCGTGCGGGTCGCGGCCAAGGAGCTCGGCCGGCAGGGCATCCGCGTGAACGCCGTCCGTCCGGGGGCGACCGACACCCCGCAGCTGCGCGCCACCACCGGCGAGGCGGCGATCGAGGCCATGGCGAAGGCGCCGGCGCTGCGGCGGCTGGGCCGGGCCGAGGACGTCGCCGACGTGGTGGCCTTCCTCCTCGGGCCCGCGGCGCGCTGGGTCACCGGGACCGTCGTCGAGGCCACCGGCGGCCTCCGGTGAGTCAGTCGACGCGGGTGAGCCCGCGGCGGTAGCGCTCGGCGTTGGCGACGTAGAGCGCCACCGCCTCCTCGACGAAGCCGTCGATGCCCGCGCCCTCGCGCACCCGCGCGGGGATGCCGAGTGCGCGGGAGTCCGGCGGTACGACGGTGTCCTCCGGGACGAGGGCCCCGGCGCCCACCAGGGAACCGTCCCCGACGACGACGCGGGTGAGCACGACGGAGTTCGAGCCGATCAGGCAGCGGTCGCCCACCGTGCAGCCCTCCAGGTGGGCGAGGTGGCCGACCACGCAGTCGTCCCCGATCACCGTCGGGTGGGTCTCGGTGGTGTGCAGCACCGTGCCGTCCTGGATCGACGTCCGTGACCCCACCCGGATGTCGCCGTAGTCACCGCGCAGGACCGCCCGGGGCCAGATGCTGGCCTCCGGGCCGATCCAGACCCGGCCGATCACGGTGGCGTCGGGGTGCACCCAGGCGGTCGGGTGGACCACCGGTGCGACACCGTCGAGGGCCCAGACGGTCACGAGTGCTCGGCGACCAGCTCGGTGTCCACGCCGATCCGGCCGACCCTGGAGGCGCCACCCGGGCTGCCCAGCGGCGCGTCGCGGCCCGGCAGGAGCTCCACGAAGAACCGGCGGTTGTCGGCGATGTGCGGCTCGTTCTCGTCGCTCATCCGGCGGTCCTGCGCGATGGCCTCCACCGGGCAGACCGGCTCGCAGGCGCCGCAGTCGATGCACTCCTTGGGGTTGATGTAGAGCTTGCGGTCCCCCTCGTAGATGCAGTCGACCGGGCACTCCTCGACGCAGGACATGTCCGTGGTGTCGATGCACTCGGCGCCGATGACGTAGGGCACGGGGGATCCTCCTGGCTGGCGTGGGGGTCGGTTCAGGCGTGCGCCGCCGCGCCGATGCCGGCGGGGTCGTCGCTGCTGTGCCCGGGGAAGAGCGGCTGGTCGGGGTCGAGGTAGGTGGCGGCGTTGTTCACGGCCGTCGCGGCCTCGCCGAAGCCGACGGCGATCAGGCGCACCTTGCCGGCGTACTCGGTGATGTCGCCGGCCGAGTACACACCGGGGACCGAGGTGCGCATCGCGGTGTCGACGAGGATCTTGCGGTCGACGATGTCGATCCCCCAGGTCTCCAGCGGGCCGATGTCGGCGGTGAAGCCGAGCGCTGCGATGACGGCCTGCGCCTTGTGCGGGGCGACCGTGCCGTCCTTGGTCCGCACGTGCACGGTGTGCAGCACGTCCGCACCCTCGAGGGAGTCCACCTGCGCGTCGGTGACGACGACCGTCCGTCCCCGCTCCATGTCCGCGACGCTCGCGGCGTGGGCGCGGAAGGCCTTGCGCCGGTGCACCAGGGTGACCGAGGCGGCGATGTCCTCCAGGGCCAGCGCCCAGTCGACCGCGCTGTCGCCACCGCCGACGATGACGACGTCCTGGCCGGCGTGCGCGGCGAGCTCCTTGACGACGTAGGTCAGACCGCGGCCCTCCCACTCCGCGCCGCCCGGCAGCGGGCGGGGCGTGAAGGTGCCGATGCCGCCGGTGACGACGATGGCGCCGCAGGTGATCCGCGTGCCCCGGTCGGTGGTCACGACCAGCCGGGAGCCGGCGCGGGGGCGGTGGCCCTCGGTGTCGGTCAGCGTCTCGGCGCGCTCGCCGAGGACGTAGACCGGGTCGAACCGGGCCGCCTGCTGCACGAGACCGGCCACCAGGTCACGGCCCTTGATCCCCGGGAAGCCGGCGACGTCGTAGATCATCTTCTCCGGGTAGAGCGCCATGACCTGGCCGCCGGGCTCGGGGAGGCTGTCGACGACGGCCGTCCGGAGGCCGCGGAAGCCGGCGTAGTAGGCGGCGTAGAGGCCCGCCGGGCCGGCTCCCACCACGAGCAGGTCGACGTCCACCTCGCGCCCCGTGGCCGGGGGGCTCTCCGGCGTCGCGACGTGGGTGGCGGTCATGCGGGGCTCCCGGTGATCGGTGTCAGGTCGGGCTTGGCGGCGCCGCCGAGCCGTTCGATGGCCAGCTCCCGGATGCGGAACCGCTGGAGCTTGCCGGTGGCGGTGGTGGGCAGCTCGTCGAAGACGAGGATGTGGCGGGGGCGCTTGAACGCGGCCAGCCCCTCGCGGCAGAAGGCGACGAGGTCGTCCGGGGTCGCGGCCGAGCCGGGGACCAGGACCACGCAGGCGACCGGCTTGTCCAGCCCCGTGTCGTCGGGCACGGAGACGACGACCACCTGGTTGACCTCCGCGTGGGCGCGGAGTCGTTCCTCGACCTCCGTGGGCGACACCCAGATGCCGCCTGCCTTGATGATGTCGTCGGTGCGCCCGAGCGAGGAGTAGTAGCCGTCCGCGCTGCGGACGTAGGTGTCACCGGTGCGCACCCACTCGCCCTGGAACACCCGGCGGGTGACCTCGGTGCGCGACCAGTAGCCGGTCGCCGCGGAGCCGCCCCGGACCCACAGGTGGCCCGGCGTGCCGTCCGGCACGGGGTTGCCGTCGTCGTCGAGGATCCTCGCCTCGTACCCGGCGACGATCTCGCCGGTCGACCCGGCGCGGGTCCGCCCGGGACGGCCGCTGATGAAGATGTGCAGCATCTCGGTGGAGCCGATGCCGTCGAGCATCTCGACCCCGAAGGTGCCGGTGAAGCGCTCGAACAGGGCCGCGGGGAAGGCCTCGCCCGCCGACACGCAGGCGCGCACGCCCGCGAAGGCGTCCGCGGGGAGCCCGGCGCTGAGCAGGGCCGCGTAGTACGTGGGGCCGGCGAAGAACAGCGTCGGCCGGTGCTCCCGCAGGACCCGCAGCGTGCTCGCGGGGCTCGGGCGGGCGCGGTCGAGCACCACGCTCGCGCCCACGGAGAAGGGGAAGGTCAGCGTGTTGCCCAGCCCGTAGGCGAAGAAGAACTTGGCCACCGAGAAGGTGACGTCGTCCGGCCCGATGGCCAGCACGTCCCGGGCGTAGGTCTCCGCGGTGTCGCGCAGCGACCCGTGCCGGTGCATCGCGCCCTTGGGCGTCCCGGTGGTGCCGGAGGTGTACAGCCAGAACGCGGGGGAGTCGGCGACGGTCGGGTAGGGCTCGGCGACCTGCTCGGCGAAGTCGGCGCCGGCCGCCACGAAGGAGTCCCAGGTGCGGACGTTGGCACCGGCGACCTCGGGGAGGTCCCCGTCAGTGAGGACGACGACGTCGGTCAGGTCGCGGCAGCCGCTCGCGGCGGTGCCCAGCTCGGCGAACTCGGCGCTGAGGACGACCAGGCGGGCCCTGCTGTCGGTGGCGAGCACCGCGATGTCCTTCGGCGTGAGCATCGTGCTCACGGGCACGGGCACGGCGCCCACGCGCAGGCCGGCCAGGAAGGCCGTGAGCAGCTCCGGGGTGTCGCCCATGCACAGCAGCAGGCGCTCCTCGGGCCGCACCCCGGAGGCCACGAGCGCCGCGGCGAAGCGGCGGACCGCCTCGTCGAGCTCGGCGTAGCTGAGGGTCTGCACGCTGCCGTCGAGGTCGACGGCGGTGATGGCCCGCCGGTCCGGCGTCCGGCGGGCGTGGCGGGTGACCAGCCACTCGGCCGCGTTGAACAGCTCGCCGGTCGGCGAGGCGGGGACCACGGGGGCGGTACGGGGAACTGCGGGGGCGGTGTCGAGGGTGGCCACGGTGCTCGTCCCTTCTGTGCCGGCGGGCTCTGCCGGCGGTGGCCCGCCGGAGTGGGGTGCTGCGAGGGAGGCGGAGCGCGGCTGCGGCCGGCCCCCGGGATGGGGGACCGGCCGCGACCGCGGGAGCGCGGTGCGGGGACCGGGCTCAGAAGCGCACGTAGTCGTACTCGACCGGCAGCGAGTTGATCCCGACCGACGGCGGGGCGATCCAGCCGGCGAACTCGCCGGGCTCGTAGTGCGGCACCATCAGCTCGGCCACGCGGGCCCGGTCCTCCGGGGTCGGGAGGAACTCGCCGACCGACCTCTCCCAGGTCGCCTCGTCGACGATCTCGCCGGTGGGGGTGATGTGGTGCCCGGCGAAGGAGCCCACCTTGCGGTTGAAGCCCTGGTGCGGCAGGAACAGCCGCTGGTCCAGCCCGGCGTCCTCCAGCTCCTGGTTCCACCGCTTGACGCCGTTCTCGCAGTCGGCGGCGTACTCGTTGCGCAGGTCGAGGTTGAGCGCGTTGAGCATCGGGACGGTCCGGGTGGTCAGCTGCCCGTTCTCGACGATCGGGACCTCCATCGTGAGGCCGTGCAGCTGGTGGTCGTCCTTGCGGCGGGTCTCCATCCAGCGGCCCTTGAGCCCGGCGGTGTAGTAGGCCGCCACGTTCGACGACGTCTCCGAGCCGAACAGGTCCATCGACACCGAGTACTGGAAGTTCAGGTACTTCTGGATGACCGACAGCGGGATGCCGCCGTACTCCCAGATGTCGTCGGTGCCGTGCTGCTTCATCAACTCCGCGGTCCGCTGGACGGTGCGCTGCACGCCGGTCGTCCCGACGAACATGTGGTGCGCCTCCTCTTTGAGCATGAACTCGCAGGTGCGCGCCAGCGGGTCGAAGCCGCTCTCCTTGAGCGTGCCGAGCTGGTACTTGCCGTCCCGGTCGGTGAAGTACGTGAACATGAAGAACGACAGCCAGTCGGTCGTCTCCTCGTTGAAGGCGCCGAGGATGCGCGGGGAGTCGAAGTCGCCGGAGTTGCGCTTGAGCAGCTCCTCGGCCTCCTCGCGGCCGTCCTTCCCGAAGTAGGCCTGCAGCAGGTAGACCATCGCCCAGAGGTGGCGGCCCTCCTCGACGTTGACCTGGAACAGGTTGCGCATGTCGTACAGCGACGGCGCCGTCATGCCGAGGTGCCGCTGCTGCTCGACCGACGCGGGCTCGGTGTCGCCCTGCACGACGATGAGCCGGCGCAGGTCGGAACGGTGCTCGCCGGGGACCTCCTGCCAGGCCGGCTCGCCCTTCTTGTCGCCGAAGTTGACCTTGCGGTCGGGGTCGCGCTCGGCCAGGAAGATCCCCCAGCGGTACTCCTCCATGGGCACCCGGTCGAAGTGCGCCCAGCCGTCGCGGCCGACGGCGATCGCCGTGCGCAGGTAGACGTCGTGGGTCGGGATCGACGGGCCGAGGTTCTTCCACCAGTCGAGGAACTTCGGCTGCCACGCCTCCAGTGCCCGCTGCAGCTTGCGGTCGCCGGCGAGGTTGACGTTGTTCGGGATGCGCTCGCCGTAGTCGATCTTCGACAGCGGGCCGGTCGGGGTCGGGGCCTCGCCGGTGACCGTGCCGGTGGTGGGAGTGGACTCGGTGGTGGTCATGGTCAGACCCGCTTCCTGTCGTAGTCGGCGCGCTTGCCGGTGCCGTAGCGGCGGAGTGCTCCTTCGGGGCCAGCGGCGTTGGGCCGCTGGAAGATCCAGTTCTGCCAGGCGGTGAGACGGCCGAAGACCTTCGTCTCCGGGGTCTCCCTGCCGGCGAAGCGGAGGTTGGCCTCCATGCCGGTGAGCGCGTCGGGGGAGAAGCTGGCGCGCTCCTCGATGACCAGCCGGATCTCGTCCTCCCAGTCGATGTCGTCCGGGGTGCCGGTCACCAGCCCCAGCTCGGCGGCGTCGGCGGCCAGCAGGTCGCGGCCGACGGCGGCCTCGGCGGCGGCCAGCTCGTCGGCGCTGCCGAGGAAGCGCACCTGCAGCCGGGTGAGGTCGTTGCCCATCGGCAGCAGGCCGGTGTTGAACGCGTCCAGCCGGATCACCGCCGGCGGCTTCGGGTCCTCGTCGTCCTCGAACTGGCCCTCGAGCATGTACTGCCGGTCGGCGGCGAAGGCGATCTCGGCCAGGGCCCCGACGAAGCAGGAGCCGGGCTCGATCAGCGCGAAGAGGCTGCGGCTGGTGGTGTCGAGCCGCTTCACGGTCCGCCGGTAGAAGCCGATGGTCTCGTTGACCAGCCAGTGCTCGCGGTGGGCCAGGAGGAACTCGTCGTAGGCCGCCGCCGTGGCCACGTCGCCCTCGGTGCGCAGCAGCCAGGTGCCGACGTCCAGCTCGTTGGTGCGCAGCCGCAGGATGGCGTCGTCGAGCTCGCGGGTGGCCGCCAGCAGCCAGGCGGCGTCCCCCTCGGCCTGCAGCGCGTCGACGTCGGCGGGGACCTCGGTGGGGCCGGACACCGTGATCGTCGCGGTGCCGGAGTCGCGGTCGAGGACCACGCGGACGTGCTCGTAGCGGGTGGTGTCGCCGTCCACCTCCCGGCGCAGCGGGGTCAGCGCGACGCCGGTGGCGCCGGCACCCGGCCGGCTCGACCCGGCGGCCGCCTCTGCGGCCCGGCGGGCGACCTCGGCGTCGAAGTCGCGGGCCTTGACGGTGGCGTCGACCAGTCGCCACTGGACGGCGCGCTCGCCGCGGATGCCCTCGGCGGTCGTGGAGAAGATGTCGGCGAGGTCCCGGCGGACGCCGCGCTTGTCGACCACGCGGGTCAGGCCGCCGGTGCCCGGGAGGACGCCGAGCAGCGGGACCTCCGGCAGCGAGACCGCCGAGGAGTTGTCGTCGACCAGGACGATCTGGTCGCAGGCCAGGGCCAGCTCGTAGCCACCCCCGGCGGCGGTGCCGTTGACCGCGGCGATGAACGGCAGCCCGGAGTGCGCGGTGGCGTCCTCGATGCCGTTGCGCGTCTCGTTGGTGAACTTGCAGAAGTTCACCTTCCAGCTGTGCGGCGAGGCGGCGAGCATCTTGATGTTCGCGCCGGCGCAGAACATGCGCTCCTTGGCGCTGGTGACGACGACGGCCCGGACCTCGGGGTGCTCGAACCGGATCCGCTGGACCGCGTCGTGCAGCTCGATGTCGACGCCGAGGTCGTAGCTGTTCATCTTCAGCTCGTAGCCGGGGACGATCCCGCCGTCCTCGGCGACGTCGAGCACCAGCCGGGCGACCTCGCCGTCCACGCTCAGCGTCCAGTGGCGGTAGGCCTCGGGCGAGGTGTCGAAGGAGACCTCGGTCGTCGCGGCCGGCTCGGCGACGGGGGCCGGGCCCTCCGTCGTCGCCGAGCGGTCTTCGAGGGTGGTCACGGTTCCTCCTGGGGGTCGGCGCGCGGTGTGGCCTCGCTCACGTCCGCGCCCATCCTGACGTGCTACACGACCTTGCGCAAGAAGCGGGTCGGCTGTAGACATGTGGTGCACGTCACCACGCTGGTGCTGCGGTCCTCGCGGTGCCCAGGACGGACGGGGTCGGCCATGACCGGCACGGAGACGCACACGGACCGGTGGGGCTGGGTCCACGAGCACGACGCGCGGTGGGACGCCGACCGGGAGCGGCTGTTCGCCACCGTCCCCGACGGCGTGTTCCCCACGGCCTCCCGCCGCCCCGGCGAGCGGCTGTCCAGCGACTGGTGGCGGGTCGAGCAGGACGGCCGCGTCGTCGGCTACGGCTGGCTCGACGACGTCTGGGGCGACGCGGAGATCCTGCTCGCGGTGGACGGGGGTGCCCGCGGCCGCGGCGTGGGGTCCTTCGCGCTGGCGCGCCTCGAGGAGGAGGCGGCCGCGCGGGGCCTGAACTACGTGCTCAACGTGGTCCGCGACACGCACCCCGAGCGTGATGCGGTCACCGCGTGGTTCCGGCGGCACGGGTTCACGGCCACCGACGACGGCCGGCTGCGCAAGCAGGTGGGCGACCGGCGGCGGGACGTCGGCCAGCGCCAGGACGGCCGGCCCGGCGTCGGGCGCGCGCAGCCGCCGGACGCGGACCGCCGGGCCCGCTACGAGGCCGAGCGGGACCGGGCCGCCGCGCGTCCGCGCGGGACCGCGGCGAGCGCCGGGGACGCCGAGCCGATGGGGCCGGGCCACGAGGAGAGCGGCGGCTACGTCGACGTGGACAGCCACCGGTACTGAGCCGGTCCGCGGACCGCGCCGCCGGGCGGCGGCGCGGCCCGCGGGTGGCTCAGCCGCCCGCCACGGTGCGCAGGAGCTGCTCGGCCGTCTCGGCCGGCCGGGTGAACAGCGCCTCGTGGCTGCCCGCCACTCCGACCGCCGTCCCGCCGATGCGCTGCGGGAAGCGGGGCGCCCAGCCGAACTCGCCGGGCGGCAGCGCCGTGTCCTCCTCGAAGAGGACGTAGTCCAGCGGGACGCCGAGGTCCCGGTAGGCCTCGCCGTCGACCGGTGGGTCGGTGAAGGTGCCGTAGGGCTGCGGTCGCAGCAGGGAGTGGACGACGGCCGCCGTCGCCGGGTCGGCGTCCTGCATGAAGCCGTGCTGGAAGACCTCGAGCGGCAGCAGTACGGTGTCGTCACCGGAGCCGCGCGCCAGCGAGTCGAACAGCGACTGGTAGTCCGGTGGGACCTCGTCGCGCAGGGACCGGCCCGCCGCCGGGACGAAGGCGCTCAGGAACACGATGCGCGCCAGCCGCCCGGCCAGCCGGGGCGCGGCCCCGGCCACGACGTAGCCGCCCCAGCTGTGCCCGACCAGTGTCACGGCCCCCGCGTCGAGCTGCTCCACTGCGGCGACCAGGGCGTCGACGCAGTCGGCGAGCCGCACGCCGCGGGGGTCGTCGTCCACTCCGAGGCCGGGGCTGGTCGGGGCGCTCACCCGGTGCCCCGCGGCGCGCAGCCGGGCGGCGACCGGTTGCCAGGCCCACCCCCCGTGCCACGCGCCGTGCTGTAGGACGAACGTCTCGGACATCGGCATCTCCTGTCTCCACCACTGCGGCGTCCGGGTGGACGGGCAGGTCGGTGAGTGTGCCGAGCCGCTGCGTGCGGCACCTGCGGAGGTGACGGGCCCGGCCGGTCGAGGCCGGCCCGCACCGGTCAGACGCGCGGGCGAGCCGGCTGTCGGGGCGGGAGCACCACGAGGGCCACCCCGAGCGCGGTCACGCCGATCCCGGCCAGCGACAGCCGCGGCAGGGTCTCGCCGAAGAGCAGGAACGCCTCCACGGCCACCGCCGGGGGCACCAGGTAGAGCAGGCCGGAGACGCCCGACGCCGTTCCGCGGCGCAGCAGGAGGAACAGCAGCAGCACCGCGCCGAGGGAGAGGACGAGCACCAGCCAGACCAGGGCGAGGACGAAGTCGCCGGTCCAGCGGATCACCATGTCCTCGGTCCCGGCAGCGCCGACGAGCAGCAGCGCGGCCGCTGCCGCGTACTGGACCGCCGTCCCCCAGACCAGCGGCGTGTCGTCCCCGTGCCGCTTCTGGTACACCGTGCCGGCCGTGCCCGAGGCGAGCGCCACCAGGCAGGCGAGCAGGCCGGGCACCGACAGCGGGCGGTCGGCGCCGGTGGCCGTCGCGATCCCGGGTCCGACGACCATCACCACGCCGGCGACCCCGATCGCCGAGCCCAGCCACTGGCGCAGGACCGCCCGCTCGCCCAGCACCCGCCGGGCCAGCAGGGCGGTGAGCACCGGCTGCAGGCTCACCACGACCGCGGCGACCCCGGCGGGGGTGCCGAGGGAGATCGCGACGAAGACGCCGCCCAGATAGCCGGCGTGCAGCAGCACCCCGGCCACCGCCGCGTGGCCGTAGGAGGCCGGTCGCGGCATGCCCGTGCCGCGCAGCGCCAGGGCCGCCAGGGCGAGCAGCCCGGCGGCGGCCGCGAGGCGGACGCCGAGGAAGGTGAGCGGCTCGGCGTACGGCAGGCCGTACTTGGCGCCGATGAACCCGGTGCTCCAGAGGAGCACGAACAGCGCGGGGACGCCGATCCGCTGGACGACCGAGCGGCCGGGCGCGGTCACCGCGCCGTCAGGCCACGCCGAGGAGGGCGTGGGCGACCGAGCTGTCGCGGCGGAACTCCAGGGTGGGGGAGCGGTGCACGACCTGCCCCTTGTCCATGACGGCGATCTCGTCGGCCACCGCGAACGCCAGGTGCAGGTCCTGCTCGACGACGACGAGGGTGACGCCCTCGGCCTTCATCCCGGCGATGGCCTCGCCGATCAGGTCGACCACCGCCGGCGCCAGCCCGTCCGAGGGCTCGTCCATCAGCACCAGTCGCGGGTTGGTCAGCAGGGCGCGGGCGATGGCCAGCATCTGCTGCTCGCCGCCGGAGAGCTGCCCGGCAGCATGCCGGCGCCGCTCACCGAGGCGGGGGAGGAGCTCCAGCACCCGGGGGACGTCCCACGGGCCGCGACCGCGACCCCGGCGGGCGGCGAGGTCCAGGTGCTCGGTGACGGTCAGCGGTGCCCAGACCCGGCGTCCCTGCGGCACCAGGCCGACGCCTGCGCGCGCCACGACGTCGGGACGGCGACCGGCGACCTCCACGCCGTCGACGCGCACCGTGCCCGCGGACGGGGACACCAGCCCCATGAGCGTGTGGATGAGCGTCGTCTTGCCGACGCCGTTGCGGCCGAGCAGCCCCAGCACCCGCCCGCCGCCGACGTCGAGGTCGACGCCCTGCAGGACGGTGCTGCGCTTGTAGCCGGACCGCAGTCCGCGGACCTCGAGCACTCAGCTCACCTCCAGGTGCGCCGGACCGGGGTGGTCCAGGAACAGCGACTCGCGGCCGGTGCCGAGGTAGGCCTCCTGTACGGCCGTGCTGGCGCGGACCTCGTCGGGGGTGCCGGTGAGCAGCACCCGGCCCAGGTGCAGCACGGTCACCGAGGTCGCGAGGGCGAAGACGACGTCCAGGTCGTGCTCGACGATCACCACGGTGACCGACTCCGGCAGGGACCGCAGCAGGCCGACCAGCCGTGCGCTCTCGGCCGGGGACATGCCGGCCGCCGGCTCGTCGAGCAGCAGCAGCGTCGGCTCGCAGGCCAGCGCCACCGCCACCTCGAGCTGTCGCCGCTCGCCGTGGGAGAGGGCGGCGACGGAGGTGCCCGCGCGCGCGGCGAGGCCCACGTCGTCCAGGAGTGCGCGGACGCGGTCGCGCGCCGCGGTCTGCCGACGCGGCACCAGCGAGCGGCGCGTCCCGTGTCGCCGCTGCGCCGCCAGCAGCACGTTCTGCTCCACCGTCTGGCTGAGGAACAGGCTGGAGTGCTGCAGCGTCTGGCTGATCCCACGCCGGGCGCGCTGGTGCTCGGGCAGCCGGGTGACGTCGTGCCCGTCCAGGCCCACCGTGCCCGCGGTGACCGGGACCGACCCGGTGACCAGCTTGAACAGCGTGCTCTTGCCGGCGCCGTTGGGGCCGATGAGCGCGTGCCGGGCACCGGCCGGGACGTCGAGGGTGACGTCGTCGACGGCCTTGAGGGCGCCGTAGGCGCGGCTCACCCCGGACAGGGACAGCAGGGGTGCGCTCATGACGGGACCTCCCGGTTCCGGCCGCGGAGGAGCCCGCCGAGACCGGCCACTCCCCGGGGCAGCACGTAGACCGCGACGACGAAGACCAGCCCCAGCAGCAGGGGGCCGTGCCCGTCGAGCGTGGGGCCGAAGGTGTCGCGGACCAGGACGACGACGGCCGCGCCCAGCGCCGGCCCCCACAGGGTGCCGGCGCCGCCGAGGACGACGGCGAGCAGGAACAGCGCGCTGGTGGTGAAGCCGGCGTCGGCGGGGTTGACGATCCGGACCACGAGCGCGAACAGCCCGCCGGCCAGGCCGGCGAAGGCGCCGGCGATGGCGAAGGCGGCGTACTTGTAGCGGAACGGGGAGTAGCCCAGCGACCGCATCCGCGGCTCGTTGTCCCGGATGCCCCGCAGCACCGCGCCGAACGGCGAGGAGGCGACCAGCCACAGGCCGGCGGCGCCGAGCAGCGCGACGACCAGGACGAACCAGTACACGTAGCCGGGCAGGGTCAGCGGCGTGCCGGCCACCCGCACCGAGGGGATGCCGAACAGGCCGTTGGAGCCGCCGGTGACCGAACTCAGCGACTGGGCCAGCTGGTGCACCAGCTCCCCGATCGCGAGGGTCAGCATGAGGAAGAAGACGCCGCCGCTGCGGACGGCGAGCCAGCCGGTGGCCACGGCGGCGGTCGCCCCGGCGGCCGCCGCCACGAGGACGGCCACCACGCCCTCGCTGGTCCAGTGGAGGGCGACCAGGCCCGCTGCGTAGGCGCCGATCCCGAAGTAGGCGGCGTGGCCCAGCGACGGCAGCCCGGTGATCCCGACCAGCAGGTCCAGGCTCGTCGCGAACAGGGCGAAGACGAGGATGCGCGAGATCGTGTTGGTGCCGAACGGATCGACGAAGAGCGGGACGGCGGCGAGCGCGGCGAGGAGGGCGACGGCGAGGACCGCGGTGACCAGGCGTCGGCGTCCCCGGTCCCGCCGGCCGGACGGGGCGGGGGCCGTGGCGCCGGACGACGGCGGCGCGACCCCGCCGGTCGCCTCGCCGGTCCGCGGGGCCGGGGCTCCCGGGCTGCTGCGCTGACCGGCCAGCTCGCTCATGCGTGGGCCACCTTCCCGGCGAACAGTCCACGGGGTCGGACGATGAGCACCAGGGCGAGGGTGCCGAACAGGATGAAGGAGGCGAGGTCGGGCAGCAGGGCGCGCCCGAGCGACTCCACCTGGCCGATGACCAGCGCGCCGATGAGCGCGCCGCGGATCGAGCCGAGGCCGCCGATGACCACGACGACCAGCGCGAGCAGGAGGATCGTCTCGTCGAGGCCGGGCCGGGCGCCGTACACCGGCGCGGCGAGGACCCCGGCGACGGTGGCCAGCAGGGACCCGATGCCCAGGACGGCGACCTTGACCTTGCGGTTGTCGATGCCCATCGCCGAGACCATCTCCCGGTCGGCGACGCTGGCCCGGACGAGCGCGCCGACGGACGTGCGCTCGACGACCAGCCACACCACGAGGGCCAGCAGCAGGCCGAGGCCGATGAGCAGCAGCCGGTAGGTCGGGTAGGCGTTGCCGGCGACGTCGGTGCTGCCGTCGAGGCCGGGCGGCGGCGGGACGGACCGCACGTCGTTGCCGTACACGATCGACAGCACCTCGGCGACGATCAGCGAGATGCCGAGCGTCAGGAGCGCCTGGTCGAGGATGGGCCGGCGGGCCAGCGGCTCGGTCAGCCCGGACAGCACCCCGCCGGCCAGCAGCCCGATGACGGCGGCCAGGCCCAGGGCGGTGAGGAAGCCGGTCCAGGACCCACCGGCGACGAAGCTGGCGGCGAGGTAGGAGCCGACGAGGAAGAACGCGCCGTGGGCCAGGTTGAGCACGTCCATCATCCCGAAGACGATCGAGAGCCCGACAGCGAGGATGAACAGCAGCGCGCCGATGGCGAAGCCGTTGAGGATGCTGACGAGGTTCGCGTCGAACCAGCCGGCCATGGGGGCTCCTCTCCGCGGAGCCGGGCCGCGACGGTCCGTCGCGGCCCGGCCCTCGGGGGTGGTCAGGGTTGCGGGAAGACCCCGAGGTCGGAGACGACGGAGTTGACCAGCGTCCCGTTCTCGTCGGCCACCTCGCGCAGGTAGATGCTCTGCTCGGGGGTCTGTCCGTTGAACGACCACGGACCGCGCGGGCTGTCGTCGATCGTGCCCAGGCCGTCGAGCGCCTGGGTGATCGCGTCGCCGCCGGTCCCGCCGGCCTCCTCGAGCGCCCGGGCGAGCACGTTGGCCGCGTCGTAGGCCTGCACCGAGTAGACGGTCGGGAGCGTGCCGTAGGCGTCCTGGTACGCCTGGACGAACGCGGCGTTGTCCTCGTTGTCCAGCTCGGTCGAGTAGTGCAGCGACGTCCGGACGCCGACGGCGGCCGGGCCCTGGGCGTCGAGGACGGAACCCTCGGTGAGGAAGCCGGAGCCGTAGAGCGGGATGCTGTCCTTGAGCCCGAAGTCGGCGTACTGCTGGACGAAGCTCACCGCCTCGCCACCGGCGTAGAACGCGAAGGTGGCCGCCGCGCCCGAGGACTGGATGCCGGAGAGGAAGGGCTGGAAGTCCTGCGTGGTGCCGAACGGGGTGAGCGCCTGGCCGGCGATCGTCCCGCCGCCCTCCTCGAAGGCCTGGGTGAACCCGGCCACGACCTCCTGGCCCGCGGCGTAGTCCGGGGCCATGACGTAGACGGGGCCGATGCCCTCGGCGGCCAGGTGCTCGCCCATCGCCGCCGCCACCTGGGCGTTGGTGAACGAGGTCCGCCAGACGTAGGGGCTCGACGCCTCACCGGTGATCGGCCCGGCGCCGGCGTTGGCCACGATCAGCGGGATCTGGGCCTCGGTGACCTGCTCGGCGACGCCGAGAGCGGTCGCCGAGTTCACGATGCCCACCATCGCGTCGACCTGTCCCTCGGTGAGGAGACGCTGGACGGCCGGGACCCCGGTGTCGGGCCCCTCGCCCTCGTCGGCGGTCACCGTCTCCACGGTGTAGCCGGCCATCTCGCCGCCGTTCTGCTCCAGCCAGAGGTCCCAGCCGTTCCGCATGTCGGTGCCCAGGGGCGTGTAGACGCCCGCCTGCGGGACGACCAGGCCCACCTGGACGGTCCCCCCGCCCTCGCCGCCGGCGGAGCCACCGTCCTCCTCCTCGCCCCCGAGGCTGCCGCCGCCGCAGGCGGCCAGGGTGAGGGCGAGCAGGCCGGCGCCGAGGCCGGCGGACAGGGGACGTCGGGACCGTTGCTGTGGCATGGGGCGCTCCGCGGGGCTCCGGAACGTGCTACATCGCACGTCCTTCGAAGCGAGAGCTTGTAGCACCACGTTCCGGTGTGTCAACCCTCACATCGGACGGTGCCGTTCTCCGTCACGGGATCGTGACCTCCTCGGAGGGGTCGCTGGCCCGGCGCCACGGGGTCCCGGCGAGGGGGTGCCACCATGAGGAGCGTGGAGGTCGTCGAGGGCCCGTTCGTGACGCGACGACAGGAGCTCGGGGCGGCCAGTGCCCGGAGCCTGCTGCTGACCGTGCTGGGCGAGTTCGTGCTGCCCAGTGGTCGCCCCGTCTGGACCGCGGCCCTCATCGACCTGCTCGCCGACCTCGACGTGGCCGAGAAGGCGGCCCGGCAGGCCATCATGCGCACCGCCGACAGCGGCTGGATCGCCGGCAGCCGGGTCGGGCGCGAGACCCGCTGGGAGCTCACCGAGGCCGGCACCCGCCTGCTGCGGGAGGGCACCGAGCGCATCTACGGCTTCGCCGCGGACGACCGCGTGTGGGACGGCCGGTGGCTGGTGCTCACCGTGGGCATCCCGGAGAACGCCCGTCCGCTGCGCCAGCGGCTGCGCACCCAGCTCGGCTGGGCGGGGCTCGGCTCGGTCAACGGGACGACGTGGGTGACCCCCCGGGTCGACCGGGAACACGAGGCCCGGCGGGTCCTCGAGGAGCTCGGCCTGGTCGAGGGCAGCTGGTCCTTCGTCGCCGAGGCCGGGCTGGTGGGGGACGAGCGGTCCCTCACCAGCAGCGCCTGGGACCTCGACGTCATCGAGCGGGGGTACGAGGACTTCCTCGACCTGGTCGCCCGGCGGCGCCCGCGGACCGATCGGCAGGCGCTGGTCGCCCAGGTCCGGCTGGTCCAGGAGTGGCGGCGCTTCCCGCTGCTCGACCCGGGGCTGCCGCGGGAGCTGCTGCCCAGGCGGTGGAGCGGCAACCGGGCGGCGGAGGTCTTCCGCGAGCGCCACGCCCTGTGGGCGCCGCGGGCGCAGGCGGCGTGGGCCGAGCTGGCGCGCGACCGCTGAGGTCGCCGGCCCGTGTCCGCCGCGCGGTCACGCGCTGGCGGAGTGGGCCTCCAGCCAGGCGCGGCCGGCGTCGGTGAGCACGCGGGTGTCGCGCTCGGCCAGCAGCAGCGGCGGGTCCTGGCGGTAGAGCTGGGCGACCAGGTGGCTGTCGGGCGCCAGCTGTCGGGCGATCTGGTGGGCCTCCAGCTTGTGCAGCCGCCCGCCGGGCGCCTCGGCGAAGCGGCGGAGCAGGGCCGCCTGCGCCTCCTCGGGGTCACGGCGCTGACCGTTCCCGGCGGCGGCCGCGGGGTCCGGCGTCTCGTCGAGCAGGGCGGTGACGGCCCGGGAGAAGGTCTGCACGAGATCGCGGATGCGGTCGTCGCGGGAGGGCGTGGCAGCTCCACCCCCCGACCCCTGCCAGGTCCGCTGCGGGTGCCGCCGCAGGTACTCCTGCTCCAGTTCGAGCATCCGCTCGGTGTGCGTGCGGAACTGCTCCGCGGTGCCGTGCAGGAACACCCAGTGCCGCATGGCGTGGGCGTGCACGCCCTGGCGCTCGAGCTCCTCGTCGGAGAGCTCTCGGGCCGGGACCCCCGGTCGTTCGGTCATGTCTGCCCCTCCGCTCGCACCCGCACTGTGGATCCGGTCGCACGCTCCCGGCTGCCCCGGGCCGTCCCCGGGCTCCCCGGGCCGCCCGAAAGGCTACAGACAGCTTGACGATCTGCGTAGGCCTGTAGAGCATCTCCGGAGTTCCCCCGCGCGCCGTGTCGCGTCGAGCCCGGGAGGAGGCGGCGGTGCCGGTGCACGGGCGGGCCGGCGGTGGCGAGGAGCTCGGGCGGACGTGTGCCCCCGGGGTCGACGGCCGATCCGCCGCCCGGATCAGAGAGGATCTGCGCTCATGCTGGACGGACACGTACTCGTGGACGCGCACGTGCACGTCCCGCAGCTGTCCTCGCTGGCCCCCGCGTGGGTGGACTGGGCCCGCCGGTTCGGCCGACCCGGCGTCCTCGAGGAGGTCTGGTCGGCCGACGGCACCCCCGCACCGGCGGCGCTCGACCGGCTCTTCGCCGAGGAGGGGGTCGACGTCGCCCTGCTCTTCTGCGAGTACAGCCCCAAGGCCACCGGCTACCAGCTCTTCGACGACCTCCTCCCGCTGGTGGAGCACAACCCGCGCCGCTTCCGGCCGGTCGCCAACGTCAACCCCCACCTGCACTTCCCGATCGCCCGGGAGCTCGAGCGGCAACTGGACCTGGGGGCGGCCGCACTGAAGATCCACCCGGTCCACGGGGGCTTCCGACCCGACGACGCCGCGATGTACCCGGCCTACGCGGTGCTCGCCGAGCGCGGCGTCCCCCTGGTCGTGCACTGCGGCACCAGCAGCTTCCCCGGCTCGACGAACGCCTACGCCGACCCCCAGCTGCTCGACGCCGTCCTCCGCGACTTCCCCGACCTCCAGGTCGTCCTCGCGCACGGCGGGCGCGGCTGGTGGTACGACGCCGCGGCCTTCCTCGCCGTGTCGCGGCCCAACGTCTGGATCGAGCTGTCCGGCCTGCCACCGAAGCGGCTGCCGGAGTACTACGCCCGCTTCGACCTGGGCAGGCTGGCGCGCCGGTGGATCTACGGCACCGACTGGCCGGGCGTCCCGGGCCAGGCGGCCAACGCCCGTGCGGTGGCCTCGCTCGGCCTCCCCGAGGACGTCGTCCCCCTGGTCCTCGGCGGCAACGCCCTGCGGGTCTACGCCGGGCTCGACCCCGCGGTCTGATGGCACGGCACACGGCCCGTCCCGCGCCGGCGTCGTCCTACTCCCGGGGCTGGGTCGAGGACGAGGACCCGCGGTGGGACGGTGACCGGGCCCGGCTGCTCACCGGCGTCCCGGACGACCTCTTCCCCGCGACACTGCGGGTGCCCGGCCGTCGGCTGCCGGGTCGGTGGTGGCGGGTCCTGGACGGCGCCACGGTCGCCTGTCACTGCTGGCTGCACGAGGTCCCGGGGAGGGCGGTGGCGCTGCTCGTCGCGCCCGGCGGCGGGGCTGGTCCTTATACACACCTGAGCCTGCCGACCACTCCTGTCTGGTTCAGTCCGTGCCTTCCCGTGCGAGTACAAAAACTA
>NZ_NVPT01000067.1 GCF_002802985.1 Geodermatophilus chilensis | reverse complement strand
GCCGGGTGCGGGAGATCGAGCCGGGCTTCAAGGGGACGCTGTTCCTCGCCACGGACACCCGCGTCCACGAGACCGTCCCGGTCTCCCGCCGGCACGCGCCGTCCGTCCGCCAGGCCCTCGGGCTGTAGGCACGTCCCGGGGAGGACCGGAATGGGGAGTGGACCCGCCGCCGCACTGGCCACGGCACGCGAGCTGCTGCGCCACCACCCGCTGGTTGACGGCCACAACGACCTGGCGTGGGAGGTCCGTCGGCGGTTCGGTGGCGACCTGGACCGCGTCGACCTGGCCGGTGCGGTGGCGGGCACGCACACGGACCTGCCGAGACTGCGCCGCGGCGGGGTCGGCGCCCAGTTCTGGTCGGTCTACGTGCCCGGCACCCTGCAGGGGGACGCGGCGGTGGCCACGACCCTGGAGCAGGTCGACCTCGTGCACCGCATGGTCCGGCGCCACCCCGACGACCTGGAGCTGGCGCTGACGGCCGACGACGTCGAGAGCGCGTTCGCGCGGGGCAGGATCGCCTCGCTGCTCGGCGCCGAGGGCGGCCACTCGATCGCCGGCTCGCTGGGGGTCCTCCGGGCGCTCCACCGGCTCGGCGTCCGCTACCTGACGCTCACGCACAACGTCGGCGTGCCCTGGGCCGACTCGGCGACCGACGCGCCCGTCGTCGGCGGGCTGAGCCCGTTCGGTCGGGAGGTGGTGCGCGAGATGAACCGGCTGGGCGTGCTGGTCGACCTGTCGCACGTGGCCGCCACCACGGCGCGGGACGCCCTGCAGGTCACCGAGGCGCCGGTGCTCTTCTCCCACTCGGGGGCCCGTGCGGTCTGCGACCACCCCCGCAACGCCTCCGACGACCTGCTCCGCCAGCTGGCCGCCAACGGCGGGGTCTGCATGGTGACGTTCGTGCCGGACTTCGTCTCGCCGCGGTGCCGTGCCTGGACGCTCGGCCTCCGGGCCGAGGTGGAGCGCCGCGGGCTCGACCCGGACGACGCCGGCACGCGGGCCGCGGTCGCGGCCGGATACGCGGCCGACCACCCCCGCCCGCGGGCGACCCTCGCGGAGGTGGCCGACCACGCCGACCACGTGCGGGCGGTGGCCGGCATCGACCACGTCGGCATCGGCGGGGACTTCGACGGGACGGACGACGTCCCGGACGGGCTCGAGGACGTCACCTGCTACCCCGCCCTGGTCGCCGAGCTGCTCGACCGCGGGTGGAGTCAGGAGGACTGCGCCCGGCTGGTCGGCGGGAACGTGCTGCGGGTCCTGCGCGAGGCCGAGGCCGTGTCGCGGTCCTCGTCCGCCCGGCGAGGTCCCTCCACGGCGCGCATCGAGGACCTCGACCGCGCCTGAACCGCCCCTGCCGGGGTCGCCGGGCGCGGGCCGGCGTGCGTCGGGCCCGCCTCCCGACAGGAGGCGGGCCCGACGGCCGAGCGGTTAGCGGGACCTGCCGCTGGCCCCGACGGTGTACCGCGTCTGCGACTGCGGGTTCAGCGTCCCGGTCTTGTCCGACCGCGCCCCGGCGATGGCCCGGTCGTCGAGCTTCAGGACGTCGAAGCCCTGCTGGATGTCGCTGCTGTAGATGAGCCCGTCGTAGAAGTACGCCGACCACGAGCCACCGAGGACCAGCGCCTCCGCGCTGAGCGGGCCGCGGTCGAACCACGCGATCTCACGCGGGTTCGCCGAGTCCGTGAAGTCCCACACCGAGATGCCGCCCTGGTACCAGGCCTGCACCATGATGTCGCGTCCCTGGGTGTTCGGGATCAGCGAGCCGTTGTGGGCGACGCAGTTCTCCTCGTTGGTCTGCGTGCGCGGGATCTTGAAGTACGACCGCTTCTCCAGCCGACCGTCGACGATGTCGTAGACGGCGTCGGCGCCCAGCTCGGCCCCCACGGTCGGGTTGCAGGTGGGCGCCCCACCGCCGCCCAGCTCGTCGGTGAAGACCACCTTGGTGGCGTCGTTGTCGAAGGTCGCCGAGTGCCAGAAGGTGAAGTTCTCGTCCGTGACCGACGACGTCACCCTCGGCTCCGCGGGCTTGCTGATGTCCATCAGCACGCCCTGGCCCATGCAGGCACCGGCGGCGATGCCCTTCTCGGGGTAGGCGGTGATGTCGTGGCACCCGCTCGTCGCGCTGAGCCGACGCCCCTGGGGGAAGGCCTCGCTGCCCACGTCCACCAGGCCGCCGGCGAAGCCGCCGTCGGGGAAGAGCAGGGGCTCGGCGATGACCGAGGCGGACGCCGGGGCGTCGTCCGGGACGGCGACGATGCTGATCTTGTCGTGTGGCGTCTGGCAGTCCTTCTGCGCGGCGCTGGGACCGTAGGACGAGACGTACACCAGCATCCGGTCGTTGGCCGGGTCGGGGACCAGGGTGTTCGTGTGCGAGCCGCAGTCGGTCTCGACGCTCGTCAGCAGCTCGGGGCGGGACTTGTCGGCGATGCTCCAGACCCGGATGCCCTCCCAGTACTCGGCGTTCGGGTCGGTGGTCGCCGGGGCCCGGAGCGGCGGGGCGTCGCAGGCCTCGGTGACGCGACGGGAGTCGGTCGAGGTGATCACGATGTCGCCGTACACGGAGACGTCGTTCTGCGCACCGAGGCAGGCCGCCTGACCGACGAGCGCCGGGGCACCGGGCTTGCGGACGTCCCAGATCGAGAAGCCGTTGTAGTTGCCCTGGATCGCGTAGCCGTCGACGAAGGCCAGGTCGGAGTTGTAGGCGTCCTGTCCCGCGGCGATGCCGCTCTTGGGGGTGGTGCTCAGCAGCCGCAGGTTCGGCGAGCTCGCCACCGAGCCGGGCGTGGGCAGCGGCGCGCCGGAGTCGTCGAACTCGGCGATCTGGGAGTCGGTGAAGCACTCCGACTCGTCGATCTCCTCGCCGTCCTTGGACACGCAGTGGTCCGGGTGGGCGAGGGCGGGTGGTGCGACCAGCAGACCGGCCGCCAGCCCACCGGCGGCGGTCAGCCCCACGATCACGGAACGGCCGCGGGTCGTCGTCGACCTCATGTACTGCTCCTCTCCGCGCACTCCCGCGTGTCCCCCGTGGACCCGTCAGGAGTGCGCGCGGACGGTAAGCAGCCACCCCTCCGTGAGGGAAGGGTTGCTCGGCGTGTCGCAGCGCCTGGGCCCCGTGGCTCTCGAGGCGTCCTCGGCGGCTCGCCGTCCCGGCTCGGCCACAGCCGGCCGGTCAGCGGCCCGGTTCAGCGGGCCGGTCAGCGGCCCTTGGCGGCCAGGACGCATTCCTCGGCGTCCGGACCGGGGCCCACGGAGGGCACCCGCAGCAGGAACGCCAGCCCCAGGGCCCACCACACGGCCAGGAGCACCCACTCGTACGGCCAGACCAGGGCCGCGGGCATGCCGGGGAGGAAGAGGACGCCGAGCCCCAGGGCGAGCACGGCCGCCACCACGCCGGTGGCCGGTCCGCCCGGGGCCCGGAACGGGCGGGCCATGTCGGGCTCCCGCCGGCGGAGCAGCACGAAGCTCACGGCGACCATCACGTAGGCGACGATGATGCTCAGCCCACCGGCGTCGACCATCCACACCAGGGTCTGGCGGCCGAAGAACGGGGCGAGCGCGGAGAGTCCCCCGATGAAGAGCAGGGCGTTGCCCGGGGTGCGGTAGCGGGGGTGCAGGCGCCCGAACCAGGCCGGCAGCATCCCCGACTGGGCCAGCGCGTACACCAGGCGGCTGGCCCCGATGAGGAAGCCGTTCCACGAGGTGAGGATCCCGGCGATCCCGCCGAGCACCAGCACGGTGCCCATCAGGTCGCTGCCCCACAGCGCCGCCATGCCGTCGGCGGCTGCCAGCTCGGAGGCGGCGAGGTCGGCCGCCGGCAGCGACGACCCCACGGTGATCATGATGAGCACGTACCAGCCCACGGCCATGGCCACCGACACGAGGAGGAGCTGACCGATCTTGCGGTACGGCAGCTTGATCTCCTCGGCCGACTGGGGGATGACGTCGAACCCGACGAACAGGAACGGTGTCGCGACCAGCACCGAGATGAGGCCCGCGGCGCCCCCGGTGAAGAGCGGTTGCATGTTGTCGGTGTCCCCGCCGACGAAGCTGCCCACGACCAGCGCCAGCCCGACCGCCAGGAGGAAGAGCACGGCGACGCTCTGGAACACCGCGGCGGGACGGACCCCCACGTAGTTCAGCCACGTGATCACCACCGCGGAGACCACGCCGACGGCGACCCAGCTGGCGTAGACCTCGTAGCCGGCGACGGTCCACAGCCGGCCGGCCAGCATGTCCGGGAACAGGTACAGCAGGGTCTGCGGCAGGGCCACGGCCTCGAACGCCACCACCGAGCCGTAGCCGAGGACCAGCGCCCACGAGGTGACGAACGCCCACCGGCTGCCCATCGCGCGGAGGACGTAGTTGTGCTCTCCTCCGGCGTGCGGCATGGCCGACACCAGTTCGGCGTAGGTCAACCCCACCAGCGCGACCACGACGCCGCCGATGAGGAAGGCGAGTGCGGCCCCCAGCGTGCCCGCGCTCTCCAAGAAGCCGCCGGTCAGGACGATCCAGCCGAAGCCGATCATCGCCCCGAAGGCCACGGCGAGCACGTCCCACCGTCCGAGGGTGCGGACGAAGCCGTTGTCAGAGCCCTCACTCATGTCGCTGTTCCTCCGGCCGGGGTCGGTGCCACAGGGCGTCGAGCGCGGTCATCCTCCCGCGCGGCGGGGCCGCCGGCACGGCGAGCAGCCCGGCGACCGGACACGACGTCGAGCGGCCGTTGTGTACGTTCGTTCCTATGAGCCTCCGGCCCGACGCGGGCGACACCCGGACCATGCGCGAGCGGATGCTCGCCGGTGACCCCTACATCGCCGACGACCCCGAGCTCGGCGAGGCCAGCACCCGGGCGCTGGACCTGGCCGACGCCTACAACGCGACGACCGTCCGCCAGGGCCCACTGCGCCGCCGGCTGCTGGAGGAGCTGCTCGGCGCCGTCGGCGAGGGCACCGAGATCCGGCCCCCCTTCTTCGTCGACTACGGCAGCCACCTCCGCATCGGCGCGCGCTGCTTCGCCAACTTCGGCCTGGTCGCCCTCGACGTCGCGCCCATCACCATCGGGGACGACGTCCAGATCGGGCCCAACGTCCAGCTGCTCACCCCGACCCACCCGGTCGACCCGGAGCCGCGCCGGGCCAAGTGGGAGGCGGCCGAGCCGATCACCATCGGCGACAACGTCTGGCTCGGCGGCGGGGCGATCGTGCTGCCCGGCGTGACGATCGGCGAGAACACCGTCGTCGGCGCCGGGGCGGTGGTCACCCGCGACCGGCCGCCCGACGTGGTCGCCGTCGGCAACCCGGCCCGCGTCGTGCGCACCCTGGACGGGCCCGGCCGGTGACCTCGGTCCCGGCGCGGCGGGCGCGCCGGCACGACCCGGGACGGCGCGACCGGCTGGTCGACACCACGCTCGACGTCATCGCCGAGCAGGGCGTCGCCGCCGCCACGCACCGGGCGATCGCCCGCGCCGCCGACGTCCCGCTGGGGTCGCTGACCTACCACTTCGGCTCGCTGACCGAGCTGCTCGCCGCGGCGTTCACGCGGCACGTCGACGCCGTCGCCGAGCGCTTCGACGAGCGCATGCGCGCCGCACCGGACCGGGCGGCGGCGCTCGAGGCGCTGGTCGAACACCTCACCGGCGACCTGCTCGGCTCCCCGCGCGACCTGGTGCTCGCCGTCGAGCTGTACGTCGCCGCAGCGCGCGACCCGGCGCTGCGCGCGGTCACCCAGGACTGGATGTCCCGCAGCCGCCGCAGCCTCGAGCGGCACCTCGACCGGGTGACCGCCCGCGAGGTCGACGCGCTGGTGGAGGGGCTGGTCCTGCACAGCGCCCTGTCCACCGACCCGATGGACGCCGACCGGATCCGCTCCGCCCTGCACCGGCTCGCCGGCTGACCCCTCCCGAGGACCGAGACCGGCACCGCGCGTCTGCGCCGAGCCCGTGCCGCCGTCGCCGCCTGCTTCTTCCTCGACGCCGTCTCCTACGCCGGCCTGGTACCGCGGCACCCTGGTGCTCGGCCGAGCGGCGCACTCGACCGGCTCGGGCCGCGCCGCTCGGCCGCCAGGGTCCGGCGCACGCCCTCCTCGTACGGGGTCGCCGCGAGCCCGAAGGCCCGGCCCGCCCGGCTGCCGTCGACGACGAACGGCTGCTCGAACTGGTACACCATCTCCGCGCCCTCGCGGGCCAGCGGGACGACGTGGCCGAGCGCGGGCACCTGGCCGCTCCCGTGCCGCACCAGCCGCAGCCGGGTGCCCGCCTGCCGGCACGCCTCCGCGGCCAGCGTCCGGCCGGTGGTGACGCCCGGATGCGGCACGTGCCACACCGCGGCGTCGGAGGCGCCGCCGGTCCCGACGGCGGCCAGGGTGGCGGCGAAGTCGTCGACGCACGTGGGCGTCAGGGGCAGGTCGGGGTCCCCGAGCCACTGCACGGGCCACCCGCGCAGCGCGGCGCGGAACACGTTGCCGGCGACGAGCGACCGGACGCCGGGACCGTAGAGCTCCCCCGCGCGGACCACGCCGACCTGGAGACGCCCGGCTGCACCGGCGGCGAGGACCCGCTCGGCGATCCAGGCGCGCAGCACGCCCTTGGTGCTGACCGGCCGCCACGGGGTGTCCTCGGTCATCGGGCCGTCGACCCGCCCGTACATCCACGTGTCGTCGGCGTACACCAGCCGCGCCCCGACGCGGGAGGCGGCGTCGAGCAGGGCGTCGGTGACCACGGGGAAGTCGCTCGTCCAGCGGGCGAGCACCGGCATGACGCAGTGGTAGACGGCGGTCGCGTCGCGGCAGGCCGCGGTCAGGGCCGCGCCGTCGGTGGCGTCCGCCGCCGCGGTCTCCACACCGGGCGTGCCGGCGTCGCGACCGTCGCGGGTCACCGCGCGCACGCGGTACCCGGCCGCGTGCAGGTGGGCGACGAGCCGCCGCCCGGTCGCTCCCCCGGCCCCCACCACGGCGTGGACGCCGGCGCCGTCGGGGGTTCGTGCGGCCGGCGCGGCGGGGGTCGCGGCCGGCGCCGGCGGAGTCTCGGTCATCGGGCCTCCCGGGTCGGGACGCGCGGGATCGTCACAAGCCGCGCCCCGGCTCGGGGCGACGTCGCGGCCGAGGCCGCCGACGTCCGGGGGACGCGCCCGCGACGGTGACCCTGCGCCCGCCCGCCGTCACGGCCGGGTCGGCCGGAGCCGGGACCCGGCCGGGCCTCCGGGCCGCGGCGAGCCTCCTGGTCTCCAGGCGGACGCCGGACAGCGCGAGCCGGCGACGGTCAGTCGTCCGCCCCGGACGCATGGCCGGGCACGCCGACCTCACGGAGGTCGGTGACCGCCAGCACCCGGCCGATCGGGTAGAGCTCGATCTCGGCGTCCTCGGTGAGGGCGGCGATCACCGTCAGCCAGCCGGCGGGCCCGAAGCGGAGGACCCTCCTCGGCAGCTCGATGTGGCGGGACGGGTCGGCCGGGTCCTGCACGACGACCCGGCCCTGGTAGAGGTGGCGGTCGTTGACCGTCGTGATGTCCATCCGGTCAGCCTCCTGCGCGGGCCTCCACGGCCGCACCCCCCGCTGAGATCCGCCTCTCGTCCCCCGACACGCGCCCGCAGACGTGCGGCGGCCCGTACAGTCGTGCCCGGTCGCCGTCGTGCCTCTGCTTCGTTCTCCCGGACGTCCGCAGTCGTCTCTGCCTGACGTTCCTCTCGGTCCTTCCGGTCGGTGCGGCGACCCGGGACCGGCACCGGTCGGTCCGGACACGACAGCACGCAGGAGAGAACGACATGGCCCAGGGCACTGTGAAGTGGTTCAACGCGGAGAAGGGCTTCGGCTTCATCGAGCAGGACGGCGGCGGCGCCGACGTCTTCTGCCACTACTCGGCGATCACCGGCTCCGGCTACCGGTCGCTGGACGAGGCGCAGCGCGTCGAGTTCGACGTCACGCAGGGTCAGAAGGGCCCGCAGGCGGAGAACGTCCGCGCCATCTGAGCGCCGGGAGGGGCACGGCGACACCTGTCGCGCCCCCTCCCCCCGGTCGTCCACGAGGAGGCCCCGCGGTCGGCGACCGCGGGGCCTCCGCGCGTCTGCGGACGATGCCGGGAGCGCGCAGCGCCGCCCCGCGCCGGTGGACCGACACCGTCGTCCCCCGGTCGTGGCGCTGCGGTCACGCCGGCTGCGGCGGGCGCGGCCCGGGAGGTGTCCCGGCGGGACGCGTGCGCGTGAACCGCCAGCCCGCCCGCTCCAGCAGGGCGATGCACTGGTCGACCACGGCCTCGATGTCGTACTCCTGCGGCACCTCCGGCGGCATGGCGAGGTCCAGGGCGTTGGTCAGCGCCACGTGGAAGTCACTCCGGGCCATCGTCGCGCCTCCCGTACCGGCTTGCGCGGCTGCGAGCGCCGACGGTGCTCGTCGGCGGTCCCCCGATGGTGCCCCTCGTTCCCCCGGGACGGGGACGGCGGCGCAGCGGTCGGCGATCCGGCTGCCGTGGGAGCCGCCGACTGCTCCGCGGCCTCCGGACCGGTGCCGCTCGGGCGCCGTCCGGCCAGTGGTCGCTCAGGAGACGACCGGGTCGACGTCCCGCGTGCAGAACATGCACACCGACGCGTCCACCAGGATGAAGCTCCTGCAGTGGTCGCACTCCCGGCTGCCCTGCGCCCCGGCGGTCTCCCGGCCGGTGGCCCGCCGGATGGCCTGGACGATGAGCATGATCGTGAGGGCCAGCAGCAGGAACGAGACGAGCGCGGTCAGGAACGACCCGTAGCGGATCTCCGCGCCGTTGACCGTCAGCACGAGGGCGTCGAAGTCCGGCTGCCCGAAGATCGCTGCGACGAGCGGCAGGATGACGTCGCCGACGAGTGACTCGACCGCCGTCGCGAACGCCGCCCCGATGGCCAGGCCCACGGCCAGGTCGACGAGGCTGCCGGAGAAGGCGACGTTGCGGAAGTTGGTGAGCAGCGTGCGCGCGTGTCCTCCTGCCGACGCGGGAGCCGGAGCCCCGGGCTGACGGGCCGGGGCGGCCCATACCCCCAGTTCCCACCGCGTGCCGCGGTACTCGCTGCTCGACCGTCCCCGTGCCGACCACGGCCGACACCGCACCCGGAGGGGACCGCGGGGGCCGGCCCGGTCGGCCGGCCGGCCCCCGCGGGCACCGTCAGAAGGCGGGGATGACCCCGCCCTCGTAGGTCTCGTCGACGAACTGGCGGACCTCGTCGGAGTGCAGCAGCCCCTCGAGCTGCTGGATCCGCTCGTCGTCCTCGTCACCGGTCCGCACGACCAGCAGGTTGGCGTTGGGGTTGCCCTCGGCCTCCTCCAGCGCCAGGGCGTCCTCGGCCGGGACGAGGTCGGCCTCGATGGCGTAGTTGCCGTTGATGACCGCGATGTCGACGTCCGCCAGGGACCGCGGCACCTGCGCGGCCTCGACCTCGGAGATCTGCAGGTCCTTCGGGTTGTCCTGGACGTCCAGCGACGTCGGCGCCCCGTCACCGGTGTCGGCCAGGGTGATCAGCCCGTTGGCCTCGAGCAGCCGCAGCGCCCGGGCGGCGTTGGTCGGGTCGTTCGGGATCGCCACCGTGGCGCCGTCCGGGAGGGCGGCGAGGTCGGTCAGCGACTCCGAGTAGATGCCGAGGGGCTCGATGTGCACCGGCGCCAGCGGGGTGAAGTCGTAGCCGGCGCTGGCCTCCTGCTCCTCCAGGTACGGGATCGTCTGGAAGTAGTTGGCGTCCAGCGAGCCGTCGTCGAGGGCGACGTTGGGCTGCACGTAGTCGGTGAACTCGACGATCTCGAGGTCCAGACCGGCGCCCTCGGCGAGGTTCTCGTCGATGTAGCGCAGGATCTCGGCGTGCGGCACCGGGGACGCGCCCACCCGCAGCGGCTCGTCGGCCGCGGACAGCTCGGCCTCACCGCCGCCGCAGGCGGCCAGCAGGGCGGTCGCCGCGGACGCGGCCAGGAGCGAGGTGAGACGGGAGCGCATGGTGGGAGTTCTCCTTCGACGGTGGTGCGGGGGACGGTGGCCGGCCGGCCACCGCAGGGTCGGTGCGGGCGGTCAGGCGTGGGCCAGCCGGCGCGCCCAGTGGTCGCCGGCCCACTGCAGGACCTGGACGATGAGCAGCAGCAGGACGACGGTCAGCAGGGTGATGTCGGTCCGGAACTGCTGGTAGCCGAAGCGGATCGCGAAGTCGCCGAGCCCGCCACCGCCGACGGCGCCGGCCATCGCCGAGTAGCTGATGAGGGCGACGACGGTGACGGTGGTGCCGGCGATGAGCGAGGGCCGCGCCTCCGGCAGCAGCACGGTGCGGACGACGTCCCGGCGGCGCGCGCCCATGGACAGCGCCGCCTCGACCTTCCCGGAGGCGACCTCCCGCAGGCTCGTCTCCACCAGCCGGGCGAGGAAGGGGACGGCGCCGATCGTCAGCGGCACGATGGCCGCCGTCGAGCCGATCGTCGTCCCGACCACGCCGCGCGTGACCGGCGCGACCAGGACCAGCAGGATGATGAACGGCAGCGAGCGGCCGAGGTTGACCACCAGTCCCAGGAGCCGGTACAGCAGCGGCCGCGGGGCGAGCGCACCCGGCGCGGTGACGGTCAGCAGGATGCCGAGCGGGATGCCGAGCAGCACGGTGAGCAGGGCGGAGACCCCGACCATGTACAGCGTCTCCCAGGTCGCCTCGAGCAGCTGCGGCCAGACGCGCGCCCAGTCGCTCATCGGTCCGCCCCCGCCGTCGCCACCGCACCGCTGTCCCGGGGTATCGGTTCGATGAGGACGCCGTCGTCGCGCAGCCCGCGCAGCGCGCCGTCGAGCCGGCTGAGGTCGCCGGTGGCCCGCAGCAGCAGCCGGCCGTAGCGCCCTCCGGCGACCGTCTCCACCGAGCCGCCGGCGACCTCCACCGCGAGGCCCAGCTGCCCGATCAGGGTCTGCAGGACGACGGTCTCGGGCGTGCGGTCGGTGACGGTCACCCGGAGCAGGACCCCGCCGTGGCCGGCGTCCGCGTCGGTGAGCGGCGCGGGCAGCAGCGCGTCGGCCAGCGGTGAGTGCTCGCGGGTCAGGACCTCGCTCAACCGGCCGCTGTCCACGACCCGGCCGCGCTCGAGCAGGACGGCGCTGTCGCACACGGCCTTGACGACGGCCATCTCGTGGGTGATGAGCAGCACGGTCAGGCCGAGCTCGGCCCGCACCCGACGCAGCAGCTCCAGGACGCCGGTGGTGCTGGCCTGGTCCAGGGCGGAGGTCGCCTCGTCGCAGAGCAGGACCTTCGGGCGGCCGGCCAGGGCGCGGGCGATCGCCACCCGCTGCTTCTGCCCACCGGAGAGCTGCCCCGGGTGGGCGTCCGCGCGCTCCCCCAGCCCGACCAGGTCCAGCAGCTCGGTCGCGCGTCGGCGGCGCTCGGCCCGGCCGACGCCGGCCAGTTCCAGCGGGTGCTCGACGTTGCCGGCGGCGGTCCGCGAGTCAAGGAGCTCGAAGTGCTGGAACACCATGCCGATGGAGCGGCGCGCCTGGCGGACCTCGTCGTCCGGCAGCTCGGTGAGCACCCGGCCGTCGACGGTCACCGACCCCGACGTCGGCCGCTCGAGCAGGTTCACCAGTCGCACCAGCGTGCTCTTGCCCGACCCGCTGGGGCCGACGACGCCGGCGAACTCGCCGGCCGCCACCCGCAGGCTGACCCCGTCGACGGCGACGACCTCGCCGGAGCGTCCCCGGGCGGGGAAGACCTTGCGGACATCGTGCAGATCGATCACGGGCGGCAGTCCTCGGGGTGAGCAGGCAGGGACGGGGGTCGAGCGGCGGCGGGCCGGCCCGCGCGGGAGCACCCCCACGGGCGCCGGACGGCACCGGGGGGTGACGGGTCGGACGGCAGCTGTCTGCCCCGGGCGACCGGGCAGCTACCGCGACGGGTGCCGGGAGCTCAGCGACACAGGGCCGCGGCGGTGCGGCACAGGTCGACGTGCCGGCGGGCCCACGTGGGCGCTGCGCCTGTCATGGTCGTCCTCCATCGTTCCTGGCAGTAGCACCCTCGTCCGCCGTGGCGGGGGGTTGCTGCGGCGTCGTCGAGCCAGGTCTCTCGGCCGCTCCGGATGGCGTTGCCCATCGACTCTACTGAGCGGATCGGCCCGACCGCCCCGCCGGACCTGCGACTTCGCCCACAGCCGGCCTGCGCGCCGCCGTCCCCACGTGCGGCCGGCCGGTTGGGGCGCCGCTGCCCCCGCCGGTGACCAGGACGACGGAGCCGGTGACGTCGGGGCCCATGGAGGCCACGGCCGCCCTGGCTCGCGGTCGGCTGCTGCACCCGCGCCGCGCCCAGCACCTAGCCTCGGACCGTGGGGTTCACCGTTCCCGACGCACACCTGCTCGCGCTGCACGCGCACCAGGGTCAGGTCGACAAGCAGGGCCGCGACTACTACCTCGCGCACCTGCGGCCGATCGCCGAGGCCCTGCGCCCCCACGGCCCCCTCGCGGAGATGGCCGGCGCGCTGCACGACATCGTCGAGGACACCCACGACCACCCCGACCCCACCCGCCGCTACGACCTCAACCGGCTGCGGACCCTCGGCGTCCCCGAGGTCGTCGTCGAGGCGATCGACGCGGTCACCCGCCGCCCCGGCGAGCCCTACATCGCCGGCCTGATCCGCCGGGCCGCGGCGCACCCGCTGGGCCGCCTGGTCAAGCTGGCCGACAACGCGCACAACCTCGCCTCCAACGCCGAACTGGCGCAGGTCGACCCCGAGAAGGCGCGCAGCCTCCGGGAGGGCCGCTACCGCCCCGCCCGCCGGATCCTGCTGGCCGCCGAGGCCGCCGACATGGCGTCCGGCCGCCGCGTCCTCGTCTGACGCGCGCCGTCAGGCCCGTCCAGACTCCTTCCTCAGCGGTGGAAGAACAGCCGGACGGCGGTCCCCGCCGGGGAGGAGTCGACGGCCGCGTCGTCGGCCAGGCTCCACGCCAACCACATGCCCCGGGCGCCGTCGGGGCCGTCGGAGGGCGGGACGTAGCCGAGGGTCTCGTCGGGCAGGCCCGGCCCGGCGTCGGCCACCTCGACGACGAGGGTGTCCCCGTCGGTCCACGACGACACCTCGGCGAACGCCGCCACGCGCAGGGCGTTGACCACGAGTTCGTGGGCGGCCTGGACGACCTCGCCCACGCGCGCCGGCCACCAGTCCAGGGCCGCCGCCGCCACGGCGCGGCGCGCCTCCCGCGGTGTGGTCAGCGCCGCGACGGAGGCCCACGACGGTCGCCGGCCCCAGGCCGGGTGGACCGACCGGAGGAACCGCTCCGGGTCCTCGTAGGCCGGCTCGGGGACCGGTGCGCAGTTCCCCCAGGTGAGCGGGTGGGTCCGCGCCACCGCGTCGAGGACCGCCACCGGGAGCCGCTGCCGGTCGTGCAGGCAGAGGCTGTAGTAGGGCAGGGACGCGTAGCAGCGGTTGGCGACGGCCTCGAAACGGCTCCACTCCCGCCCGTCGTCACGGGCCGAGCCACGTCGGCTCGGCGGCCAGCCGCCAGCTCGGCGCCACGGCGTGTAGCGCACGCAGCTCCCGGTCGTAGGCGTGCAGCGTGGGGTGTCCGCCCCGCCACCACGTCTCCGCGGCGGCGAACCTGGTCAGCCGGGCCACGTCCGCGCCCAGCTCCTCGGTGAGCAGCGTCCGGACCCGCGCGCCGGCGACCACCAGCACCGGCTCCCCACGGGACAGGCCCTCCAGGACGAACGGGGCCAGCCGGTCGAGCAGCTCCTGGTCGGCGCTGAACGCGAAGGCCTCGTGGGCGAAGCCCGTGCCGTCCCAGTCGCCGGTCGGGCGGACCACCGTCACGCGGGCACCGTCGCCCCGCCGCCCAGCCCGAACAGGCCCAGGCAGCGGGCGGCCACGCGCGGGACCCGCCCCATCCGCAGGTGCACGTCGGCGGCTCGGAGCACCTGAGTGGCCCGGGCCAGGGCGCGGGCGCCCGCCACGTCCAGGAACCGGAGGCCCGAGAGGTCGAGCACCACCTCGCCGGGACCGGCGCAGGCGACGTCGACGAGGGCGTGGAACAGGTCGTCGGCCTGGGTGACGTCGACCTCGCCGTGCAGCGACAGCGACGGGCCGCGTCCGGACAGGTGGGCCAGCGCCTCCCGCTCGTCGGCGTGCTGGACGGGGTGCAGGAGGGTGACCGGGCCGAGGACGCCCGCCGTGAGCGAGGCGTCGTAGAGGCAGAGCGCGGTCATGGGGACGGTGGCCATCATGGCGTCGGCCAGCTGCTCGTAGTGGTGCAGCTGGCGCCGGGCGTCGGGCCCGCGGCGGACCAGTGCGGTGATGTCGGCCGCGACCCTGAGGCCGGTGTGGCCCCGCTCCAGGGCCTCCGCCACCAGCCGCCGGTACGCGTCCACCTGCCCGGTCGGCGAGAGCTCACCGCCGGCGGCGTACGCCTCGGCGGTGCTCTGCACCCGCAGCTGCCCGCCGGCGAGCATGTCGTCCCGTCCCGGCAGGGCGGCCAGGGTCCGCAGCAGCTCGGGTCCCGAGGACCCGATGAGCAGCAGCTGCTCGCGGAGCCGTCGTCCCTCGTCGAGGAAGGCCAGGACGGCGGCCGAGAGGTCGGCGGCGTCGGCGTACGTCCAGCAGACGTGGTCGCCGGGCCGCAGACCGGTCGGTGCGTCCAGCCTCCGCGGGGCCGTCACGCCGGCGACGTTACCGCCGCGCCCCCGCGTACGGGAGGGGCGGGCCGTCCTCGGCCGCCGGGCGCACGGCTGCGGAGCTACCTGGCACCCCGGGAGGCGCGCTACGGTCGACTACGTGTGACCCGCATCACAGAGGGGGATCCGTGACGACCCAGTCGACGACACCGCCGCGCCAGCGCTCGGCCACCCGCCCACGACCTGCGGACGAGCGCCCGGTGGCGCAGGACGACCCGGGCCCGCCGGCTCCGGTGGAGGGCGGCGAGCCCGTCGGCCTCCCCTCGCCGCGCGGCATGGCCCGGGGCCTGGTCGCGACCTTCACCCAGCCCCGACCGGTGGCGCGGGAGGCCGTGCGGCTCGGCCGGGACACCCTGCGCATCCTCCGCGGCACCGACGAGATCGCACCCTCGCCGAAGGACAAGCGGTTCGCCGACCCGGCCTGGTCGCTGCACCCCGGGTACCGCCGGCTCGCCCAGTCCTACCTCGCGACGGCCGCGTCACTGGACCGCCTGGTCGGCGACTTCGAGGCCGGCGGCGCCGACTGGCGCGAGGTCGAGCAGGTCCGCTTCGTGCTCAACGCGGTCACCAGTGCGATAGCGCCCACCAACACCCTGCTGGGCAACCCGGCCGCGCTCAAGCGGGCGTTCGACACCGCCGGGGTCAGCGTCGTCCGCGGGCTCCGGAACGTCGTCCACGACGTGGTGCGCAACGGCGGGCTGCCCCGGCAGGTCGACCGCAGCGCCTTCGTCGTCGGCGAGGACCTGGGCATCACGCCGGGCGCCGTCGTCCACCGCGACGAGGTCATCGAGGTCATCCAGTACACGCCGACCACCCCGACGGTCCGGTCGCGCCCGCTGGTGATCGTGCCGCCGCCGATCGGGCGCTTCTACTTCCTCGACCTGCGGCCCGGCCGCAGCCTGGTGGAGTACGCGGTCAGCCGCGGCCTGCAGGTCTTCATGATCAGCTGGCGCAACCCGACCCGGGAGCAGTCCGAGTGGGGCCTGGACGAGTACGCCCAGGGTGTCGTCACCGCCGTCGACGTCGCCCGGGAGGTCACCGGCTCCCCCGACGCGACCACCCTGGGCCTGTGCGCCGGCGGGCAGGTCATGACGACCGCGCTGAACCACCTCGCCGCCAACGGTGACGACCGCGTGCACGCCGCCGGCTACGCGGTGACCCTGCTCGACTTCTCGAGCCGGGCACCGCTCGGCGCCTTCTCCGGCCCGCGGATGCTCGAGGTGGCCCGGCGCAACTCCAGCCGACGCGGCGTCATCACCGCCCGGCAGATGGGCTCGATGTTCACCTGGATGCGCCCGGACGACCTGATCTTCAACTACCTGGTCCAGCAGTGGCTCATGGGCGAGGACCCGCCGGCGTTCGACGTCCTCGCCTGGAACGCCGACGGCACGAACCTGCCCGCCCGGCTGCACGAGCAGTTCCTCGACGTCTTCGGCAACAACGCGCTGGTGAAGCCGGGGGCGCTGCGGGTGCTGGGGACGCCGGTCCACCTGAGCCGGATCACCGTCCCGACCTTCGTCACCGGTGCGCTCACCGACCACATCACCCCCTGGTACGGCTGCTACCGGACCACCCAGCTGCTGTCGGGGCCGAGCACCTTCGTGCTCAGCTCCAGCGGCCACATCCAGAGCCTGGTGAACCCGCCGGGCAACCCGAGGGCGAAGTACTGGACCGGCGGCGAGCCCGGGCCGGACCCGCACGCCTGGCGGGCGGCGGCCGAGGAGCACACCGGCAGCTGGTGGGAGCCCTGGTCGGAGTGGGCGATCGAGCACTCAGGGAAGGAGCGTCCGGCGCCCGGGACGCTGGGCAGCGCCGCCCACCCGCCGCTGGAACCGGCCCCCGGTTCCTACGTCCGCGACCGGGTGCCGGCCTAGCCGGGAGGTGGCGGGGCCCCGGGTCACCGGCCGCACCCGGCCAGGGCGCCGGTCCGGCCCCCGGCGACGACGTCCGGGACCGCTAGGGGACGCTCCGCCCCTCGCGGGCGACGAGCGCCTGCAGCTCTTCGCGCATCACCTCGGGGTACTGCAGCGGCACGAAGTGGGTGCCCGCCAGCGTGCGCAGGCGCGCGCCCGGCACCGTCTCGGCCGCCGTCCGGACGTCGGCCGGGTCGACGAGGGTGTCGTAGCGGCCGGCCACGAACGTGACCGGGCAGCGCACCGACGCGACGTCCAGCGGCGCGTGCTCGGCGACGGCCAGGGCCAGGTGCCGGTACCAGCGCCAGTCGTGCCGCGAGAACTCGTGCAGCACGTGGTAGAGCGCGGACGGGTGGGTGGCCTCGCGCGCCGGCCCGGTGACGCCCGCCGGCGTCAGCAGCTCGTGCCAGGGCGGCAGGCTGGCCACGACCACCGGGAGCAGCGGGCCCACGACCGGCAGCAGCCGGCTGCTCAGCCGGCCGGCCGGGGCCCGCAGCCGCCGCGGCACGCCGTAGGGGGCGAACATCGCGGAGAAGCTCCCACCCGGCACGCCGGCGACGGCGAGCAGCGACCGGACGCGGGAGCTCTGCTCCAGCGCCAGCTCGAACGCCACGTTGACCCCGAGCGACCAGCCGACGACCGTCGCCGACGGCAGGTCGAAGGCGTCGAGGACGGCGCGGGCGTCGTCGGCGTGGTCCTCGACCCGCACCCGGCCCGGGTCGGCCGGCCGCTCGGAGCCGGCCAGGCCGCGGTGCGCCCAGGTGACCACCCGCAAGCCGCTGTCCCGGTGGACCAGCCGCGACCAGGCCGCCGGCGGCGCGCCCAGGCCGTTGCACAGCAGGACCGGGACGCCGTCCCCGTCGTTGGTCCAGGCGCGCAGCCGCGTGCCGTCCGCGGCGCGGACCGTGCGGGTGCTCAGGTAAAGGCCTCCCGCATCCCCTCCGAGGCCGACCCGGGCTGCGCCTCGTCGGCCGGCGCCGGGGCGGGCATCTCGGCACCGTGCTCGTGCGGCGCGGACGTCCCCTGGACGGCGACCACCGCGGGGTCGACCCGCATCACCGCGTACCCGGCCACGGCACCCGCACCGAAGCCCGGCGCGAAGACCCGCACCGGCTCGGTGACCACCCCGTCGCGCACGGCGTCGTGGATGGCCAGGGGGATGCTCGCCGAGGAGGTGTTGCCGACCTTCTCGATGTTGAAGTAGAGCTGGTCGGCGGCCAGCCCGGCCCGCTCGGCCAGCCCGATCACCATCGTCTTGTTCGCCTGGTGCGGCACGATCAGGTCGATCGCGTCCATCAGCGACCCCTCCCCGCCGTCCGGCGCCGGCAGCTGCCCCAGCTCGTCGATCATCTGGGAGAGGTAGCGGCCGGCCAGCGCCTTCACCTGCGGGCCGAACACGGTGATGTTGTTGTCGAACTCGGGGTTGGGCCAGAGGATCGAGTTCACCTCGCTGGCCGGGCCGCTGGCGTAGGTCTTCATGTAGTCGATGTCGCCCTCGGTGCCCTCGGGTGCCGGGCCGACCACCAGCGCCGCCGCGCCGTCCCCGAAGATCATCCGCGAGGTGCGGACGTTGCCGATCTTGTCGGAGAACTTCTCGACGCAGACGACGAGGATCGGCCGCTCGACCTCCTGCAGCATCCGCACGGCGTCGGCGACGCCGTAGGGCATGCCGGCGCAGGCGGCGATGACGTCGTAGGCGGCGTACACCTGGTGCATCCCGAGCTGGCCGCAGAGGTAGGTGGCCAGCGACGGGATGAGCCGGGAGCTGGTGCAGGTGCAGACCAGCACGGCGCCGATCTCCTCCGGCTGTCGCCCGGCCTTGTCCAGCGCCGCCTCGGCGGCCTGCAGGGCGAGCTCCTCCAGCGGCAGCGAGCTGTACTCGCGCTGCTCGATGCCGGTCTTCGAGGCGATCTCGTCGGCGCTCATCGGCGACCAGTTGTAGGCGGTGTTGCGGATGAGGTCGTCGTTGCTGCACACCTGGTCGCCGTGCACCGCGGCCAGCGCCTCGATCCGCGGCTGCACCGCGAAGCGCTGCCGCACGTCGAGCTCGGGGTAGGGCCGCACCGGCGGCCGCGACTCCCGGGGCCCGGCGACGTGCCGGGGCTCGGCACCTGTCCGCAGCCGGCGCAGGAAGGCCCGCACCTCCTTGTCGCGGGGGTGGAAGGCGACCACGTAGTCGTCGTCGTCGAGGTCCTCGGCCCGGGCCAGCTCCATCTTCGACCGGTCCCAGGGGTACTGGTTGTGCAGCACCATCGCCCAGCGGTGCAGCGCCTCGAGCTCCGGCACGTCCTCGGAGACGTCGAGGATGTCGGTGTAGTCGTAGACCGGGTAGTCCGGGTCGTAGTCCGGCAGCCGGAAGGTCAGGTTCCCCGGCTGCTCGAGGAACTCCGCGACGGTGGGCTTGAGCGCCGGGAGCGTCGAGGCGTGGTGCTTCCGGTGGCCGTAGACGTCGAACAGGATGTCGAAGATGCGGTCCTCGCAGCCCCCGTCCCACCGCGACGGCAGCTGCGGGTAGGCCTGCTCGACCGCGGAGATCTTGGCCTCGCCGTCCTCCCAGGGCTCCAGCACCGGCAGGAACACGTCCGACCGCAACCGGGGGACGTCGGCCCAGCGGGTGGGCCGCTTGTCGTACATGGTGATCGAGAAGCGGTTGGCCCAGAAGAGGTTCAGGGCCAGGTCGCGCATCAGGTCGTAGCGGGTGGCGTAGGCGCCGGTCCGGACCCGCTCGAGGATCTCGGTGCCGCTGGGGGCCTTGGTCTCGAAGTCCCGGCGGATGACGCTGTCGAGCTGCTCCAGCGTCTCCAGGGTGGAGAAGTCGAGCTCGGGCATGACGTTCGAGGGGAACACCATGCGGCCGTGCCGGTTCAGGACGAACGCGTTCACGGGAGTCCTCTCATGACGGGGGCGGTCAGGTCGTGGTGGCGCGCTCCATCCCGCGCTCGACGGCGGCGATGAGGCGGGGCCGCAGTTCGGCGGCGGGGATGATGGCGTGCACCGAGCCGGTCCGGCGGGCCCGCTCGATGTCGTGGACCGCCTCGAACTCGGCGGCCACCTCGCCGAGCTTCTCCGAGCGGACGGCGCTGCGCAGCGTCGCCAGCTGCGACCGGAGGTGGGCCTGCTCGACGGCGTCGGCCGCGGCGATGGCGGCCTCCAGCTCGGTGACGCGGGGGTCGGCGGCGGTGCGCTTGTCGACCTCGCGGGAGAACACCACCGCCGCGGCGGGTGCGCCCCCGATCACCGAGGCGTAGGAGCCCTCGACGGCGAGGACCTCCATGTTGTCGTTGAGGACGCCGGAGAACACGACGAAGGCGCCGCCGTGGTAGCGGGAGACGACGCAGAAGACGATCGGGCCGTCGAAGTTGGTGATGGCCCGGCCGATCTCGGCGCCGTACTCCAGCTGCAGGTTGCGCAGGGACTCCGGTGAGCCGTCGAAGCCCGACAGGTTGGCCAGCACCACGAGCGGCCGGTTGCCACTGGCCGCGTTGATGGCCCGCGCGGTCTTCTTCGACGAGCGCGGGAACAGCGTCCCCGCCGTCCACTGGTCGGGCCCGTCGGCCGGGTGGCTGCCGCGCCGCGGGATCGGCCGCGACTCCACGCCCAGCACGGTCACCGGATGCCCACCGAGGTGGGCGTCGAGGACGACGGCGGTGTCGGCGTCGGCCATCCCGGCCCACCGCTCGAGGACCGGGTGGTCCTGGTCGGTGACCGCCCGCATGACGGTGCGGATGTCGAAGGCCTTCTTGCGCTCGGGGTTCGCCTCCGCCGAGAAGACGTCGCCGACGGTGGTGAACTCGCTGTCCGGGTGCGCGTGCGGGAAGGAGCGCACGTCGCGGTCCCGCGGGTCGGAGGTCTGCGCCGGCCGCGGCCAGCGCTCCCCCGGCGCGCGGTAGGCGTGGTCGTAGTGCCGGAACAGCACGTCCAGCGCGCCGTTGAGGTCCGGCGCCCAGTACTGCGCCTGGCCGTTGGGCCCCATCACCCGGTCGTAGCCGCCGATGCCGAAGTTGTCCTCGGCCGAGACCCCGCCGGAGTAGTCCAGGGAGTGCTTGCCGGTCAGCACCATGGCGCTGTCCGGGGTCATGACCAGGATGCCCTTGGTGTGCATGAGCATCGTGGCCTCGGCGTTCCAGTACGGCTGGGCGCCGACGTTGATCCCGGTGACGACGACGTTGATCTCGTGGCCGGCCTGGGTGAACTCGATGATTCGGCGCAGCGCCCGCGACACCCAGTCCATGTTCTCGGTGCCGCTGTCCATCGAGATGCGCGCGCCCGACGACAGCGCGAACCACTCGACCGGGATGCCGCGCTCCTCGGCCAGGTCCAGGGCGGCGACGACCCGCGCGCACTCCGGCTCGGCGACGGTGCCCAGCGCCCTGGTCGGGTCGCCGAACAGGGCCACCCGGGTCATGCCCTCCGGGTAGCGCGGCGTCAGCGTGGTGACCAGGCCGACGACGATGCCGGCCCGGTTCTGCCCGGGCGGGCGCTCGACCGGGGTGAGCCGGCCGTCGGCGTCCAGGTCGTGCTCGACGAAGGAGCCGTCCGGGCCGGCCAGGATCGGGGCCAGCTCGTACGGGTAGGGCGCACCGCGGGCCCGGGAGCTGAGCACCTTGGCGGTGTAGTCGTCCAGCGGCCGCAGCGGCTGGGTCGGGCGGTCGGTGACCTGCATCCGCACCCCGGTGCCGGGGCGGGTGGAGAAGCGCAGCGCCACCTCGCGCGGCGGGCCGCTCTCCTCCTGCAGCCGGGCCAGCAGCACGATCTGGTCCAGGCCGGCGCCGAGGGTCAGCGGGGCGGCGGTGCGCGCGAACTGGGCCACCTCGGCCAGCGGCACCTCGATCGAGGGCCAGGCGTACAGGTGGATGCGGTTGTGCTCCAGCGGCCGCCGGGACCGCCGCAGCGACTGCGCCCGCCGCAGGCCGTCCAGGCAGGACGTGAGCTGCCGCTCGATCGTCGGGAACCCGACGACCGCGCCGTGCTCGTCGCGCACCGGGGTCAGGTCGCGGACCTCGGCCATGGCGATGAACCGCTCGTCGTTCGGGTTCTCCTTCGCCGTGACGTGCAGCAGGTAGGTGTCCTCGGGCGACGGCACGCGCTCGCCGTCGAACTCCTTGAACCGCCAGATGTCCAGCCGCTGCGCGGTGAGCGGGTGCAGGCCGCGGATGGTGCGCTCCTCGGCGAGCCCCAGGGCCTGGCCGCCCTCCCCTGTCGGGCGCCCCGGGGCCTGGCCGCCCTCCCCTGTCGGGCTCTGTGCCCGGTCCGGGGTCGGCCGGAAGGTGATCGTCTCGACCTCGCCGTCCGGGGTGCAGACCGTGACGGTGACCCGGCGGCCGGTCCGCAGCTCCGGCACGCCCTCGAGCTGCCCGCGCAACCGCTCGGAGACCTCGTCGGCGTCCGCGGGGCGGTCGGGCCAGTTCACGTAGAGGTCGACGACCACCTGCGTCGGGTCGGCGACGTCGGCCAGCGCGCCCGCCACCGCCGCCAGCGCCTCCGGCAGCCGCGCCGCGTCGGTCATCAGCGCCAGCAGGTGCAGCCGCGCGCCGTGCAGGTCGAACTCGGCCTGGACGCAGGTGTCCCCGTCGAGCAGGGCCGAGCGCACGTCCTCGAGGTCGCGGCTGCGGTAGTAGCGCCGGGTGAGGACCTCCAGCACCGGGTCCGGGACGGCGGTGGAGCGGCCGAACCGCTGCGCCAGCAGCCGCACCAGCGGCTCGGGGCTGGCGACCAGCGCCTCCATCCGCCGGATGCTCTCCGCGGTGTCGCCGCGCGCGCCGGCCTCGTCGAGCTCGTCGAGCAGCCGCGCGGCCCGGTCGAGCACCTCCTGCCGGGCCGCCCGGACCACCGGCTCCTCGAAGTGCCGGTAGCGGACGGCGCGGGCCAGGTCCCCCAGCGCGGGGTGGCGCAGCTGCGTCGCAACGACCAGCCGGTCGAGGACCTCCCCCACCTCCGCGCGGGCCGGCCCGTCGGGCAGCCGGTCGGCGGTCAGCCAGCGGTCCAGCAGGGCGGAGACGGCCGGCAGCTGCTCGCCGACGCGCTGCTGGGCGAGGAAGACCCGGTGCACCGCCTCGGTCAGCGCCGCGCTCGGCTCGAGGTCCTCGACGCCGTAGTGGGCCAGCGCCCGCCGCAGCCGCGCGCGGAAGGCCTCCGGCAGCCCCTCCCGCTCCACGTCCAGGGAGTGCAGGTAGGCGTGGAAGTACTCCCGCGGGCTGTGGACCTGGGTGTCGGCCTGCTCCTCCTCGCTGGCCGGCCGGTTGCGGGAGAGCTCGGAGAAGTCGGCGAAGGTGACCAGGACGTCGAGCTCGGCCGACAGCAGTTCCGCGTCGTCGACGGGCAGCTCGTCGCGGGCGGCGGCGTACTCGGCGACCAGCCGCTTCGCGTGCCCCCCGCTGACGTCGTAGCCGGTGACCAGCGCCCGCAGCGCCGCCAGCCGGGCCAGTGCCCGCGCCCGCGGGTCGCCGTCCGGCGTCTGCGCCTCCTCCGGGAGGGCCACGCGCTCGCCGGTGGCCTCCTCGACGTCACCGCCGGTCCGCTCGAGGGTCAGCAGCGGCGCGCCGGCGTCGACCTGGCTGTTGACCGCGGCGCGCACCTCGCGGACGCGGCCGGCGAACGGCGCGCGCACCGCCGTCTCCATCTTCATGCTCTCCAGGACGGCGACCGGCTGGCCGGCCTCCACCTCGTCGCCCGGCGCCACCCGGACGGCGACGACCACGGCCGGCGCGGGGGCACGGACCACGCCGCCGACGTCCCGGCTCACGCGGTGCGTCTCGCCGTCCACCTCGACCAGGGAGGACCCGGGTGCCTCGGCGGCGACCACGGAGTACCGCCGTCCGCCGGCGGTGAGCCGGCTCTCCAGGGGGCCGAGCCGGTCGACCTCGACGTCGACCACCCGGTCGTCGAGCCCGACCCGGTAGCGGTCGCGGTCCACGGTGGCGACCGTCAGCCGGTACACCTGCCCGCGCATGCCGAGCTCGATGGTGCGGCCGACCTCGTGGGGTGCCCGCGGCCGGCCGCCGCGGGCCGACGCCAGGAACGCCAGCCGCTCCTGCTCGACCTCCGCCTCGGCCAGGCCGAGCGCCACCTGCACGAGCGCCACCCACGCGTTGCCGGCCGGCCGGGCGCCGGCGGTGCCGGCGCGGTCCAGCCACCCGGTGTCGGCGGTGCCCTCGACGACCTCCGGCCGGTCGAGCAGGTCGAGCAGGAAGGACTTGGTCGTGGTGCCGCCGGCCAGCACGACGGTGGTCTCGCGCAGCGCGCAGCGCAGCCGGGCGAGGGCCTCGGGCCGGTCCCGGCCCCAGGCGATGACCTTGGCGATCATCGAGTCGTACTGCGGCGGGACGGCGTCGCCGACGCTCAGCCCGGTGTCCACGCGGATGCCGGGGCCGGTGGGCAACCGCAGCAGCTCGACCCGGCCGGGGGCGGGCGCGAAGCCCTGCTCGGCGTCCTCGGCGGTGAGCCGGGCCTCGACGGCGTGCCCCGTCGCCGCCGGCGGGTCGCCCTCGAGCCGGCCGCCGGCGGCCACGTGCAGCTGCAGCTTCACCAGGTCCAGGCCGGTGGTCGCCTCGGTGACGGGGTGCTCGACCTGCAGCCGGGTGTTGACCTCGAGGAAGGTGGTGAGCTGCTCCTCGGGCTGGTAGAGGAACTCGACGGTGCCCGCGCCGACGTAGCCGGCCGCCCGGACCAGCGCGACGGCGGACTCGCGCAGGGCGGCGTCCTGCTCGGGGGTGAGCGCCGGCGAGCTGGACTCCTCGAGGACCTTCTGGTTGCGCCGCTGCACCGAGCAGTCGCGCATGCCGGGGGCCCAGACGGTGCCGTGCCGGTCGGCGATCACCTGCACCTCGACGTGCCGGCCGCCCTCGACCAGCCGCTCCATGAACACGACCGGGTCGCCGAAGGTGCGCTGCGCCTCGGTCTGCGTGCGGGTCAGCGCCTCCTCGAGCTCCCCGGGCGAGCGGACGACGCGGATCCCGCGGCCCCCGCCGCCGCTGCGCGACTTGACGATGAGCGGGTAGCCGATGGTCTCGGCGTGCCGCCGGCCGTCGTCGGGCCCCTCGACGGGGCCGTGGCTCCACGGCGCCACCGGGACGCCGACCTTCTCGGCGAGCACCTTGGCCTCGATCTTGGCGCCCAGCAGCCGCATCGCCTCCGGCGAGGGCCCGATGAAGGTCACGCCGAGGTCGGCGCACAGCTCCGCGAAGGCGGGGTCCTCGGCGACGAAGCCCCAGCCGACCCACGCCGCGTCGGCGCGGCCGGCGCGCAGGGCGCGGCCCAGCTCCGCGTGGTCCAGGTAGGGCGACCCGGCACCGGTGTCGGCCAGCAGCACCGCCTCGTCGGCGGCACGCACGAAGGTCGCCCGGCGCTCGGCCTCGGTGTGCAGGGCGATGACGCGGGTGCGCCTGCCGTGCTCGGCGTCCAACTCCCGCACCGCACGGATGAGCCGCATCGCGGGCTCCCCACGGTTGACGACGGCGATGCGGTCGAACACCCGGGCACCTCTCCCTGGTCGGTGGCGGAACGGGACCCCTGCGGGCTACATGTCGAGGCCGCCATTGACCCCCCACACCTGCCCGGTGATGTACCCGGAGGCGTCGGCGGCGAGGAAGTGCACGACGCGGGCGACCTCCTCCGGCTCGCCCAGCCGACCGAGCGGGATCTTCCCCTTGAGGTTGTCGAGGACCTTCTCCGGGACGCTGTCGAGCATCTCGGTGGCGGTGTAACCCGGCGTCACGGCGTTGACCGTGATGCCCAGGCCGTCGGCCTTGCCGGAGCGCTGCACCTGCATCGCGGCCTCCCGGGCCAGCGTCCTGGTCAGGCCCAGCAGCCCGGCCTTGGCCGAGGAGTAGTTCGACTGCCCGATGCCGCCCATCTCCCCGATCACCGAGGAGATCATCACGATCCGGCCACTGCCGCGCTCGAACATGTGCTTCAGCGCCGCCTGGGACAGGTAGAAGGCGCCCGACAGGTTGACGTCGATGACCCGGCGCCAGTCGTCGTCGGTCATCTTCAGCACGGTCCGGTCGATCGTGATGCCCGCGTTGTTCACCAGGATGTCGAGCCGGCCGTGCCGCTCGATCACCTCGTCGACGGTGCGGCGGCAGTCCTCCGAGTCGGCGATGTCGCCGCGGTGCACGCTCATGTGGCTCTCCGGATAGGCCCCGGCGAAGTCCTGGGCGAACATCTCGGCCCGCTCGGTGTTGCCGCTGTAGCCGGCCGCGACGTCGGCGCCCTGGGCGGCCAGGCTGCGGCAGATCGCCGCGCCGATCCCCCGGGTGCCGCCGGTCACGAACGCCACTCGACCGGAGAGCTTGTCGCCCGTCCTGCTCGTGCGTGCCTGGGTCGCTGTCACCGGCTCCTCCTGGGGCTCGGGCGCGTGCGCCTCGTTCCTGGGCCGGAGCCGACGGGCTGGTCACGCCGTCCGCTCCGGCATCGGTACGGGCAGCATGGTGCCGACCGGGCTGCACGGCAAGACAGGGGACGGCTCCCGGGGGCGACGACACAGCGCGCCGTCGCGCAGGCCGTTGCGCGTGTCCGACACGTGCGGTCGCCGACGCGCGGGCGATCCCGCCCGGATCCCCGGCCTCGAGTCGTGGCCCTCCGCCGGGAGCGGGAGAGTGGCCCGCGCTCCCGCCCCCGACGGACAGGAACGCCATGAGGACAGCCACCCGACGCACCGTCGTCCCCGCGGCCGCCGGCCTGACCGGCCTGTGCGCCGCGGTCCTGCTCTCCCCGGCCGGGACGGGTGCCGCCCGCGCCGAGGCGTGCGACGAGGAGCGCGACACCGTCGTCGTGACCGACGAGGACGAGGTGGCGGAGGTCCTCGCGACCGCGGCGCCCGGCACGGTCGTCGTCGTCGACACCGGCGGGCTGACCGGGGAGGTCCGCGTCGAGGGCGACTGCGCACCCGGCGCCGCGACCGGGGAGGCCCCGGCCGGGTCGATCGAGACGGCGTTCCTCACCGGGTACAGCCTCGAGGACAACTCCCCGCCCGGGACCCGCAGCACGTCCTCCGGCCGCAGCGCCGGCGGCACCGGGACGTACGCGGACCCGATCACGCTCGCGGTGGGGTACGCCGGCGGCGACGAGTTCCCGCGCGGGACCGTCTTCTACGTGCCGCTGGTGCGCGCCTACTTCGTGGTCGAGGACCGCTGCGGCGCCTGCTCGGACCCGACGAGCGCCGCCGACTACACCGTCGACCTGTGGGTCGGCAGCGACCCGGACGACTCCTGCATGTACGCGATCACCGGGCCGCACACGGTCGTGCGGGACGCCGGCCCGGGCTGGGTGGTGGAGTCGCGCCCGGACGAGCTGGGGGCGGACTGCCGACTGTTCGGCGAGACGCCCACGCCGGCCTGAGCGGTCGGCGCGGGACTGCGGCGCCGCCGTCGGGTCGGTACGGTCGGCGCACGAACCGACGGAGGTGTCCGTGCCCGGCCAGCCCGCTGTCCCCGCGAGCTGGTCGCTGCGGGCCCTCGCCGCCGCGAACCGCGCGAAGACCCGCCTCGACCGGGTGCTCTCCGCCCGGGCCCGCGCCCGCGGCTGGACGACCGCCGCGCTCGGCTACCCCGGCTACGCCGCCCAGGGCCGGGCGCGGGTGCGCGGGCGGCTGCTGCTGGCCCCGCCGGGCACCGACCCGAACGCCCGCCTCGACATCCCGGGGTGGCGGCGGCTGCTGACCCTCGAGCAGCCGCACGGCGAGATCGACGTGACCCTCGGCGGCGTGCGGGTGCGCGCCCGCGCCGACGAGGCCGGCCTGCTCGACCTCGTCGTCCCAGCCGACCTGCCGCCCGGCCGGGCGGCGGCACTGCTGCACCCGGAGGGCCGCCCGCCGGTGCCGGCGCCGCTGCACGTCGCCGCCCCGGACGCGGCGCGCGGCGTGGTCTGCGACATCGACGACACCGTCTGGATCACCGGCATCCGGCACCCGCTGCGCGCCGCCTGGCGCACCTTTGCGGGCAACGGGTCGACCCGCCGTCCGGTGGCCGGCATGGCCGCGCTGCTCGCCCGGCTGGTCGAGGATCGACCGCACGCACCGGTGGTCTACGTGAGCAACGGGCCGTGGAACCTGGCAGGCCCGATCACCGCGTTCCTCGAGCGGCACGGCTTCCCCGCCGGCGCCCTGCTGCTCACCGACTGGGGCATCAGCCCCCGCGCCTGGTTCCGCAGCGGCCGGGCGCACAAGCGGGCGTCGCTGGAGCGGCTGGCCGTCGACCTGCCCGGCGTCCGCTGGGTGCTGGTCGGGGACGACGGCGAGCACGACCCGGAGATCTACCGCGACTTCGCCCGGTCGCACCCGGAGCACGTCGCGGCGATCGCGCTGCGCACCGTCGCCCCGATCGGCACGACCCCGCCGGAGACCGAGGAGCGGCTCGGCGCCGTCCCCGTGGTCCGCGCGGGCGACGGCCGGGCGCTGGCCGACCTGCTCGACCGCGCCGGTGTGCTGTCCGCCCGGCCGGCACCGGTGGGCAGCGCGGCCGGCGGCTGACGCGTCGGGGTCGGGGGGCGGACGGCGACGGACAGCCGGGGAACGGCGACCGTCGTCCACGGGTCGCGGTGTTCGACCGGCTCGCCGGCGGTGCAGGCCGGAGCGCTCCGGCTGCCGGGCGGACGGCGCGCCGGGCGGCGGGGGCAGCGGCAGATGCCGCCAGAACCCGTGGCCGCTTTCAGCTGATTTCTGCCAGTGCATCCGGGGACCGGCGTTCCGTAACGTGACGGACAGCAACGAGGCCGTACCGGTCCGTCACTCGATCATCCGACTCCCCCTTCCCCGAGGAGCCCCTGTCTCTTATCCACCTCT
>NZ_NVPT01000066.1 GCF_002802985.1 Geodermatophilus chilensis | reverse complement strand
AGATGTGTGTACGAGACAGTCACCACGGTGAACCTCGTGGTCTGGGGGCTGGTGACGCTGAGCAGCGAGGGAGGCGTCTACCCGTGGTGGATCTGGCTGAGCGTCCCCGGCGCCGTCCTGCTGGTCCTGTACGTCGTCGGCATCGGCCGCCCGCGGCGCTGACGTGGCCGAGACGCTGACCCGCCGGCAGGTCCTGGACCTGCGGGTGCACGCCCAGCAGCTCGGGCGCCCGTCCGGCGTGCCCGCCGACACCGTCGTCCTCGACCTCGGGGTGCAGGACACCGGGCCGGACGGCGGGCTGTGGGCGCTCGCGCTGCGCGGCGTGGACCCCGCCGCGCTGCACGGCGACGAGCTGACGACCGTGTGGACCCTCCGCGGCGCCCCTCACCTCTATCGGCGAGCCGACCTGCCTGGGGTGGCCGCGGCCACCGCGCCGTTTTCGGACGCCGACGCGGGCAAACGGATCTACGACGCCTCCAAGCCGCTCCAGGCCGCGGGGATCGGCAACCTCGAGGCGCTGGACGCCGTGGCCGAGGTCATGCGGTCGGTGGTGACCGCCCCGATGGTCAAGGGCGAGATGTCCGGCCGGCTGACCGAGCTCATGCCGGAGCCCTACCTGCGGTTCTGCCGCCCGTGCGACGCCACGCACGTGCACGAGATGCCCTTCCGCCTGGCCGCGCTGCGCGCCGGGCTGGAGTTGGAGCCGGGGACCTCGCCGCCGGTGCTGCGCCCGGTCCCCGGCCTGACGCCCGCCGAGAGCGTGCCCCCGCACCTGGACGTCGTCCGCGGCTACCTGCGGCTGCTCGGCCCGGCGACGCCGAAGCTGGTGGCCGGCTACCTCGACGCGCCGGTCAAGGACGTGCAGGCCCGGTGGCCCGACGACGCCGTCGAGGTCACGGTGGACGGCGAGCGGCGCTGGCTGCTGGCCGAGGACGCCGACCGGCTCGGCGACGTCCCGACCACCACCGGCGTGTTCCTCCTCGGCCCGTTCGACCCGTTCCTGCAGGCCCGCGACCGGCCGTTGCTGGTCGACGACCCGGCCCGCGCCAAGGCGCTGTGGCCGGTGCTCGGCCGGCCCGGCGCGGTGCTGGCCGACGGGGAGGTCGCGGGCACCTGGCGGCCGCGCAAGGCCGGTTCGTCGATGACCGTGGCCGTCCAACTGTGGACGCCGGTGCCGCGCGAGGCGGTCACCGCGGCCGCCGAGCGGCTGGCCGCCTTCCGCGGGGTAGTGCTCAAAGACGTCCACATCGACTGAGGGAGAGACCATGACCGGTCCCGACGACGCCTTCCTGGCACCCGACGACGCGCTGCGCGGCTTCGACGACGACAGCGACGTCGAGTCCGGCACGGGCGGCGGCGACCGCCCTGGCACCGACGACGTCGAACGCCCCAACCCCGCCGGCGCCGCCGTCGAGGACGCCGGCCGCTCGGCGGGCTCCGTCGAGGGCGAGCCCGGGGAGCAGTAGCGCAGCGACACGACGTCCAGCCCGCGTGCCTGTCTCGGCGGCGGGCAGGGTGCCCGCATGACCGCGCCCCGGCCCCCTCCGGTGTCCGGCCGTGGACGGTGTGGACGCCGCTGGGCGTCGCTCTGGCCGTCGTGCTGTTCCTCGCCACGATCGGCAGCCTCGGCGTCGGCTTCGGCGTGATGACGAACTGCACCAACGTCCACAGCTGCACGTCCTCCGGATGCGCGCCGTGCGCGACCACGAGCGAGCGACGTTTCGGAGGCAATGACTCCCAACGTCAGATGGCGGCGGTCGCCACCGGCCTTGGTGGGCAGGTCCCGACTGTGCGAGACCGCCAGCGCGAGGGCCGACACGACCAGCCAGATCCAGGCCAGCACGCACGCCGTCACCATCAGCAAGAGAACCTGCACAGCAACGCTCATCCGCTGCGTTCCCCACGCTCGTGCCGACTGCCACGTCGTTCATCGGCAGAGCCGGGCGAGGCCTGCACCGTCCGTCCCTGTGCCGGGGAAGCACCGACGTCAGAGCTTCCCCGACAGGTACCTCAGCCCTAAGGTATCTGCGCATGGAGCCGCGCCGCGTCCGCATCGGCATCGACACCGGCGGGACCTTCACCGACGTCGTCGCGGTGGACGAGGCGACCGGCCGGACGACGACCACCAAGACGCCGTCCACCCCGGCCGACCCGGCGGAGGACTTCCTCACCGGCGTCCGCAAGGTGCTGGACCTGCTCGGGCTCGACGGCGGTGCGGTCACCGCGGTCAGCCACGGGACGACGGTCGCGACCAACCAGCTGCTTGAGGGCAAGCTGGACCGGATCGGGTTCATCACGACCGAGGGCTACGAGTCGGTGCTGGAGATCGCGCGCCAGTCGGTGCCCGACGGCTACGGCAACAGCTACTTCTGGGTCAAGCCGCCGCGGATCGTCCCCGCCGACCTGGTCCGCACCGTGCGCGGCCGGCTCGACCACCGCGGTGACGAGGTCCGCCCGCTCGACGAGGATGACGCCCGCGCCGCCGCCCGGTTCCTCCGCGACGCCGGCGTCCGCACGGTCGGCGTCTGCCTGCTGCACTCCTACGCGAACGACGCCCACGAGCGCCGCGTCCTGGAGGTCCTGCGCGAGGAGCACCCGGACGCGGTGGTGAGCATCAGCTCCGAGGTGCTGCGCGAGTACCGCGAGTACGAGCGGTCGGTGACGACGCTGGTCGACGCCGCGGTCAAGCCGCGGGTGGATGCCTACGTGCGGAACATCCGCGAGCGGCTCGACGACATCGCGCCGGGCGTGCCGTTCTACGTGATGAAGAGCAACGGCGGCGTGCTCTCGGCCGAGGAGGTCGTGCACCAGCCGATCACCACGATGCTCTCCGGGCCGGCCGCCGGCGCCCTCGGCGCGGCCTTGGTCGCCGGCGCGGCCGGCTTCGACCGGGTGCTCACCTGCGACGGCGGCGGCACCTCCACCGACGTCACGGTGGTGGTGAACGGCGAACCGGCGCTCACCACCGAGGGCTCGGTCGGCGCCTACCCGTCGAAGATCCCGATGATCGACGTCGTCACCGTCGGCGCCGGCGGCGGCTCGATCGCCTGGCTGTCGCCGGAGGGCACGCTCAAGGTCGGGCCGCGCTCGGCCGGCGCCGACCCCGGGCCGATCTGCTACCCGTCGGGCGGGTCGGAGGCGACCGTCACCGACGCGCACGTGGTGCTCGGCCGGATCCCGCCGCACCTGCTCGGCGGGGAGATCCCGCTGTCGGTCGACGCCGCGCGCGCCGGCCTCGAGCAGCTCGGGGAGAAGCTCGGCCTGGACCTGGAGCGCACCGCCACCGGCATCCTCGAGATCTCCGCGTGGAACCAGGCCAACGCGCTGCGCCAGGTCACCGTGGCCCGCGGCCTCGACGTCCGCGACTTCACGCTCACCACGTTCGGCGGCTCCGGCTCGCTGCTGGCGTGCCGGCTGATGGACGTCCTCGGCCTGCCCCGCACCCTCGTCCCGCCGGACCCGGGCAACCTCAGCGCCTTCGGCCTGCTCACCGTCGACGTCCGCAACGACCACGTGCAGACGACGATCAGCCGGCACGCCGACCTCGATCTCGACCGGGTGCGCACGGTCTTCGGCGAGCTGGAGGCCCGGGCGCGGGAGGCACTGGACGGCGAGGGCTTCCCCCGCGCCCGGCAGCGGGTCCAGCGCAGCGCCGACCTGCGCTACGTGGGTCAGGCGTTCGAGGTGCGCGTGCCCGTGGCGGACGGCGACCTGGACGGCGCGACTGTCGACCAGGCCTGCCAGGACTTCCATGCCGCACACCGCATGCTCTACGGCTACGACTTCGCCGAGGACCCGCGCCAGGCCGTCGAGTGGGTCAACCTCCGCGTGAGCGGCATCGGGCCGATCCGCCGTCCGGACCTGGTGGAGCTGGCGCCGGCCGACGGGCCGGTGACGGACCGGGCCGTCACGGGCTCCCGGCCGGTCTTCTTCGACGACTGGGTGGAGACGCCCACTCTCGACCGGCCGCGGCTGGCCCCCGGTGACGTCGTCCACGGCCCCGCGGTGATCGAGGAGTTCGGCGCCACCGTGCCGGTGCACCCCGGCTTCCGCGCGACCGTCGACGTGCACGGCAACCTGCTGATCGAGAGGGACGCCCGATGACCGCCGCGCCCCGTGGCCATTTCCGCGGAAATCGCCGCTCTGACGGCGAGGTCGCGGCCGACCCGGTGCTCGTGGAGATCGTCGCGGGCACGCTGGCCGCCATCGAGCGCGAGGTGGAGACCTCGATCGGGCGGACGTCGCGGTCGCCGATGATCCGCGACGCGCACGACTTCCGCGCCGGGATCCACGACCGGAAGCTGCGCAAGCTCACCGGCCGCTCGTACTCCGCGCTGGTGCACCCGGTGGTGCGCGACCACCCGATCGAGACGATGAACGTCGGTGACGTCTACTTCCACAACGACGTCTACCTCTCCGAGGGCGGCATCGGGCACCTGCCCGACCTGTGCGTCACCGTGCCGGTGTTCGCCGAGGTGGACGGCGCCGCGGCGGTGGTCGCCTTCGTGCAGGCGTTCGGCCACCACGACGACATCGGCGGCGCGGTGCCCGGCTCGATGCCGTCGGCGGCGACGAGCGTGTACGAGGAGGGGCTCATGGTCCCGCCGATCAAGCTGTGGGACCGCGGCGTCCGCAACGAGGCGGCCCTGGCGATCATGACCCGCAACTCGCGGATGCCCGACTCGCTGGCCGCCGACCTCGACGCCGAGTGCTCGGCCTGCCTGGCCGGCGCCCGGCGACTCGGCGAGCTGTTCGAGCGGTACGGGGTGGCCGCCGTCGAGGCCTGCTTCGACGCGATCCTGGCCAACTCCACCGAGGTCTACCGCCGCGAGGTGCTCTCGCAGATCCCCGACGGCACCTACGTCTGGGAGGACTACGCCGAGCACGACGGCGTCGAGCCGCCGAAGCTGCACCGGCAGCGGATCACGCTGACGATGGACTCCACGGCCGACGTCCCGCTGGTCATCGACTTCACCGGCACCGGGCCGCAGGCCAAGGGCCCGATCAACCACTGCGGCGACTACGCCGACGGCAACTTCCTGAAGAAGTGGCTGGCGCCGATCCTGCGCAACCTCGCCGAGACGCCCGAGCGGATGGCCGAGCTCGACGTCAACGAGGGCGTCGTCCCGCTGATCGAGATGCGCTTCCCGGAGAAGGGCACGCTGCTCACCCCCGCCTTCCCGGCGCCGACCAACGCGCGCACCTTCGTCATCCTGCGATTGCTCGGTGTCCTGGCCGGGGTGCTGGCCAAGGCCACCGGCGGCCGGATGCCCGCCGACCAGGAGACGATCCGTTACACCGGCGTCCACGGCTTCGATGAGGCTGGTGAGCCCTACCTGATGCGCGAGGTGCTCGGCGGCGGGTCGGGCGGGCGGTGGTACGCCGACGGCGAGGACACCATCCACGTCGTCCCCGACTCGCGGAACCTGCCGACCGAGTTCACCGAGTCACGGTTCCCGCTGCGGGTCGAGCGGCTCGGGCTGGCCCTCGACTCCGGCGGGCCGGGCCGCTACCGCGGCGGCTGCGGCTACGAGAAGCACATCCGGGTGCTGCGCGACGCGCACTTCATGTCGATCGCCGACCGCTCGATCCTGTCCTGCTGGGGGGTCGCCGGCGGTCGCGCCGGGCGGCCGTTCCGGATCACCGTGGACCCGGGTGGGCCGGACGAGCACGACGTCGACGCGCTCGCCGACGCCGAGCCGCTGGCCGCCGGCACGGTCGTGCGCATCCGGACGACGGGCGGCGGCGGGTGGGGCGACCCGCTCGACCGGCCGATCGAGGAGGTTCTTCGCGACGTCGCCTGGCGCAAGGTCTCGCCGGTCGGCGCCCGGGCGGACTACGGCGTGGTGCTGCGGGACGACGGCACCGCTGACGTGGCCGCCACCGAGGCGCTGCGGGACGAGATGCGGGCGGCCCGCCCGGAGACCGAGCCGTTCTTCGACCGCGGGCCCGGCTACGCGCGACTGTCCGGCGGGGCGGCGTTCAACGAGTTCGACGTCCTCTGAGGGCCGAGTGCTCCCGGAGCGGCACGTTCGTCAGCCCTCGGCACTAGCGTCCGGCCGTGGCTCGGAGACCCCGGTACCCGACCGACCACGAGCCGACGATCGCGGTTCGCCCCGCCCACGGGCGCTTCGAGGACTTCGCCACCGTGGTCGGCACCCAGCGCCCCGACGCCGAGGGGTGCTGGTGCATGGCCTACCGCGACAGCCGCGTCCCCGCCCGGGAGCGACCCGAGTACATGCGGGCGGAGTGCGCCACCGAACCGGGGCCGGGGGTGCTGGTCTACGTCGACGACGTCGTGGCCGGCTGGTGCTCCATCGCGCCACGCGGCAGCTACCGGCGGCTGCTCAACTCGCGGACCATCCCGGTGCTCGACGACCGCGACGCCTGGGTGGCCGTCTGTTTCGTCGTCCGGGCCGGCTTCCGCCGGCACGGGCTGATGCACCGGTTGCTCAGTGGCGCGGTCGACCACGCGGCGGCCCACGACGCCGAGGTCGTGGAGGGGTATCCGGTGGAGACCGCCGGCGCCCGGGTCGACGTGATCTCCGGCTACGTCGGCACCGTCGACCTGTTCGAGCGCGCCGCGTTCGAGCGGGCGGCGCCGACCACCGGTCGCAGCGGTGGCAGGCCGCGGTGGGTGATGCGCCGGGTCCTCCGCTGACCCGGTCTCAGGGGGTGCCGAACTCGGTGCTGCCGGCCGGCGGCTTGGCCTCGTCGCCGGCCTGGCCCTCGTCGCCGCCGTAGCTGGGATCGTCCGTGCTGCGCGGGTCGTCGTCCCCGGCGCCCTCGACGTCCTCGGGGACCAGCGGTGTCTCGTGCAGGACGTTCTCGCGCGCCTCGTCGCGGTCGGTGCCCGGTACCTCGGTCATGGCGACCTCCTCATCTCGGGGTCGCTCACCTACCCGGCCGCTCCGGGGCGGATGCGCCCGGCCGCTACGCCCGCGGCGAACGGCGACGGCGCCACCAGCGGCCGCGCTCCGGTACCGGCGGCGGCGCGGCCGGCTCCGGGGCGGACGGCGGCGGGCGGGTGGCGTGCCAGAGCCGCACGAGGGCGTCCTCGTCGGCCACGCCGGGGACGGCGTCGGGCCCGTCCGCCGGACGCCGCCAGTGCGCCTCCACCCGGGCGTTGAACTCGGCCACCGTCGCCCGCACCGCGGCCTCGCTGGGCAGCTGTGGCACCCGCAGCGCGAGGTCCTCCCGCTCACGGCGCAGCGCCATGCCGGGTGGCAGCAGGTCCTTCGGGTCGGCCTGCTGGCGGCGCGCCCACTCCAGCGCCCACTCGTAGCTGGTCTGCTCCTTGTCCCGGCGCGGCAGCGGCCGGCCGGTGCCCCCGAGCCCCTCGAACGCCCCGCGCTCCTGTGCCTGGGTGATCTGGTGGTCGATCCAGGTCTCGAAGGACATCCCCGGGGGCTTGCGCTCGGTCATCACCCTCCTTGGTACCCCGCCGTTGCCGGCCGGCCCTGCTGCAGGGTCCCGCCGCGAGCTCGCGAGCGGCGGGGGCAGCAGGGTCCTTCCACTGCCACGAAGGGGTGAACCAGCAGCCAAGCGACCGGCGCGCGCGGCCGGGAGCCCCCAGGCTGACCGTCGTGCCGCTGTCCGTGCCCGGCTTGCCCGACGTGCCGCCCGAGCTGGCCGGGCCGGTCGCGGTGGCGCTGGCCAAGCCGGTGCGCAACCTCCCGCGGGCCGACGCGCTGCCCGGCGGCGTCCTCTACGAGCCCAAGTGGGACGGCTACCGGCTGGTCGTGGTCCGCACCGGCGGCACCACCCGGGTCTGGTCGCGGCAGGGCCGCGACCTGTCGTCCCGCTTCCCGGACGTCGTCGCCGCGGCCGTCGCCCAGGTGCCGCCGGGCACGGTGCTCGACGGCGAGGTCGTCGTCTGGAACGGCTCGCGGCTGGACTTCGGGCTGCTCCAGCAGCGGATGGCCGCCGCCGGCGGCCGGATCGGGACGCTGGTCGCCGCCGCGCCGGCCTCCTACGTCGCCTTCGACCTGCTGGCCCTCGGCGGCGCTGACCTGCGCGGCCGCCGCCTGCGCGAGCGGCGGGCCGCGCTGGAGGAGCTCGCCGCCCGCTGGGCCCCGCCGATGCAGCTCTCGCCGGTCACCACCGACCCCGCCGAGGCCCGCCGATGGTCGGCCGACTTCCGCCCCGCCGGGGTCGAGGGGCTCGTCGCCAAGGGCGCCGCCACCCGGTACGCACCCGGCCGCCGGGAGTGGCTGAAGGTGAAGTCCTGGGAGACCACAGAGGTGCTCGCCGGCGGCATCATCGGGCCGGTCGAGCGGCCGAGCCAGCTGGTGGCCGGGCGGTACCGGGACGGCGAACTCGTCGTCGTCGGCCGGACCAGCCCGCTCTCGCCCGCGCAGTCCGCCGAGCTGGCCGCCGTCCTCACCCCCGCCGGGCCGGAGCACCCGTGGCCGGAGCGGATCGGCACCGGCGCCTTCGGTGGCGGCCGGCTGTCGGTGCCGCTCACCCGCGTGCGCCCGGACGTCGTCGTCGAGGTCAGCGCGGACGCCGCGCTGCAGGCCGGCGTCTTCCGCCACCCGCTGCGCTTCGTGCGGCTGCGCCCCGACCTCACCCCGGACGACGTCCCCGGGGTCGCCTGAGCGGCCATTTCCGCGGAAATCGCCTGTCAGGGGACGCGGCCGAGGGCGACCAGGAGGCGGCGCAGCAGGCCGGCGAGGGTCTCGAGGTCGTCGCCGGAGAGCCCGGCCAGCAGCCGGCGCTCGGTCTCCAGGTGGTCGGGCAGCGCGGCGTCCAGCGCCGCCCGGCCGGCCTCGGTCAGCGTGACGACGACGGCCCGCCCGTCGGCCTCGCTGCGCTCGCGGATGATCAGCCCCTTCTCCTCCAGCCGGTCCAGCCGTTGGGTGATCGCACCCGAGGTCACCAGCGCGGTCCGCATCAGCGCGGTGGGGGTCAACTGGTACGGGGCCCCGGCTCGGCGCAGCGCAGCGAGCACGTCGAACGAGGGGACGTCGAGGCCGTGGCGGGCGAAGGTGGCGCGCTGGGCCAGGTAGACCTCGCGCTGCAGCTGGGAGATGCGCCCGACGACGCCCATCGGGCTGCAGTCGAGGTCGGGCCGCTCCCGGCCCCACTGGGCCAGGATCTGGTCGACGGCGTCCCCCACGCCGATACCTCAGCAGTGAGGTATCGGCGGCGTCAAGCCGGGCGCAGGCGGGTGCTGAGCCGGACGGTGAGCCCGTCGGGACCGGGTAGCAGGTCGACCGAGTCCCACAGCTTGCGGGCCAGCCACAGGCCCATGCCGCCGCGGCCGAGGTCGGTGCCGTGGGCGGGCCGGAAGCCGGCCAGCGGGTCGGCGAAGGAGCGCCCGGAGTCGGTGATCGCGCAGACCAGCCGGTCGCCGTCGGTCCACATCCGCGCCGACACCGGCCGGACGCCGTGCCGGAAGGCGTTGGCGACGACCTCGGCGGCGGCCAGGTGCAGGTCCTCCCGCTGGTCGCGGTCGGGGACCCGCGCGGTGAGGACCCGGCCGATCGCGTGCCGCAGCGCGACCAGGCTCGGGGCGTCGTCGAGGGCGAGCACCGGGGCCGTGTCCTCGACGGGCTCGCGTGGCCAGGGCAGGCCGGGCAGGTAGTCGGCCGGGTCGCGGTAGGCCGGGCTCGGCGCCCAGGCGCCCTCGGCCACGAGGTACGGGTGGGTGGCGGTGGCGGTCTCGACGACGGCAGCGGGCAGCCGGCGCCGGTCGTAGACGCACAGGTAGTCCAGCGGCAGGTCTTGCAGCATCCGGTTGGCCACCGACTCGAACCGCGCCCCCTCGCGCCAGCCGGCGGGGGTGGGTCCGAAGTCCACCAGGGAGAAGATGCGCAGCTGGCGACCGGCCGCCTGCTCGGCGGTCCGCCGGACGCGCGCCAGTGCGTCGGGCCCGCGGGCCCCCAGCAGGCTCAGCTGCAGGTCGTTGCGGACCTGCTCGGCGCGCTCCCCGAGCTCCTCGCACAGCAGCGCCGCGACCTCGGGCGGGCAGGTCAGCGCGACGACGTCCCCGGCGCGCAGCCCGGCGTCGAGGAAGGGCAGGGCCAGGGCCAGGAGGTCGGACTCCCCGCGCACCACCGCGGCGGCGTGCCGTGTCCGGACCGGGGACGCGGTCCCGCTGCGCGGGCGCGGCACAGGCCCTCCGCGCCCACCCACAGCTCGGTCCACCTCGTCCGGTCCTCCCTCCGGCCGGAACACCCCGCCGGCTGCGGGCTCATCCTCGTACACGTCAATCCCCCGTTGCGCGCGGGGTGCCGGGTGCGGCGTCGTCACGTGGACGGCTCCACCGGCGCACCTGCCACCGCGTCGCCGACCCCCGCCAGCGCGAGTATCCGCGCCGGCGGGGTCCCGGGCCCGATCGCCACCCGGAGCTCGACGCCGGCCCGCCGCGCCCGCGCCGCCGCCTCGAGAACCAGCCCGACCCCCGCGCTGGCCAGGTAACCGGTCGGCCGGAGGTCCAGCGTCGCGGCCGACCCTGGGGCGAGCTGGTCGAGCCGGGCGAGCACCTGCTGGCGGACCCGCGCCGCGGTGGCCAGGTCGACCTCGCCGTGCACCTCCAGGCGCGGCCCGGTCGCCTCGTCGTGCACGACCACGCTGGCCCCGCCGTCCCCCGAGGGGGGCGTCGGCGTGCGCGCGGGGTGGGCCGTCGACCGGGGGACGGCGGGTGCCATCCGGAAGCGGACCGTGGTGCCGGCGACCCCCGGGGCGTGCACCACCTCGACGTCGGCGCCCAGCGCGTCGATCAGCTCCAGGCCGCGCCCGCGGTGACCGCGGTCGGCCGGCGGTGGCCGCCAGACGCCGGAGTCGCGCACCTCGACCCGCACGCCGCCGTCGGCCTCGCGGGCCACCCGGTAGCTGCACTCGCCGTCGTCGGGAGAGGCGGCGTAGGCGTGCTCGACCGCGTTGGCCAGCGCCTCGCCCAGCGCCAGCTGCAGGTCCTCGGCGGTGTCGTCGGGCAGCCCGGCCGCCGCCGCCCACGCCGTCACGGCCCGCCGGACGCGGGACAGCCGGCGGGGGTCGGCGGGCAGTCGCTCGGCCAGCGGCTCCGGCACCAGCCGGGCGGCGATGAGCGCGACGTCGTCGGGCTGGTCGGCGTCGGCGAGGACCTCGGCGAGCAGCTGCCCGGTCAGGCCGACCGGATCGGCCGCGGCGTGCCGGGCGGCCGCCGCCCGGACCCGCTCCAGCCCGTCGTCGAGGACCTCGCCGCGGCGCTCCACGAGACCGTCGGTGTAGAGCAGCAGGGTGGCCCCGGGGGCGATGTCAACGGTGCCCTCGCTGTAGGGCCGACGTCCCGGCGCGCCGAGGACCGTCCCGGACCCGGCACCGTCGAGCAGTCGGGCGCCGTCGGAGGTCACCAGCAGCGCCGGCGGGTGCCCGGCGCGGGCCCAGCAGACCGTGCCGGCCGCGCCGTCGACGACCAGGCAGGCGGCGGTGGAGGCCAGCGCGCCGGGCAGCCGGGCGGCGAAGCGGTCCAGCAGCTCCAGGGCCTCCGCCGGGCGGCAGCCCTGCAGCAGGGCGGCCGACAGCGCGCTGCGCAGCTGACCCATGACCGCAGCGGCGGCCGGCCCCTGGCCGACGACGTCCCCGACGGCGATCGCGATCCGGTGGTCGGCGAGCTCGACGACGTCGTACCAGTCGCCGCCGGCCTGGCTGCCCTCGGCGCCGGGCAGGTAGTGCGCGGCCAGCGCCAGCCGCTCGAGGGCCGGCAGCTGCGCCGGCAGCAGGCTCAACTGCAGCGTCTCGGCGATGCCCCGCTCGGCCCGGTACAGCCGGGCGCGGTCGAGGGCCTGCGCGCACTGCTCGGCGACGGCGAGCAGCATCGCCCGGTCGGTGGCGGAGAAGCGCTGCACCTCGGACCAGGCCACCGACAGCACGCCGACCACCCGGCCGGCCACGGTCAGCGGCAGCGCCACCACCGCGGCCAGCCCGAAGTCCCGCGCCGACGCGGCCAGTTCGGGAGGGAGCGCGCGGTCGGCCGGGGGCAGCGCGGTGACGTCCTCCACCCAGACCGGACGCCGTTCGGTGACGGCCGTGGTGGCCACCACCGGGGTCGACATCGGCAGCGTCCGCCACATCTCCAGACCGGCCGGGCTGCCCCCGTCGATGGCCAGCGCGGACAGCGCCCGGTGCGAGGGGTCGACCTCGTAGACCGCCACCCGGCTGCCCGGGCCGGTCAGCGCGCGGACGTGCCCGCCGGCCACCTCAGCGACCTCCAGCGGGGTGGTCGCGGCGGACAGCTCGGCGGTCGCCCGCTGCAGCAGCGCCAGCCGCTGGGCGGCGGCCCGCTCCTCGGCGAGCAGCACCGCGTTGTCGACCGCCAGGGCGGCCCGGCCGGCGACCTCCTCGAGCAGCACCCGGTCGTCGTCGTCGTACGGCGGCGCCTCGCTGTGCCGGCCGAGCACCAGCACCGCCCGGAGCACGCCGCGGACGGCGAGCGGGACGGCGATCGCCGAGAGCTCGGCCAGCGGCCAGCCCGCCCCGTCCTGATCCGGCGGGGGCGGCCAGGTCAGCTGCTCGCCCAGCACCGACGCGCCGGTCTCCAGCACCCGCAGGCTGAGCCCGCTGTGCGGGTCCAGGGAGGCGATCGCGTCCTCGCTGGCCCGGTCCAGGCCCGCGATGCCGGCGAAGCGCAGCCGGCCGTCGTCCTCCAGGAACCGCACGCTGCACAGGTCGGCCAGCCGGGCCTCGACCAGCAGCCGGGCCAGCGCGCCGAGCTGACCGTCGACGGTGGTCTCCCGGTCCAGCGCCGTGCCGACCTCGGCGAGCAGCGTCTGCCGCGCCGTCTCGCGGGTCCGGGCGTTGATGTCGGTGCAGCTCCCGACGTACCCGGCGAACGTCTCACCGGCCCCGATCGGCGCGGCCCGCTCCAGCAGCCAGTGGTACGTGCCGTCGGCGCGGCGCAGCCGGACGTCGACCTCCCAGCCCTCCCGGTGGGCGGTCGCCGCCGTGACGACCTCGGTGTAACGGTCGCGGTCCTCCGGGTGCAGGCCCTGCGCCCAGCCGTCGCCGACCTCCTCGCGGGCCGGGCGGCCGGTGAACTCGGTCCAGCCCCGGTTGACGAAGACCCGCCGTCCGTCGGGGTCGGCCACCCAGATGAGGGCCGGTGCCAGGTCGGCCATCGCGGTGAACTGCTCCTCCGCGGCGCGACGGGCCCGGCCGAGCTCCAGGTGCGCGCCGACGCGGGCCAGCAGCTCCTGCGCGGAGAACGGCTTGACCAGGTAGTCGTCGGCGCCGGCGGCCAGGCCCTCGACGGCGGCCTCCTCGCCGGCGCGGGCCGAGAGCAGCACGACCGGGACGCGGGCGGTGCGCGGCTCGGCGCGCAGGGCCGCGAGCAGCCCCATGCCGTCGAGCCCGGGCATCATCACGTCGCTGACGACCAGGTCCGGCGGGTCGGCCAGCGTCGCCTCGAGCGCCTGCTGCCCGTCGGCGACCGCGCGGACGTCGTAGTGCGGGCCGAGCAGCCGCAGCAGGTACTCCCGCATGTCGGCGTTGTCGTCGGCGACCAGCACCCGCCCGGAGACCGCGGCCCGGCCCGGGCCCGTGGACGGCGGCTCGGCGCCGGGCGCGCCGTCCCCACCGGGCAGCCAGCGCACCGCCTCGGTGACGAACGGGACGGCGGCGGGTGAGACCGCGGGCGCGTCCGGAGCCGGCTCGGCCAGCCGGTCGGCGGGCAGGTGGGCGGTGCCCATCGGCAGCGTGACGGTGAACGTCGTCCCGGCGCCCGGGGTGCTCTCGACGTCGATGTCGCCGCCGTGCAGGACGACGAGCTCGCGGACCATCGCCAGGCCGATGCCGCTGCCCTCGCCCGAGCGGCCGCGGGCGGAGGCCACCCGGTGGAAGCGCTCGAACAGGCGGGGCAGCTCGTCGGCCGGGATGCCGGTGCCGGTGTCGCTGACGGTCAGCCGCGCGCCGCCGTCCTCCTGCCGCAGCCGGACGGTGATGCCGCCGGTGAAGGTGAACTTCAGCGCGTTGGAGAGCAGGTTGAGGACGACCTTCTCCCACATGTCGCGGTCGACGTGCACCGGCGCGTCCAGCGGGGGGCAGTCGACGGTGAAGGTCAGCCCCGCGCGGACGACGGCGGAGCGGAAGACGCTGGCCAGCTCGGCGGTGGCGGCGGCGAGGTCGACCGGCTCGAAGCGGGCGTCGATGCGGCCGGCCTGGATCCGGGAGAAGTCGAGCAGGGTGTTGACCAGCTTGCCCAGCCGCTGGGCGTTGCGCTCGATCACCTCGAGCTCCTCGCGCAGCCGCGGGTCGGCCGCCGCGGCCGGGGTGGCGCGCAGCTCGGCCACCGGGCCGGCGATGAGCGTCAGGGGGGTGCGGAACTCGTGGCTGACGTTGCTGAAGAAGTCGGTCTTGGCCCGGTCCAGCTCGGCCAGCGCCTCGGCCCGGCGGCGCTCGGCCAGGTAGGCCGAGGCATCGGTGACGGCGGTCGACACGTGCCCGCCCACGAGGTCGAAGAAGCCCCGGTAGTCGGCGTCCAGCTCCCGGTACGGGTTGACCCCGCAGACCAGGACGCCGACCGGCTGTGCGGTCCCGGACACGGTGATCGGCAGGATGACGGCCTGGTCGGGGGCCGAGTCGCCGACCGGGCCGGGCACGAACCACGACCCGTCCGCCGTCCGCACGCCGCCGATCACCTCCGTGGGCCCGCCGGCGGCGACCCGGCGGACCGCGGCGTCCGCCTCCGGCCCGGGCAGCACCCCCTCCGCGACCGGGGTCCCGGGGACGACCCCCGACCACGCGACCGGCCGGAGCCCGCCGTCGTCCGTGCGCAGGTACGCCACCGCGAAGGGCACGGGAGCGCGGTGGCGGCCCAGGACGGCGACCGCCGCGCGGCAGGCCTCGTCGACCGTGCCCACGGAGGCGGTGGAGACGTCGCCCAGGTCGCGCAGCGCCCGCAGCCGGCGTTCCCCGAGGACCCGCGAGGTGGTGTCGGTGACTGCGATGAAGACCCCGCCGACCCGGTCCTCGTCATCGGGCACCGGGCTGTAGGAGAAGGTCCAGAACGTCTCCTCCAGGTAGCCGTGCCGGTGCAGCAGCAGCATCTGGTCCTGCGAGAAGGTCGCACCCCCGCCCGACATGACCTGCTCGGCGAGCGGGCCGAGGGCGTCCCATGCCTCGGCCCAGACCGCGGACGCGGGGCGTCCGAGCGCGGCCGGGTGCTTGGTGCCGAGCAGCGGCAGGTAGGCGTCGTTGTAGAAGACCGTCAGCTCCGGCCCCCACCACACGAGCATCGGGAACCGCGAGGACAGGCAGATGCTCAACGCCGTGCGCAGCGCCTGCGGCCAGGCGTCCGCCGGGCCCACCGGCGTCCCGGCCCAGTCAGCCGCACCGACCCGGACGTCCATCGGCAGGAGCGCTGCGTCAGCCGCCTCGTCGGTCACCGAGCTTCCTCGCGCGCTCGGCTCCGGACGGGGCATCACGAGGGGATGGTAAGTGGCTCGGCGGTGCCGCCGTCCCCTCGGTCCGGGACAGCGGTCCGACCGGCGAGTCGCTCCAGTGCGGTGCGGTCGACGCCGGTCGCCGCGCGCACCTCCGCCTCGTCGACGGCGCCGCAGTCCAGGCCGCGCAGCACGACCGTGGCCAGCGCCCGCGCGGTGGCCGGCTCGTCGAGCACCCCGCCGTCCACCCGCTCCACGCAGGCCGCCAGCCGGGCCGCCGCGGCGGGCAGCGCCGCGCGGAAGAAGGCGTAGGTGGCGGTGTAGCGGGTGACCAGCTGGGCCGGGTGGAGGTCCCAGCCCTGGTAGAGCCCGCGCTCCAGGGCCCGGCGCACCAGGCCGGCGTGCAGCCGCCAGGCCGCGTGCACCCGGTCACGGTCGCCGACCGGCAGCACGTTGGTCGAGCCGTCGACCGCCACGGCGCCGGTGCCGGCGACGGCGACCTGCATCAGCTGCTTGGCCAGGTCCAGCGCGGGGTGGTCGGAGGACTGGTGGGCCGCGGCGATGCCGAGGGCGGCGCTGTAGTCGTAGGTGCCGAAGTGCAGGCCGGTCAGCCGCGGCCCGGCCGCGTGCACCAGCCGGGCGGGGGCCACCGCGCCGTCCGGGCCGACGACCGCCTGCGGGGTCTCGATCTGCAGCTCGAGGTCGAGGAGGACGCCGTGCGCGGCCTCCAGCGCGTCGAGCACCGGCAGGAACGCCCGCACCTGCTCGACGTCGGTGACCTTGGGCAGCGTGACGGTCGCCTTCCGCGCGCGGAAGGCGGTGAATAGGCCCGGGGGCGCGGTCGCCTCTCGCGCGCGGAAGGCGGTGGAGAGGCCGCCGAGGAAGAGGTCGAGGGAGTGGATGCCGCGGCGGCGGGTCGGGGCCTCGAGGCTCTTGGCCCGGATGCCGACCGACGGCGGGGCGGTGCCGGCGGCGAGGTCGGCGGCCACGGCCGCGGCGGCGCGTCGGACGTCGTCGTCCTCCCGTTCGGGCGGGCCGCGGTAGCCGTCCTCGGCGTCCACCCGCAGGTCCTCGACCGGCTCGGCGGCGAGCTTGGCGCGCACCCGGGGCAGCACCTGCTCGAGCAGGGCTGCGTCCAGGCCGAGGTCGGGCAGGCCGTGCTCGTCGAGGGCGGCCAGCGCGGCGGCGCCCCAGGCGGCGGCCAGGCCGGGGACGACGGCGTCGGCGGGCACGTAGCAGGTGTGCACCGGCTGCCGCGTCGTCCGGTCGCCCGGGAAGGCGGCGGCGCGGGCGGCGTCGACCGGCGCCAGCCGCCGGTCCAGCTCGGCGAGGACGTCCTCCGGCAGCGGCATCCGTCGACCCTGCCACCCCGGCGGTTTCCGCGGAAATCGCCGGGAACTGCTGCCATCCTCGTCGCATGGCCGCCCTCGACGACTTCAACGCCGAGCCCGCCGACCGCGCCGTCCAGGCCCTGCGGGCGTGCAACGCCGCGCCGCGGTTCGCCGCACAGGTGGTGGCCGGCCGGCCCTACCCGGACGTCGACGCGCTGGTCGCCCGCGCCGAGGAGGTCGCCCGCGGGCTGCCGTGGGAGGAGGTCGAGCTGGCGATCGCCGTCCACCCGCGGATCGGCGACCGGCCCGAGGGCTCTTCGCCGGAGGCCGCGGCCTCCCGGCGGGAGCAGCGCGCGGTGGGCTCGGCGGACGACGCGACGCGGGCCGCGCTGGCCGAGGGCAACCGGGCGTACGAGCAGCGCTTCGACCGGGTGTTCCTGGTGCGCGCCGCGGGCCGCTCGCCCGAGGAGCTCCTGGCCGAACTGCGTCGCCGGCTTGGCAACGACGAGGAGACCGAGCGCGCCGAGGTGATCGGGCAGCTGGCGGAGATCACCGCGCTGCGGGTGCGGGAGCTGGTGTCATGAGTGTCTCGACGCACGTGCTGGACTCCGTGCTCGGGCGGCCGGCGATGGGGATGGTCGTGCGGCTGTTCGCGGGCGAGGAGCTGGTCGCCGAGGGGGTCACCGACGCCGACGGCCGCTGCCGGCTGGTCGACGGGGCGACCGCACGGGGCACCCACCGGCTGGTGTTCTCGACCGGCTCATGGTTCGCCGACCAGGGGCGGGAGACCTTCTACCCCGAGGTGGCGCTCGCCTTCGACGTCCGCGAGCCGGCCGAGCACCACCACGTGCCGCTGCTGCTGGCCCCGTTCGCCTACTCGACCTACCGCGGCTCCTGACGGCCGGAACGCGGACGACGCCTCCCGCGCTGTTCCACGTGCAACAGTGCGGCGCATGGCGATCCGGCTCGGCCCGAACCAATACGGCAAGGCGGAGGTCCGCGTGGTCGCGGTCGACCGCAGCAGCCCACGGCACACCCTGGTCGACCTCAACGTCAGCAGCAGCCTGCGCGGCGACTTCACCGCCGCGCACACCGCCGGCGACAACGCCCACGTGCTGACCACCGACACGCAGAAGAACACCGTGTTCGCCTTCGCCCGGGACGGCGTCGGCTCGCCGGAGGCGTTCGCGCTGCGGCTGGCCCGCCACTTCGCCGGCGCCTACGCGTGGATCAGCGGCGCCCGGGTGGCGGTCGACTCGTTCGGCTGGGACCGGATCGCCGTCGGTGGGCAGCCGCACGAGCACGCCTTCCGCCGCGACGGTGGCGAGGTGCGGACGGCGGTGGTCACGGTGAACGGCGACACCGCGCACGTGCTCGCCGGGCTGCGCGACCTCGTCGTCCTCAAGACCACCGGTTCGGAGTTCTGGGGCTTCCCGCGCGACCGGTACACGACGCTGGCCGAGACCCGCGAGCGCATCCTGGCCACCGCGGTCACGGCGCGCTGGCGCTACACGAGCACCGACCTCGACTGGGACGCGACGTACGACGCCGTCCGGACGGCGCTGCTCGAGGCCTTCGCCGGCACCCACTCGATGGCGCTGCAGCAGACGCTGTACGCGATGGGCGCGGCGGTGCTCGAGCGCTGTCCGGACGTCGCCGAGGTGCGGCTGTCGATGCCGAACAAGCACCACTTCCCGGCGGACCTCTCGGCGTTCGGCCTGGACAACCCCGACGCCGTCTACGCGGCCGCGGACCGGCCCTACGGGTTGATCGAGGGCGCGGTGCTGCGCGACGACGTCCCGCCGGCCGAGGTCGCCTGGCTGGGGACGCCGGGCTTCTGCTGAGCCGCGGGCCGGGGCGCCGTGTGACGCGCTTCGTGCACGCATCGCGGTCGCCGCAGCTCCGGGACCGCGACACGTGCACACACCGTCGAGCGGCGCCGGGTCAGCGACCCCAGCTGTCGTCCTGCGGCACCCGCTCGATGCCGACCCCGGCGAGGAGCAGGTCGGCGTGCACGCGCAGGTCGGCGCCCCGCTCGTCGTCGGTGTGCAGGACGTCGGTGCCCTCGGCCACGCCCACCCCGCCCACGCCGCGGCAGCTCTCCCACACGTGCCAGCCGGCCGGCACTCGCACCGACACCCCACCCATCAGCGCCCGCACGGTGAGGTCCACCCCGCCGGGCACCTTGGGCACCGCGGTCAGGTCGAGCCGGACGCCGCCCATCAGCACGTCCAACCGCACCCGCGACAGCTCAGGGTTGACCGGCCGCAGCTCCACGCCGCCGACCACGACCACCCGCCGGATGCCGGCCGTGCTGTCGTCGCCCTCGTCCTTGCGTCGGGCCACCAGCCGTCCGGTGACGGCCAGCACGGCCTGCAGTACCCACCAGCGCAGCAGCCACGGCAGCACCCGGCGGACGGCGGGCGGCAGGGTGCTCGGGGTCGTCATGCGGCCAGCCTGCCCGCCCTACCGCCCCGGTGCCCAGGCCTTTCCCTCCTGGCATCATCGACCGGCGTGGGCGACGAGCGCGAGGTGCTGACCTACGAGTCCTTCGGGACGGCGGCGCGCGAGCTGGCCGAACAGGTCGCCGCCGACGGCTTCGAGCCCGATCTGATCCTTTCCATCGCCCGTGGCGGGCTGTTCCTCGGCGGCGCGCTGGGCTACGCCCTCGACGTCAAGAACCTGTTCGTTATGAACGTGGAGTTCTACACCGGCGTCGACGAGCGGCTCGACCTGCCGGTGGTGCTGCCCCCCACCCTCGACGTCGTCGACCTGACCGGCGCGCGGGTGCTGGTCGCCGACGATGTCGCCGACACCGGAAAGACGCTCGAGCTGGTCCGCGACTTCTGCGCCGGCCACGTGACCGAGGTGCGGACGGCGGTGGTCTACGAGAAGCCGCAGTCGGTCGTGCGATGCGACTACGTCTGGCGGCGGACCGACCGGTGGATCGACTTCCCGTGGTCGTCGCAGCCCCCGGTGCGCCGCCGGGCGAGCGCCTCCTGACCCGGAGGCCCGACTCAGGCCCCGGTGCGCAGCCGGTAGAAGCGGAAGAACTCGTTGTCCACGGGGAGGACGTCGACCCCGGCGAACCCCGCCTCGTGGGCGTAACGCTCCAGCGTGGCCGGTCGCATCACCGTGCCGGTGCCCGCCGAGGGACGGGTGGAGAGCCCGTCGGGCAGGCAGCAGGTGACGCTGTAGCCGTACATCAGTCGCTCGATCGCGTCGCCGGGGGCGGTGAACCGCTCGGCGACCCTCTCGTCGACGACGAGCACGGTGCCGCCCGGGCGGGCCATCCGGCGCATCGCGGCGAGCACGCCGACCGGATCGGCGAGGTCGTGCACGCACTCGAAGGCGGTGACCAGGTCGTAGCTGCCCTGCTCCCCCGCGGCCGCGGCGTCCACGGTGGTGAACCGGATCCGGTCGGCGACGCCGGCCTCCTCGGCGTTGCGCCGCGCCTGCTCGACCGAGGGCTCGTCGATGTCGTAGCCGTCGACGCGGACCTGCGGGTACGCGCGGGCGATGCCGATGGCCGACCAGCCCATCCCGCAGCCGACGTCGGCGACCCGGCCGCCGGCCCGCAACGCCGCGTCGATCTCGGGGACGGAGGCGAGGTCCTGTCCCGCCATGGGGCCGAGGAAGTACGCGCGGTTGCAGGCGGCCTGGGCGTCGCGGGCGTCACCCATCTCTGCCCAGGAGAGCCCCTCGCCGGTGCGGTAGACCTCGAGCAGCCGCGGGACGTTGCGGGCGAAGATCAGCGCGGCGTGCGCGAACGGCGGCATGTAGGCGAGGTCGTCGCGGTCGACGAGGACGGGGCGGTGCGCCTCGGGGAGGGTGTACCGCCGCTCGTCGGGGGCCGCGGTCTCGTCGTCCACCGTGAGGACGCCGGCCACGGCCTGCTGCTCCAGCCACTCGCGGGCGTACCGCGGGGCGGTGCCGGTGCGCTCGGCCAGCTCGGGAGCGGTGGCGGGCGACTCCGCCAGTGCGCGGTACCAGCCCAGCTCGCTGCCCAGGTGGACCGCGGCCAGTTCCAGGGTGGCGATCACCCCGTCGAACAGACGCTCGGCCAGGGCGGTGGTGGCGTCGACGGGCGGGATCTCGGTCGTCGTCATGTCCGCTGACGATGGCCCGCCTCCGACCGCCGAGCCAGGGCCGTCGGGCCCTCGGTCAGCGGCGGGTGGAGACGGTGACGGTGAAGTGCCGGTCCGACCCGGCGACCTGGGTGGGGCCGACCAGCCGGCGCAGCGCGGCGCAGTGCGGCAGCCGGTTGTTGTACACGCACCACAGCTGCCCGCCGGGCCGCAGCACCCGGCCCGCCGCAGCGAACAGCCGGTCGGCCGCACCGGTCACCACGGCCGCGCCCAGGTGGAAGGGCGGGTTGCAGACGACGAGGTCCACGCTCGCGTCCGGCACGCTTGACGCCGCGTCGTCCCGAACGACCCGGACCCGCTCGGCCACCCCGTTGGCCGCCGCCGTCTCCCCTGCCGAGGCCACCGCCGCCGCGGACTGGTCGCCGGCCAGCACGGTCAGCTCCGGCCGGGTGAGCGCGAGTGCGGTGGCCAGCACGCCGGTGCCGCAGCCGAGGTCCAGCGCCGTCCGGGCAGCGGGGGCCATTCGCGGCAGCGCGGCGAGCAGGGCGCGCGTCCCGGCGTCCACCTTCGTGCCGGCGAACGCGGCGCCGTGCGCGCAGACGGTGAGCCCCAGGTCGGGGTGCTCCTGCCGGCGCGGGAAGGACGACGTCACGCCCGGCCTCGACCCGCGGGCGACCAGCACCCGCGACTTCTGCCGCGCCAGCGTGGCGGAGACGTCGGTGAAGCCGATGGCCAGGACGTCGTTCATCGCGTGGGTCATGTGCTTGACCCGCCCGCCGACCAGCAGCGTGACGCCGGGCGCGGCCGAGGCGGCCACCACCTCGGTGAGCTCGCGCAGCGCGTCGAGGGACTTCGGCGCCTTGGCCAGCACGAGCCGGACGCCGTCCGCCAGCCCGGGGCCCAGCGGCAGCGAACGGTACGTGCCGGTCAGCCCGGTGCGCTCGGCATTGCGGGCCAGGGCCAGCTCGCCGACCAGCAGGTCCTGGTGCACCCGGACGTCGCGGGCGCCGGTGGCGACCGCGCCGAGGGTCAGCGCGCCGTAGGAGTCGTCGACGACGGCGACCTCACCGGGACCGGCCCCGGCGAGCAGGTCGGCGGCCTCGTCGAGCAGTAGCCGGTCGGTCGCGTCGACGGCGACCAGGTCCGGCGCCTCGACGTCCGGCTCCCGCCGCAGTGCTTCGAACACGCTCACGCCATCAGCCATCAGCCATCGGCCCCCTGCAGGGTCCCGCCGCCGGCCCTGTCCCGAGGCTCGCGCCGAGCGTGCGAGGCGTGAGGAGGACAGGGTCCTTTCATGGCGGGGGGCAGGGGGTCCTCTCTCAGACGCCGGAGAGGCCCACCGGGCAGGAGACGCCGGTCGAGTGGATCGGGCAGTAGCCGTTGGGGACCTTGTACAGGTACTGCTGGTGGTAGTCCTCGGCGTAGTAGAAGTCGCCGAGTGGGGCGATCTCGGTGGTGATCTCGCCGTAGCCGGCGGCGGTCAGCCGCCGCTGGAAGGCCTCGCGGCTGGCGCGGGCGGCGGCCTCCTGCTCCGGGCCCGAGAAGTAGATCGCCGAGCGGTACTGGGTGCCGACGTCGTTGCCCTGGCGCATGCCCTGCGTCGGGTCGTGGTCCTCCCAGAAGACCTTGAGCAGTTGCTCGTAGGAGGTCACCGCCGGGTCGAAGACGACCAGCACGACCTCGGTGTGGCCGGTCTGCGCCGAGCAGACCTCCTCGTAGGTCGGGTTGGGCGTGTAGCCACCGGCGTAACCGGCCGCGGTGGAGTAGACCCCCGGCTGCTCCCAGAAGACCTTCTCCACGCCCCAGAAGCACCCGGCCCCGAAGACGGCGGTCTGCATGCCCTCCGGGAACGGCGGCTGGATGCGGTTGCCGTTGACCGCGTGCAGCTCCGGGACGGAGGGCAGCGGCGTGGGGCGGCCCGGCAGCGCGTCCTCGGCTGCCACCGGCTGGGTCTTGAACCGGGAGAAGAACATGCTCCGAGCGTAGGCCGGGGGTGCAAGGAGGACCGGCGGCCGCGGACAGCGACCGGGCGGCCCGACCTCGGCGGATGCAGGATCGAACCGTGACGACGACGCGTGAGTGGCACCTGGCGGCCCGGCCGCACGGCGAGCCGACCCCCGAGGACTTCCGGCTGGTCGAGGTGCCCCTCCCCGAGCCGGCCGAGGGGCAGGTCGTCGTCCGGAACGTCGTGATGTCGGTCGACCCGTACATGCGCGGCCGGATGCGCTCGGGCCCGTCGTACGCGCCGCCGTGGGAGGTCGGCGAGGTGATGAAGGGCGGCGCCGTCGGCCGGGTGGTCGCCTCGCGCGCGCCCGAGCTGCCGGAAGGGGCGCTGGTCCTCAGCGACGCCGCGTGGCGGGAGACCGCCGTCCTCGACGCCGCCGCGGTGACCCGGCTGCCGGCGGCGGACGACGTCTCGCCGTCCTGGTACCTGGGCGTGCTCGGCATGCCGGGGCTGACCGCGTACGCCGGGCTGTTCCGGGTCGGCGCCTTCCGCGAGGGGGACGACGTGTACGTCTCCGGGGCCGCCGGCGCAGTGGGCAGCCTGGTCGGCCAGTTCGCCCGGCTGCGCGGCGCGGGCAGCGTGATCGGCAGCGCCGGGTCGGCCGAGAAGGTCGCCTGGCTGCGGGAGCTCGGCTTCACCGCCGCCTTCGACCACCACGACGGTGTGGCGCGGGGGCTGGCCGAGGCGGCACCCGACGGGATCGACCTCTTCTTCGACAACGTCGGCGGCGACCACCTCGAGGCCGCGATCGGCGCGCTGCGGGTGCACGGGCGGGCCGCGCTGTGCGGCTCGATCTCCGGCTACAACGCCGTTGAGCCGCCGCCCGGGCCGCGCAACATGTCGCTGATGGTCGGCAAGCGGCTCACCCTGCGCGGCTTCCTCGTCAGCGACCACGCCGACCTCCGCCCGGAGTTCACCGAGACGGTGACCGGCTGGCTGCGCTCGGGCGACCTCGTCGTCCGGGAGACCGTGTACGAGGGGATCGAGCAGGCCGTGCCGTCCTTCCTGGACCTGCTACGTGGGGGCAACGTCGGGAAGATGGTCGTCCGTCTCGCGCCCGACCCGGACTGACGGCGGGACGGCGGTGCGCAGCCGGAGCCGCACGCCGGCCGGCTCGCGCCGCACGTCGAGCATCCGCACCGCGCCCGCCCGGCCAGCAGCGCCCACCGCCGCCGGGCGGCCCCCTGGGACAGCGCCGCGACCGCCCCGCAGGCCAGCGCCGCGGCGACCAGCACGCTCGCCGCCCACCAGGTCGGCAGGTTCGTCTCGTCGAAGACGTCGAGGTAGGTGCGCAGCTGCCCGCGCTCGGTGGTGAGCGGCGAGCCCTGCGGGAGCGCGAGCACGGCGCTGACCGCAACGAGGACGAGCGTCACGGCCACGGGTACGGCGGGCCACGGGAGTCGGCGAGTGACCGGGGACACAACCGGAGCGTGGCCGACCCGGATGAGAGGGGGATGAGGACCCGCTCGGACGCGCCGACGGTTGCCCGCGCCGGATCCGGGCAGGATGCCGATCATGTGGCTCTTCCTGACCAGCCGGCTGCGTACCTGGCTGCTGCTGACCGTCGTCGTCCCCCTCGCCACCGGCCTGCTGCGGCGGGTCGGGCAGGTTCTCGAGAGGCGGACCGGCTCGACCCCGGTGACCCGCGCGCTGTACAAGGCCGGCGACCTCGGCGACCGCGCCCGCGCGACGCTCCGCGGCGGGCGCCGGCGCCGGTGACCACCGGCGGCGGGCGCCCGGGCCTGGACCACCAGCCGGCCGCGGGGCCGACCCGGGCGCTCGCCGTCTTCTGCCACGGCGGCACCGTGGCCAGCGTGCAGCCGCCCAAGGAGCGGGCGCTGTCGCTGCTGCGGATGCGCACCATCGAGCAGTTCGTGCGCGCCTCCGCCGCCGACCGGGGCCTGGACACCTACGTGCTGCGCTATCGGGTGGCCGGCTGGAACGGGGTGGCCGCCGACGCGCACGCCGACGTCCGGTGGGCTCTGGGCGAGCTGCGGGAACGACACGGGGACGACGTCCCGGTGGTGCTGGTCGGGCACTCGATGGGCGGCCGGGCGGTGCTGCGCGCCGGGGACGACGCCTCGGTGCGGGCGGTCTGCGCGCTGGCGCCGTGGACCCCGCCGGGTGAGCCGGTCGAGCACCTGCGCGGGCAGACCGTCGCGATGCTGCACGGCCGCGGCGACCGCTGGGTACCGGCGGCGCTGTCCGCGGACTTCGCCGTCCGTGCGGAGCGGGCCGGCGCGCGGATCGCCCGGTTCACGATCACCGGCGGGCACAGCATGGTGCGCCGGGCCCCCGTCTGGCACGCCTTCGTGCGGGACGTCGTCCTCGCGGGGACCGGGCTCGCGCCGTGGCGGGCCGACCTGCGCGCGGCCCTGGAGGGCCGGGAGCTCGCCGCTTCCCTCTGAGCCCGGATCGCCCCTCGCGCGCGGAAGGCGATCCGGGCCCGGAGCCGCTCAGGAGAACAGCGCGCTGTAGCCGTTGAGCGCGGGCTGCCCGCCGAGGTGGGCGTAGAGCACGGTGGACGACGGGTCGATCTCGCGGCGGCCGATGAGGTCGATGGTCGCGGCCATCGACTTCCCCTCGTACACCGGGTCGGTGACCATGCCCTCGGTGCGGGCGGCGGTCTCCATGGCGCGGATCGTGGCGGCGTCTGGGATGCCGTAGACCCCCGCGTGGTATCGCTCGTCGAGCTCCACGTCGTCGAGGGTGAGCTCGCGGCGCAGGCCGATCAGCCGCCCGGTGCGCTGGGCGATCCGCAGCACCTGGTCGCGGGTCTCGGCGGGCCGGGCGCTCGCGTCGACGCCGAGGACCCGCCGCGGGCGGGCGCCGTCCTCCTCCAGCTTCGCGAAGCCGGCGACCATGCCCGCCTGCGTCGAGCCGGTGACCGAGCAGACGACGACGGTGTCGAAGAAGACGCCCAGCTCGGCCTCCTGGGCGGCGACCTCCTCCGCCCAGCCGGCGAAACCGAGCCCACCCAGCGGGTGGTCGCTCGCCCCGGCCGGGATGGCGTAGGGCTTGCCGCCGCGCGCCTCGATCTCGGCGAGCGCGGCCTCCCAGCTCTCCTTGAACCCGATGCCGAACCCGGCCTTCACCAGCCGGACGTCGGCCCCGGCCAGCCGGCTGATCAGGATGTTGCCGACCTTGTCGTAGACGGCGTCGGGCCAGTCCACCCAGCTCTCCTGCACGAGCACGCACCGCAGCCCGACCCGGGCGGCCACCGCCGCCACCTGGCGGGTGTGGTTGCTCTGCACGCCGCCGATCGAGACGAGCGTGTCGCAGCCCTGCGCGAGGGCGTCGGCGACGAGGTACTCCAGCTTGCGGGTCTTGTTGCCGCCGAAGGCGATGCCGGAGTTCACGTCCTCGCGCTTGGCCCAGACGGCCGCGCCGCCGAGGTGCTCGGTGAGCCGGTCGAGCCGGTGCACTGGGGAGGGCCCGAACAGCAGCGGGTACCGGGGGTGGTCAGACAGTGCCATCAGGGGTCTCCTCCAGCTCGGACAGCAGCGCCGTCCAGATCTCGGTCGTGGTGACGACGGCGGCGTCGACGTCGGAGCGCGCGCAGGCGGCGATCAGGCGGTCGTGCAGCTCGACGGACTCCGCGCCGTGCGCCGCGGCGAAGCGCCGGCGCTCCAGCCGGCGGACGGCGGGGGTGAGGCGCTCGACGGTCGCGGTGAGCGCGGCGTTGCCACAGCGGGCGAGCAGCACGCCGTGCAGGTCGTCGTCGGCGGCGAGGGCGGCGTCGACGTCCCCGGCCCGCACCGCGGCGGCGAACCGCTCGTTGGCCGCGCGCATGGCGGCGACGTCGTCCGGGGTCACCGCGGGCACGGCCTCCCGCGTGGCGAGCTCGTGCATCGCCCGGACGACGACGGCGGCGTCGCGGACGTCGCGCACCCGCAGCGGCGTCACCCGGGTGTGGCTCTGCGGCTTGGCCTCGACCAGCCCCTCGTCGGCCAGCCGGGCCAGCGCGGCGCGCACGGGGGCGACCGACAGCCCGAGACGCGCGGCCAGCTCGGCGTCCTTCACCACCGCGCCGGGTTGGAGGTCCCCGGAGACGATCGCCGCACGGATGCGCTCGAGCGCGACGTCCCGCAGCAGGACGCGGGGGACGGGAGCCAGGGCCACGGCTGACATCTCAGATGTCAGAGTCGGTCGACGTCAACCCCTGATCGCCTCCCGCGCGCGAGCGGCGATCAGGGGCGGCGGTCACCTGCGGCTGCTGGGGTCCGGCGTGGGGTCGTCGGCGAGCCGGCCCCGGATCAGCTCGTCGTGCGTCGGACGATCACGCGGGGACGGAGACCCCCACGCCGCCCCGGGTGCCGGCCCCGTAGCGGGCGATCTCGCGGTCGAGGTCCAGCGGGGCGGTCATCGGCGCGCCCTCGGTGAGCTCCGGGGTGATCAGCGCGGCCGGGACCAGCCACGAGACCTCGAACTCCAGCCCGTCGGGGTCCTGGGCGTAGAGGGCCTTGGTGGTCACGTGGTCGGAGGCCCCGACCAGCGCGCCGGCCTGCAGCAGCGCGTCGCGGACGCGGGTGAGCTCGGCGAGCGTGTCAACCTCCCAGGCCAGGTGGTAGAGGCCGACCGTGCGGCGGCCGGCCTCGGACGCCCCGGCGCCGGCGCCGACCTGGAACAGCCCCAGGTCGTGGTCGTTGGTCGATCCCTCGGCCTGCAGGAACACCGCGGCACCGGGGATCTCGGTCTTCACCCGGAACCCGAGCACGTCGCGGTAGAAGGCGAGGCTGCGCTCCACGTCCCGGACGTAGAGGACGGCGTGGTTGAGGCGCTGGACAGGCACGGCTGACTCCTCGGTGGGGGGACGGCGCCGTCCAGTGTGCAGGCGTTTGTTTGAGACTTCAAGGATTTGGCCTGGGCGATCGGGTAGGGCGTGCCCATGGACCACTCCAGGGTGCAGGCGGGGATGCTGGTCCCGGACGCCGCCGACCCGTCGCTGGAGACGCTCCGCGTCGTCGCCTGATGACAGCCGACGCGCCCCCGGGTCGCCTCCCGCGCGCGGAAGGCGACCCGGGGGGCGTCGTCGTCCGGGTCGTGCCGGAGCTGGCCTTCCTGCTGCGCCCGCGGGACCGGGCGGCGCGGGAGCGGCGGCTGGGGCACGACCCGGACGCCACGGTCGGGCACGTCGTCCAGGCCGCGGGGGTGCCGCTGACCGAGGTCGGCGAGCTGCGGCTGGACGGCGTCCCGACACGGCCGACCGCGCGGCCGGGACCGGGCAGCGTGGTGGACGTGGCCGTCGTCCCCCGGCCGCAGCCGGTGCCGCCCGGCGGCTTCCTGCTCGACGTCGGCCTCGGCACGCTGGCCCGCCGGCTGCGGCTGCTCGGCCTGGACGCCGCCTGGTCCAACGACGCCGAGGACGCCGACCTCGCCGCACGCTCCGCCGCCGAGGACCGCGTGCTGCTCACCCAGGACCGCGGCCTGCTCATGCGCCGGGGCGTGCGCGGCGCGCTGGTGCGGGGCAGCCGGCCCGACGACCAGCTGGTCGACGTCCTCGACCGGTTCGCACCGCGGCTGGCCCCGCTGACCCGCTGCACCGCCTGCAGCGCCCGGCTGGAGCCCGTGGCGAAGGCCGAGGTCGCCGACCTGCTGCCGCCGGGCACGCGCCGCACGTTCGAGGACTTCGCCCGGCGTCCCGACACGGCCGACCGCGCGGCCGGGACCGACCAGCGTGTAGCCGAAGCCCAGCCCGATGACCAGCAGCAGGCCGGTGATCACCCGCTCGAACGGCCGGTGCCCGCGGGACTGCGCGGCCAGCAGC
>NZ_NVPT01000065.1 GCF_002802985.1 Geodermatophilus chilensis | reverse complement strand
CGGCCGCCGACAGCGGCCGGGCCGGCACCTCGGCGGCGGTGGCGGCATCGAGCAGGGCAGTCGGGGAAGATGAGGTCGCGGGCACGGGCCCTCTCGCTGGCGATCGATGGCGTAGACAACCTCAGATCACCACAAGACCCGTGTCCGCCCTAAACCCACAGGTCAGCCGCGCGCTCTACGACTTTGCCTCCGCCCTGGCTCCCACCCGCACCCGGCACCTTCCGGGGCGGGCTGCCCTCAGCTACACCGCCCTGCCACGACAGGGTCAGCGGTGGCGGTCTCTCACCTCCACTCGAACATCAGCGCCTCGTGGCGCACGGACGCCAGCATCAAGCTCTCGGCGGTGGCCTCCAGCCTGACGACGGTCTCCGCGCGGGCGATGCTCACCGCGATGATCGACGGAGAGCGCGATCCGCGGGTGCTGGCCGATTTGGCCAAGGGCAGGATGCGCGCCAAGATCCCGCAGTTGACCGAGGCGCTGATCGGCTCCTTCGACGCCCACCACGCCCGGCTGGCCCGGGCGATCCTGCATCGGTTGGAGCTGGTTGAGGCCGCGCTGGCCGAGCTGGACGAGGTCATCGCCACCGCCTGCCGGCCGTGGCAGCACCAGCTGGAGCTGCTGCAGACGATCCCCGGGGTCGGGGAGAAGGTCGCGCAGGTGATCCTCGCCGAGACCGGCGGGGACATGTCCCGCTTTCCTTCCGCCGCACATCTGGCCGCCTGGGCCGGCGTGGCACCCGGGGTGCACGAGTCGGCCGGCAAGCGCACTCCGGTCGGTGCCCGGCACGGCAACAAGTGGCTGACCGCGATGCTGGTCGAGGCGGCCGGCTCGGTGGGGCGGATGCACGGCGCCAACTACCTGGCCGCCCAGCACGCCCGGCTCACCGCTCGCCGCGGCATGGGCCGCGCCCAGGTCGCGGTCGCGCACTCCATCCTGGTCTCGGCCTACTACATGTTGCAGCGGGACGAGCCCTATGCCGACCTGGGCGCGGACTGGCTGGCCCGCCGTAACGACGAGGCCCACACCCGCCGGCTGGTCGCCCAGCTCGAACGACTTGGCCACACCGTCGTCCTCGACCCGGCTGCCTGACCCAACTGCAGAAGAACTGGAGGGCGGGCTGCGCCCGCCCCGCGCTGACGCGCGCCTGCAGCTCACCCATTCACGGGTCTGTGTGGCACATGATCTTGGTGCATCTCCAGTAGCGACCAGGAGCAGGATGGCCTGGTGGAGCAGAGCACCAGGATCGACGTCGAGGCCCCGATCCAGCGGGTTTGGGAGGTGCTGCGCGAGGTCGAGCGGTGGCCGGAGTGGGCGCCGACGGTGACCTCGGTGGGACGCCTCGACGACGGGCCGCTCGCCGTCGGGTCCCGGGTCCGGGTGGAGCAGCCCCGGATTCCTCCGACCGAGTACGTGGTGACCGAGCTCGAGCCGAGCCGCTCGTTCACCTGGATGGCCACCGGCCCGGGCGTCCGCACCACCGCTCGGCACCTGCTCGAGGAACTCGGCACCGGGGGCACGCGCGTGACACTGGCGGTGGAGCAGGCCGGGCCCGTGGGCGCGGTGATGGGACGGTTCTACCGCCGCCTCACCGATCGCTACCTGACCGCCGAAGCCGAGGGGATCAAGGCCAGGAGCGAGAGACGCGTGTGACGTCCGGCCGGTGCTCAAGTCCCCCACGGCCAACCGTCCCGTCAGGCCAGAAGGACCTCCACGCTGGCCTCGTCGTCGTTCAGCCGTGCCGCCGAGTGCTGCACACGAGCCTCCAGTAACCCATTACAACGTATTCCGAGACCCGGGGTGGTCCTCTATGTCCAGCCCGGCTCCGGGCCTACGGGACTGCTGCACGGGGAGGTGACATCTGATCTGTGGTGCCGACAGGCGCCGCTGGAAGGATGTTCACCGTGCCCAAGCCCTACCCCAAGGAGTTCCGCGACGACGTCGTGAACGTGGCCCGCAACCGTGAGCCGGGCCAGCACCTGAAGCAGATCGCGGCCGACTTCGGGATCAGCGAGTCGTGCCTGACGAACTGGATGAAGGCCGCCGATGTCGAAGACGGCGTCAAGCCCGGATCCACCGCGGCCGAGAACGCCGACCTACGCGAGGCCCGCAAGCGAATCCGGCTACTGGAGCAGGAGAACGAAGTCCTGCGCCGGGCTGCGGCCTACCTGTCGCAGGCGAACCTGCCGGGAAAATGATCTACCCGCTCGTCCGTGAGCTCGCCGCCGACGGCGTCCCCGTCGCGGTGACGTGCCGGGTTCTCAAGCTCGCCCGCCAGCCCTACTACCGGTGGCTGGCCGCCCCAATCACGAGCAGCGAACTGGTCCGCGCCTATCGAGCCAACGCGCTGTTCGACGCCCATCGTGAGGACCCCGAATTTGGCTACCGATTCCTCGTCGACGAGGCCAGCGCGAGCGGGCAGCCGATGGCAGCGCGCACCGCCTGGGCGATCTGCGCGGCCAACCGGTGGTGGAGCGCGTTCGGCAAGCCCCGCCGAGGCAAGGGCGGTCGGCCTGGACCTCCCGTGCACGACGACCGGGTCAACCGGGTGTTCGCCGCGTCAGCACCCAATCAGCTGTGGTTGACCGACATCACCGAGCACCGCACTGCCGAGGGCAAGCTCTACCTGTGCGCGGTCAAGGACGTGCACTCCAACCGGATCGTCGGCTACTCCATCGGGGATCGGATGAAGTCCCGGTTGGCCGTCACCGCGATCGACAACGCCGTCGCCCGGCGGGCCGCCGACGGCGCCGAGGTCGCCGGCTGCATCGTGCACTCAGACCGCGGATCGCAAACCGGACTCAACCGGTCCTCGCAACACCACCCTATTGAAGTGATCGTAGGTGCTGCTCGAGGGCCTCGGCTGGTGTCCTCCACCCGAGGGCTTTCCGGGGTCGACTGTTGAGGGTGGCCGCGACGGCGTCCAGGTCCGCTCGACTCCAGCGGGTCAACTCGGTTCCCTTCGGGAAGTACTGCCGCAAGAGGCCGTTCGTGTTCTCGTTCGTGCCGCGTTGCCAAGGGCTGTGCGGATCGGCGAAGAACACCTGAATACCGGTATCAATCTTCAACGTGGCATGTTGCGCCATCTCCTTGCCGCGGTCCCAGGTGATTGATCTCCTGAGCTGCGCGGGCAGGTTCGTCATTGTTGACTCGATTGCTTCCCGAACCGACTTTGCTCCATAGCCGGAGAGCGCCGGTCCGTTTTTGACAGGCGGCGCGAGTCCGTAACCTCGCCCGGCGAGCTCGGGCCGTGCCGTGCCGGCCACCCGTAGCGCCCCGGCGGCCGCAGAGGCAGTGTTGCCGGTCAGGACGTGCCGGGAGAGGCCGAAGCGCTCGCACACCGCATCCGTCAGGGGTCCCACGGCCGGGCTGAGCCAGTGCGCGGCGAGTGCGTCGGCGACGGCGTCCGGATCGGGCGCCGCGACCGCCTCGGGGCCGGTCAGTGCCAGCGCAAGCGGATTGCTGCCGGCCAGCCGCAGGTGCACCCGGCCGGGCGGACAGGTCGGCAGGACCCAGGCGACCAGGGCGGCTCCAAGGATCGGCGACAGCAGCCGGGCCATCAGCCCGAGGTGGACGATCGAGGGGGCCACACGTGGGTCGACCGACGGCGACGCGGGCCCGGCTGCGAGCATCCGCTCGACCTCGGTGACGCGCTGATCGAGGACGGCCGGATCCTCGATCAGCCGCGTCCAGCTCACCCAGCCCGGCGAGGGCAACGGGTCGACCGCGCTGTACGCGCCCAGCGCAGCGGCGGCAGCCAGCGCCTCCTCGGCGGACATGGTCACCGCCTCATCATGAGCATCGCTCGTTCGGAGCCTGACCCGGTGGACACCGGGTCAGGCCCCGAACTGCTCCGGCTTCGGTTGTCGCGGTCCGAACTGCCCACCCCCGCCTGGCTGCAATCGGCGGTGTCCGGTCGGAGACACGTCTTCATCGTTCGTTGGTCCACGCCACGGCTTGTGCCGTGGGACCTGTGGTGGTGGAAGCGGTCGTGCCCCGCGGCGACCAGGTCCAGGGTCTCGTCGGGTCCGCCGCTCCACCCGAGGTCGTCGAGGGCCCTCAGCGCCGTGAGCCAGGCGGCGCTTCAAAGGTTGCCCCGTCCGTAGCCCACCGCCGTGCACACCCCCGGGCGCCGGCCGGCGACGAGATCGACAGGGCTGCCCTGCTCACGGCGTAATCAGCACACCACAGAGCATCACGCGACAGTTACACCGCGTTACGAGTCGCGACCTGCGCGGTTCGCCATGTCGGTGCCGCGTATCAGCACCGGCTCCCTCGGGCTCATCTCCGGTGTAACGACAGCACACGAGCAAGGAACCCGTGACGCTTGCTGATCGACGACGACGCTCGTGCGGTGTCTCGCCGTCCCCACGTGGTGGCGACGCCGAGCTCGCTCACAAGGGCGAGCCGCATCTCCCCGCAGAGTCGACTGACGGCCGGATCACGCGGTCCCGGGCCCGGGTGAATGGGTCGTCTGCGGATCTGATCGTTGAGGCTGCCCCGTCGGGACGGTCACCGGAACTGATCAGGTCCGGCTCGGCAAACGAATACGCCTGTGCGAAGTGGTGCCCGCATTCGAAGGAGGATCAGTGTACTTCCAGTTGCTCGGCACACTCAAAGTCCAGCTGGATGGGGAACGGGTTGACCTCGGCGGGCTACGACAGCAGAGGCTCATGGTCATGCTGCTGCTCGACGCGAACAGGGTGGTCAGCGCCAGCCGGCTCCTCGAAGCCATGTGGGATGGCGAGCCGCCGGCGACTGCGAACAGGCAGCTCCACAACGCCGTTGCCGCGCTCAGACGAAGCCTTGCGTCGGCGAAGCACATCGTCGTCAAGGACGGCCCCGGATATCGCATACAGGTCGAGCCCCAGGACGTCGACGTCCACCGGTTCACCATGATGATCGCCCGCGCCTCTGCGGCCGCGACCGGTGGCCGTACGACGGCGGCCGTAGAACTTCTCGAGGAAGCCCTTGCCCTCTGGGAAGGGCCCGCACTCTCTGGTCTGAACAGCCACGTCCTCGACATCGTCGCCGCGACGCTCGAGGAGAAGCGCCTGGCCGCGGCCGAACAGCTTTTGGGGTTGCGTCTGGATGGGGGAGACGCCGCGGCGCTGGTGCCCCGGCTTCGAGAGCTGGTGTCCCAGAACCCGCTGCGGGAGGAAATCCGCAGGCTGTTGATCCTTTCTTTGTACCGCAGCGGGCGCAAGGCGGACGCGCTGAACGTGTACGAGGAGGGCAGACGGCTGCTGAGAGACGAGATCGGCGTTGACCCCAGCGTCGGTTTGCGCGAGCTCTACGAGCGGATTCTGCGAGATGATCTCCCGCGGCCGGAACAAAGACCCCGGCTCGCCAGCGCGGTTCCGGGACGCGACAGTCATCAGGTCGTCACGCCGACACACTTCGCCGGTGCGGCCACCAACCGCTTCTTCCTTCCCTACGACACGGCGCATTTCAGCGGCCGCGTGGCCGAGTTGCAGTCTCTGATGAACACGTCCCGTTCGGCCGGCGGGACCACACTCGGCATCGTCGCTCTTGACGGCATGGCCGGTGTCGGCAAGACCACGCTGGCCGTTCGGCTCGCCCATCAACTGGCGCACCGGTATCCCGAGGGGCAGCTCTTCATCGATCTCGACGGGCATACGTACGGGCGGGCTCCGCTGGAGCCCGACGCCGCACTGGAACGGCTGCTGCTGGACTTCGGGCTCTCGCCGGCGCAGATACCCCGGGACAGCAGGCAACGGGCCGCGCGCTGGCGTGCTGAGCTCGCGGAGCGCCGGATCCTGCTGGTGCTGGACAACGCCCTTGACGCCAAGCAGATCCGCCCGCTTCTGCCCGGCACGGGAAAGGCGCACGTGATCATCACGAGCCAGCGGCGACTCGCCGGCCTCGAGGGGGTGACGTCCCGTTCGCTCGACGTGTTCTCCACCGCGGACGCGGTCACGCTGTTCACCAAGATCGCCGGTGTCGACCGCACCGAGGACCACCCGGACACGGTCGCCGAGATCGTCGCCCTGTGCGGATACCTGCCGTTGGCCATAAGCATTGCCGCGTCGCGCTTCCACAGCCGTCCGGCCTGGTCGCTCAACCACCTGATTCTCCGCCTGCGCGACGAGCGCCGTCGGCTTGCCGAACTGTCCCTCGGCGACCGCAGCGTGGCTGTTCCTTTCGAGGTGTCGTACCGGAGCCTGTCGGCCGAACAGCGCCGGCTGTTCTGCAGGCTCGGCTGTGCCACCCGACCCGGCGAGGAGTTCGACGCCAGCACGGCCGCCAGCTTGATGGACATTTCCGTGTCAGAGGCGGATCGGCTGCTGGAGGAACTTTTCGACGTCCACATGGTCATGCAACGGATGGCGGGCCATTACCAGTTGCACGACCTGCTTCGGGAGCACGCCCGTATCAAGGTGGCGAGGGGCTGGACCTCCGCAGCCGCACGCGGAACGCACTCGCACAGTCGCCCGGTGTCGGCTGTGAGGGGCTGGAGCCCAGCGGTTGATGCAGTCGGACCGGGGATTTTGCAGCACAGGGCTGATGCATGGCGGATGCGCGATCAAGGCAGCGTCGATGGCCGTGGCAGGCAGGCTCTGCTGCATAGCCGGTCGGGCGGTGGAGTCGGAGTGTCACCTGCGTGGCAGTCGGCGGTGCCCATCGAACCGGTACCGATATTCCGAGGAGACCACGTGGAATCTGCTGCCACGACCACCACACCCGTGACGAGACGGTGGGCGACAGCCCACGGCTGAGGTTGCCCTTCGATGGTTCCGTCACCGTGGTGGTCGCGAGGTCGCCGTTGCTGTCGGGAGGGTCCCGCGGCCTGCACGCAATCGCCAGATCCGACAGAGGATTCATCTCCCGCCACGACGGGTCGCACACCTACCGACTCTGCTGAATCCGGTGGATGACAGTTCCGCCTGACGGTCGGGTGTGCACCCGGACACGCATTCCTGTCGCGAATTCCATTCCTCGCGGTGGCCGTTGCCGCCTCGCACCAGAAAGTGATGACATGCAGTTCACACACAAGACCGTCCTGACCCCGGAATTGCGGGCCGAGGTGGCCGCGGACTCCGGCATCGGCGGTGGCAACCTGCTTCCCTCGATGTTGGCCATCAACCCGTACCCGGACGAGCCGTTCATCCAGTCACTGACTCCGGTGCCCTACACCGATGGCGCGACGCGGACCTGCTTCAGCCTCCGCGACCTCGACCATCTCGTCCAGAGTTGGTCAGTGTGGTACCACGCGCAGGGAGTACGGCCCAGGGATCGGGTCGCGGTCTTCCTACCCGACTCCATCGCATATTTCGTGCATTACTCGGCCATCGCCCAGCTGGGCGCCATCGCCGTGCTCATCAACTGGAAGGCGCCGCGGGAGAGCGCGGTGGCGCTGTGCGAACGGACCGGCGCGATCGGCCTGTACACCGACCAGGAACGGCTGGACCGGATCGCTCCCGATCTCGGCAAGCTGTCGTTGCGGTGGATCACGACCATCGAGGACATGCCGAGCCCGGCTTCGGCACGGCTGCCGGACGAGGCACGGTTTCGGCATCACCCCGACGATCCGGTGGGGATGATGCACTCGTCGGGCACGACGGGCCTGCCCAAGCCGGTCATCCACACGCACCGCACCATTCTGGAGGGCCCGAAGTTCCGTGCCGTCGACTACAAGGAGGAACCCGGCGCCCTGATCATGACCGCGCTCCCGCAGTCGCACCAGGGCACCATCTCCTTCACCTCCTACGCCGTGCTCGCCGGTCAGCCGCTGCTGGCATGGCGCGACGTCGCCGGCGAGGAACTGGCGGCAGCCATTCCGGAGCACAAGCCGACCATGGTGATGGCCTTCGGCCATGCCTACCCCGAGCTGGCCGCTCTGGAGACTCCCGCCGGCGCCCTCGACTCGGTGAACATTTGGGTCTCGATGGGGGATGCGGTGCACGAGCGGCACCTGAAGAACGTGCTCGCGCGCCGCTCGGCGCATCTCCCGCCGGCTGCCTTCCTCGACCGGCTCGGCACCACCGAGCTGGGTTGGGGTGTCCTGATGCAGCCGCGCACCCTGACGACCGAGCGCAACGACCGCTGCGTCGGCCGCTCGGTCGGCTTCGCCGAGGTCGCCATCCTCCGGGAGAACGGCACGCTCGCCGCGCCGTACGAGTACGGGTACCTCGGTGCGAAGCCACCGTCGATGACCGTGGGGTACTGGGGTAGCCAGGACACCTACTACCGGAGCATCCTCGCCGGCTACTGGCTGACGGGCGACATCGCCTACCGCGACGAGGACGGCCACTTTTACCAGGTCGACCGCGCGGTCGACGTGGTGCACACAGCCCAGGGGCCGGGCTACTCGGTGCAGATGGAGGAAGTGGTCCTCAACGAGGTCGCCGGCGTCGAGGACTGCACGGTCGTCGCCGGTGGCTACCGGGACGAGAAGGTGGCCCTCGCCGTGGTGACCGGGAAGGACATCGACCCGGAGAAGGTGCTCTTCGCCGCCAACGAAGCGTTGCGCGCGACCGGGAAGCCGGAGCTGGCCATGGTGGAGGTCGCGAGCGGGGACGGGGATTTCCCGCTCGGCGTCACCGGCAAGTCGCTCAAGCGCCACCTACGCGAGAAGTACCAGGACCTGGTCGCGTACGTCCGCGACCGCCGAGGCAAGAGCCTCGCCATCATCGATGCGCTCGTGTGAGCCGGTCGGGAGCCAACGCACCGTGGCAAACCAAGATCTGCTGCTCGTCTTCGACGAGACCGTGACCCGCGCCGGGGTCGACGGGTGGATACGGCACCTGGAATCCGCCGGCGCACCTACCCAGATGTACCGCCTCGGCACCAGTTTCGTCCTTCCGGTGTCCGATGTGGACGCCATCCAGGAAGCGGGGTCTGACCTGCCGGCGCCGACCCGCCAGGTGCCGAGGGGCAGTGATGCCTGGCTGGGGCGCAGGGAACTGCGCCCGACCGGGACGGCGGTCTCCTTGGGGCCGACCACGATCGGCGACGGCTCCGTCGCGGTGCTCGCGGGACCGTGCGCGGTGGAGACGCCGGAACAGATGATGGCCACCGCGGCCGTCGTCGCTAAGCACGGAGCCGTCGGCCTGCGAGGCGGCGTGTTCAAACCGCGGACCTCGCCGCATTCCTTCCAGGGTCTCCAGTGGGACGGCCTCGACCTGCTGGTCGAGGCCAGGGAGCGGACCGGCCTTCCTTTCGTCACCGAGGTGATCGAACCGGAGCACGTCAAGCGGCTGGCCGAGGTGGTCGACGGGTTCCAGATCGGGGCCCGGAACATGCAGAACTTCGCGCTGCTGACCGCGGTGGGCCAGAGCGGTCTCCCGGTCGTGCTCAAGCGCGGCTTCGGTTGCACCGTGGAGGAGACCCTTGCCGCGGGCGAGTACCTGCTGCTCGAAGGCAATGACCAGGTGGTGCTGTGCGAGCGGGGCATCCGCACGTTCGAGCCGTCGGCGCGCTTCACGCTGGACCTCACCGCGGTCGCGCTGTGGAAGCAGCGCACCCACCTGCCGGTCATGGTGGATCCCAGCCATTCCGGTGGCCGGCCGGAACTGGTGGAACCGCTGTCCCTGGCCGCGATCGGGGCGGGGGCGGACGCGCTGCTGATCGATGTCCATGTCGAGCCGCAGCAGGCGTTGTGCGACGGCAATCAGGCGCTCAGCCCGGAACAGTTCGCCGGCTTGATGGGCCGGCTCGCTCCTGCGGCGGCCGGTCTCGGCCGTCACATGGGCGGCGGGACATCTGTCCGAGAGTGCTCGCCGACGTGATCCCGACGTGCGGCCAGGGCTGACCGATCCGCCAGTCGGACACCTCCAACGACAGTCGAGGCTCCAGTGTTCGGTGAGAAGTTGCAGCTTGCCATCATCGGGCTCGGCCCCCGCGGCTTATCGGTCGCGGAACGCCTGTGCGCGAATGCCGAGTCGCTTCTGCCGCCAGGGCAGGAGATCGTCATGCACCTCGTCGACCCGCACGTGTCCGAGGGCGGCCAGGTGTGGCGGAGCACGCAGGACCGCGTGTTGTTGATGAACACGGTTGCCTGCCAGGTGACCATGTTCACCGACGAGACCGTCGAATGCGACGGCCCGGTGGTGAGCGGGCCGAGCCTCTACGAGTGGGCCCGCTCGATCGCCTTGCTCGGCAGCCCGGACGTCCCGGACGCCATCCGAGCCGAAGCCGCGACGCTGGGGCCGGACGACTATCCATCCCGGGCGTTCTACGGGAGCTATCTGCAGTGGACGCTTCGTCGCATCATGTGGACCGCTCCAGCGTCGGTCAGCTTCACGGTGCACCGGGCGACCGCGGTCGACGTCCGTGACACACCGGACGGCCGGCAAGAAGTCGTACTGGACAACGGGAAGTCCATCGGCGACCTGCAGGCCGTCGTGCTCGCGCTCGGCCACATGCCGCATCAGCTCGCTGAATCCCACGCGGCCCTGAGCGAGTTCGCCGATCGGCACGGCCTGCGATACGTCCCACCGTCCAACCCGGCCGACGTGTCACTGGACGCCATACCGGCGGACGAGACGGTGATCCTGCGCGGCATGGGCCTCAACTTCTTCGACTACATGGCGCTGTTCACCATCGGCCGTGGCGGCAGGTTCGTGCGCGATGCCGAAGGCATCCTGAGCTACCTCCCGTCCGGGCGGGAACCCCACCTGGTCGCGGGATCTCGTCGTGGGGTGCCGTACCAGGCCCGCGCCAAGAACCAGAAGGGGCCGTTCGGCCGGCACCAGCCGCTGTACCTGACCCCGCAGGTGATCGGACGGCTGCGGGCCCGCGCCGACGCGGGGGCACCCGCGGATTTCCGCCGGGACATCTGGCCGCTGATCGACCAGGAAGTCCGCACGGTGTACTACGCGACCCTGATACGCGAGCGGCGATGCACCTGCGACGCCGAGGAGTTCACCGCCGCGTTCGCCATGGCGGGCCCCGCCGAGGGGCCGCTCTCCGGTGACCCGCTGGCCATCGAGGAGAGCGACGCCCAGCGCAACGTGCTCGCCGCCTTCGACATACGCGCCGACCAGGGCTGGGACTGGCGGAAGGTCGCGGCGCCCTACACCGACGACGACCTCGCCTCGACCGAACGGTTCCGTCGCTGGCTACGGGCCCATGTGGCCACGGAGGTCCGAGAGGCCGGCAAGGGGAACGTGACCGGGCCGCTCAAGGCCGCCCTGGACGTCCTGCGCGACCTGCGCAACGAGATCCGGTTGCTCGTCGACCACAGTGGCCTGTCCGGCGACTCCTACCGGGACGACCTGCAGCGCTGGTACATGCCGCTGAACGCCTACCTGTCGATCGGACCGCCCGCCGAACGCATCGAGCAGTTCGGCGCCCTCATGGATGCCGGGGTGCTCGAGGTACTCGGCCCGGACCTACGGGTCGGATGCTCGGACGGACGGTTCGTCGCGCAGTCGGGAGCCTGCCCAGACCTCATCGTGCGGGCGGCCACGCTGATCGAGGCGCACCTCCCGGAGACCGACCTGCGTCGGACGACCGACCCGCTGCTGCGGACGTTGATGGCCCGCGGCCAGTGCCGGCCCTACCGCATCCCCATCCGCGGCGGGGGTCACTACGTCGTAGGCGGTGTCGCGGTCACCCGACGTCCGTACCGGCTGCTGGACATCGGCGATCGCCCGCACGCAGGGCGTTTCGTGTTCGGCGTGCCGACCGAGTCGGTGCACTGGGTGACCGCAGCGGGGATCCGTCCCGGCGTCAACTCCGTGATCCTCGGTGACGCGGACGCGATTGCCCGAGCCTGCCTGCGCATCGCCGCGGAGTGCCGGGGGCCGCTGGTGCTCGCCGACCACGGCGACCGCCTCGACGACATCAGGAGGCCCGCATGACCACCGTTGACCACGGCATCCTCGCGCCCGCGTGGGCGGCGACGGGGGCGGCTGATCTCGTCGACGACGACGCGGTGCTGACCGCCATGCTCGCCGCCGAGGTCGCCCTCGCCGAAGCGCAAGCCGAGTTGGGCGTGATCCCGGCGGGCGCGGCGGAGTCGATCAGGGTCGCCGCCGTGCCTGCGAGCATCGACCCGGTGGCGATGGCTGCCGGCGTGCGGGAGACCGCGAATCCGGTCGTCGCGTTCGTCGAACAGCTCACCGCCGCGGTCACGGCGGTCGATCCGTCCGCCGCCGAGTACGTGCATCGCGGCAGCACCAGCCAGGACATCCTGGACACGGCGTTGGCCCTGCTGTGCGCGGCGACGCTGGACCGGATCGAGCATGACCTGCTGGCGTGCGCCCGGAGCCTCGCCGAACACGCTGCTCGGTACCGGGACACCCCGATGGCCGGGCGCACCCTGACCCAGCACGCCGTACCGATCACCTTCGGGCTCAAGGCCGCCGGCTGGCTGCATCTCGTGCTCGACGCTGTCGAGCGCGTGCGCCGGACGCGCGCGGTGCTGCCGGTCTCGATGGGCGGCGCAGCGGGCACACTGGCGGCGTACCACGAATACGCGCGCGGCACGGGCGACCCGGCCGGTACGACGCTGCGGTTGCCCGCGCTGGTGGCCCGTCGCCTCGGGCTGGCCGAGCCGTCCCTTCCCTGGCACGGGATCCGCACGCCCCTGGCCGACGTGGCCTCGGCACTGCTGGTCACCACCGGCGGGCTCGGCAAGCTGGCCGCCGACGTCCTCGTGCTCACCCGGACCGAGACCGGGGAGGTCACCGAGGAGCAGGCGCTGGGCCGCGGGGCGTCCTCGGCAATGCCGCAGAAGCACAACCCCGTGTACTCGACCCTTGTCGCGACCGCGGCCCGGCAGCTGCCACCGATCGCGCTCGTGCTGTTCCAGTCCATGGTCGTGGAGGACGAGCGCTCCTCGGGTGGCTGGCATGCGGAGTGGCAGCCGCTGCGGGAGTGCCTGCGCATCGCGGCCGGCGCCGCCACCAACGCCGCACGCCTCGCCGCTTCGCTGCGGGTCTCACCCGATGCGATGGCGGCCAACCTGCGGCTGACCCGGGGCGCCATCGTCTCCGAGCGCGTCAACGCGGTACTGGCTCCGTTGCTGGGCAAGGCGAACGCCAAACGCATGCTGGGCGAGGCGACCGTTGAGGCCGAGCGGGGCGGCGCCGACCTCGCCGACGTCCTCGCCGTCGCACTGGACGCGGCGGGCGTGGCCGGCCCCGACGTGCCCGGGCTGTTCGATCCGTCCGGCTACACCGGGATCTCCGGGCCGCTCGTCGACCGGGCGCTCGCGCGCTTCGGCGACATCCTGGGGGAGAGTTCGCATGACTAATGTTGCCGCGCTGGAGTTCGCCTGGGAGCGCGCGGAACCGATCCCCGCCGAGCGGCGGAAGGTGTTGCTCGCCTCACCCGGGTTCGGCGACACCTACTCCGACCACATGGTGACCATGCGGTGGCAGGCCGAGCAGGGCTGGCACGACGCCAGGGTCACGGGGCTCGCCGCGCTCTCGCTGCACCCGGCCACCATGGCCTTCCACTACGGCCAAACGGTCTTCGAGGGTCTGAAGGCGTTCTGGCGCCCCAACGGCCAGCGAGCCCTGTTCCGGCCCACCGACCATGCCCGCCGGTTCAACCGCTCGGCGCACCGGATGGCCATGCCGAGGCTGCCCGAGGAGAGCTTCCTCGCGGCGTTGGAGGCGATGCTGCGGGCCGACGGCAACTGGGTGCCGTCCGCTCGGGGACACAGCTTCTACCTGCGGCCGTTCATGATCGCCGCGGAGACGCATCTGGGCAACCGTCCCGCCGAGGAGTACCTGTTCGCACTGATCGGCAGTCCCGCGCGGCCTGCGTCCGGCGCGGAGCCGAAACCCATCCGGTTGTGGGCGTCCACCGAGTACATCCGTGCGGCGCCGGGCGGTACAGGTGCGGTCAAGTGCGGTGGCAACTACGGCGGCTCCTACATCGCGCAACAGCAAGCCGCTGCCCACGACTGCGACCAGGTCGTGTGGCTGGACGCGCGGGAGCGCCGGTACGTCGAGGAGGCAGGTGGCTCCAACCTGTTCTTCGTGGAGTCCACCACCGACGGCCCCCGGCTCCGCACGCCACCACTGAGCGGCACCCTGCTGGCCGGCGTCACCCGGGACTCGATCCTGCGGCTGGCTCGGTGGCTCGGTTACCCGGTCTCGGAGGAGCCGCTCACGCTCGACGAGTGGGAGCAGGGCTGCCGGGACGGGCGGATGACCGAGGCGTTCGCCTGTGGTACCGCGAGGGCCATCGCACCGGTCGGGCACGTGGCCTCGGCGCAGCGGGAATGGTCGGTAGGAGACGGCACGGCCGGTCCGGTCACGTCGCGGCTGCTGAGGGCACTGCTGGACATCCAGTACGGCCAAGCTCCGGACGAGTTCGGCTGGATGCGGCTCGTCGACGGCCCGGGCGAGGCCTAGATGAGCGTGGAAATCTTGCGGGAGAAGGCGAGACGGCTGCGGGCGCTGCACGCCGACGGCACGCTAGTGCTGCCCAACGCCTGGGACGCCGCCAGCGCGGCGGTGATCGCGAACGCCGGAGCGGCCGCCATCGCCACCACCAGCGCGGGGGTGGCGTGGAGCCTCGGCCGCCGCGACGGGGAACAGCTGCCTCGTGCCGAACTGGTTGCGGCCACCGGGCGGATGGCCGCGGTCATCGATGTCCCGCTGACCGCCGACATCGAAGCCGGTTACGGCGCCACCGAACAGGACGTGGCCGACACCGTCACCGCGGTGCTGAGCGCGGGCGCCGTCGGCATCAACGTCGAGGACGCGCCGGCCGACGAACCCGGGCTGCACGCCCCCGAGATCGCCGCCGCGCGCCTCCGGGCCGCGCGGGCCGCGGCGGACGCCTACGGGGTGCCGGACTTCGTGATCAACGCCCGGACCGACGTGTACATGCGTCAGATCGGCGACCCGGAGGCCCGGCAGGACGAGGTGCTGCGCCGGGCGCGGGCGTATGCCGACGCGGGTGCGGACTGCCTGTTCGTGCCCGCGCTGTCGGACCTCACCGTGCTGTCGTCGCTGGTGCCCCGGTCCCCGCTGCCGCTCAGCGCGTCCACCGGTCCCGGCCGGCCGGACGTCGCCCAGCTGCGGGCGGCGGGAGTACGGCGGGTCAGTGTCGGACCGGCCCTGGCCCAGCTGGTCCATGCCGCCGCCCGCGAGCTGGCCGAGGAGCTGCTCACCCAGGGACGGATGACCGCCGCCCCCCCGACGCTCGGATACGCCTGGTTCAACTCGCTGTTCCCCGCCCTCGCCGACGGCAAGGAGTGACGCCCATGTCAGCGACGCCCAGGGTCGACTTCTACTTCGACCCAGCCTGTCCGTTCGCCTGGATCGCTTCCCGCTGGATCACCGAGGTCGAGCAGCGGCGGACCATCGACCTGCGCTTCCGCCTGATGAGTGTGTCCGTGCTCAACGAGGACCGCGAGATCGCTGAGTGGTACCGGGACTTCTGCGACCGCGCGTGGGGTCCGGCCCGGGTCTGCGCCGCCGCCGCCCAGCACCACGGCGAGGACGTGCTGCCCGACCTCTACACCGAGCTGGGCACCCGGATCCACAACGGGCGCAACAAGAACTACCCCGAGGTGATCGCACAGGCCCTTGCCGAGCTGGACCTGCCGGCCGCGCTCGCCGAGGCGGCGGACGGGACCGACTACGACGAGGCCTTGCGCAAGAGCCACTACGAGGCGCTGGCGCCGGTCGGTGCCGACCTCGGCACCCCGGCCATCCACATCGACGGCGTCGGGTTCTTCGGGCCGGTGCTCACCGCGATCCCGCGCGGCGAGGAGGCGGTCCAGCTGTTCGACGCTGCCCGCACGCTGGCCGGCCACCCGAACTTCTTCGAGATCAAGCGGGCCCGCTCCGGCGGCCTGAGCTTCGACTGACGGAACGGACATCTCGCCATGACACGCATCGGCTTCGTGGAGTCGAACCGGACCGGATCCGGGTTCGACGCCCTGCGCGCGGCCCGCCGGCTGGGCCTGCACGTCACCTTCTTCACCTGCGGGGTGGACCGCTACCACGCGACGCCCGGTGGAACCGAGGTGCTGGGCAGCTGTGTGGACGAGCTCGTGTTCTGTCAGACCCACGAGCTGACGCCGCTGATGGCCGCGGTGAAGGAGGTGGACGCCCGGGCACCGCTGGACGGCCTGCTGTCAGTGGCCGAGTACGAGGTGGTCCCGGCCGCCGAGGTGGCCCGCCAGCTCGGCCTGCCCGGCCCGGACCCGGAGGCGGTCCGGCTCGCTCGCAACAAGGCCGACCAACGGCGGCGCTGGGCGGAACGCGGCGTGCCCATCCCGGCCTTCCGCGCCGTGACCACCGCCGAACAGGCCGCGCGGGCGGCCGAGGAGATCGGACTCCCGTGCGTGGTGAAGCCGACGGACGAGACCAGCGGGACCCACGTGGTGCGGTGCACGACCGTGGCGGAGGTGGTCGACAGCTTCCGCACCATCGTGTCCGACCGCACCAATCGCCGCGGCCAGCCGCGGCATCCGGAGGTGCTCGTCGAGGAATGCCTGGTCGGGTTCGAGGTCAGCGTGGAGGTCCTGGCGGAGGCGGGATCGGTTAGCGTGCTCGGCGTGACCGACAAGCTGGTCGGAGGCGGCAACCGGTTCATCGAACTCGGGCACAGCTTCCCGACGGCGCTGCCGGGTCCGATCAGAGGCGAGCTGGAGCGGGCCGCGGTGGCCGCGACCACGGCGGTGGGCTTCGACCTCGGCATCGCTCACGTCGAGCTGAAGTACACCGCGGACGGTCCCAAGCTGGTCGAGATCAACCCTCGGCCGGCCGGTGACCAGATCACCGAGCTGATGGACCGCAGCCTGGGGCTCTCCACGATGGAGCTGGTGATCCGCCAGTACCTGGGCGAGTCCGTCGGTGCCATCGACGCCGCTCCGGTACGTGGCGCGGCGATCCGGTACCTCACCGCGCCTCCGGGCGTCGTGGACAGCGTGACCGGACTGGACATCGCCGCGGCCGTGCCCGGGGTACGTGAGGCCGTGCTGTCCATCGAGCCCGGTGCGCGGGTCAACCGGCTGCTGGTCAACGAGGACCGGATCGGCCACGTCCTGGCCACGGCGGAGGACCCGTACCTGGCCGGCCGGATCGCCGAGGCCGCGGCCCAGCAGATCGCAGTGAGCACCCATCAGGGCTGACCGGATGCCCGTTCGATGCTTCGCCGATGGTCGCGTCGGCGAGGTTCGACCCACCGGGCGCTGAGCCCCCGTCTTCGCGGGAGAACACGATGCCGAACTTGGTCATGGTGATGCCCTACCAGGCATACATCAGGAAAGCCCAGAAGGAAGGTTTCCGGATCACCGCCATCTGGGACCCGGCCGAGGCCCGCCGGCTGTATGGCGCGCCGGCTTCCCAGTACCTCCGGGACGTCGAGGCACTCGCCGACGGCTTCCGGTTGGTGGACTTCACCGATCGGGCGGCCTATGCCGACGCCATCCGCGCCGCTGTGCGGGAGAGCGGCGCCGACCATGTCTGGCACGTCGGTAGCGAGGAGTCGATGATGCTCGCCTACGAGGTGGCCGACGAACTCGGCAAGGCGGTCAACTCACCGCGCTCGGTCGCACTGCTCAACGACAAGCTCGCCATGCGCACACTGCTGCGCGACAAGGGCATCTCGTCGATGCAGTTCGCCACCGCGGAGCACTGGCAGGACGTGGCGGCACTGCTGGCGGACTTCACGTTGCCGGTGGTCGTGAAGCCGACCACGCTGTCCGCCAGCCGGGGGACCTACCTGCTCACCGACCCGGCCGAGCTGCCGGCCTGGGGCGAGAGGCTGGCCGGCTACGGCTACACCGGGCCGGTGCTCGTCGAGGAGTACCTGCGCGGTCCGGAGTTCAGCGTGGAAACGTTGACGGTCCGCGGCGAGCACCACGTGATCGGCGTGACCCGCAAGCTGCTCGGCCCGCTGCCGCACTTCGTGGAGCAGGGACACCTGTTCGGCGAGCCGGACACGGCGGAGACCAGCCGGGTGGCCGCGCTCGCGGTGGAACTGCTCGACGCCGCCGGATACCAGTGCGGTCCCGCGCACACCGAGGTCATCCTGACCGCGGACGGACCGCGGATCGTGGAGTCCCAGGCGCGGCTCGGCGGGGACAAGATCCCGGACCTCATCCAGACAGCGCAGGGCTTCGACATCAAGCGGGCGATGTTCGCCGCCCTCGCCGGACGGGCGCCCCGGCCGAGCGGCGCGAAGTCCGTCGGGCACATCGGGTACCTGAGCTTCTCGCCCGGGATCCTCCGGTCGGTGTCGGGCGTGGACGAGGCGCGTGCGCTGGACTTCGTCGACACGCTGGAATTCCCGTTCTCGGTCGGGGACGTGCTCCCGGAGACCGTGAACTCCAAGACCCGGCACGGCTTCGTGATCCTCACCGGCTCGGACGACGCCGCACAGGCCCTCGCCCGTGCGGACCGGGTGCGCGAGCTGATCAAGGTCGAGGTGGCTGCCGGAACGCCGGCGGCGAAGTTCGTGGCCTGATGAAGAAGTTCCTTGCGCTGCACCGCAATGTCCGGGTCAGGATCGGGCTGGCGTTCGTCCACAAGCTGATCGACGCCATGATCCTCACCTACATCGCGATCTACCTCGCGTCCCGGGTGGGGATCGCTACCACGGGCGGGTTGATCCTCCTGTTCGCCGCCTTCGCCGTGTTCGGCATGCTGCTCGGCGGTCATCTGTCGGACAAGTGGGGACGCCGGCCCGTCCTCGTCCTCGGGGACCTCATCGGCTCCGTGTTCCTGCTGCTGATGAGCGTGGCCTACTTCGCCGACTGGGGCGCGCTCGCGGTGTACTTCAGCTACGCCGTCGTGAAGTTCGGCACGAACCTGGCTCTGCCGGCCAACGATTCGACGATCATCGATGTGACCCCGGCCGAGGACCGCAAGTACGTCTACACGGTCAACTACTGGGTGATCAACCTCGCGCTCGGCACCGGCGCCCTGCTCGGCGGCTTCCTGTACGGCAGTCACTTCGGCGCGGTGATCCTCGGGGGCGCCATCGGCATGTGCTTCGCCCTCGTCGTCACCGTCCTGCTGGTGCGGGAGACGAAGCCGGAGTCGACACCGGCCTACCCCGTGCCCGCCAAGCGCCACGGGCTGGCCCAGTTCGCCGACGGATACCGGGTGGTCCTGGCCGACTCGACGTTCCGCAGGCTGGTCGTCGTCGCCACCCTGGTGCTGACCCTCGAAGGGCAGCTGAGCACCTCCATCGGCATCCGGCTGTCCGACGACTTCCCCGTCCAGTACGTGTTCCCGTTCGGCGACGTCGACGGCGTGCAGATGCTCGGCGTGCTCAAGGCGGTGAACACGTTCCTGGTCGTCCTGCTCGCGCTGTTCATCAACGCGTTGCTGCGTCAGCTGACCGACCGGGTCCGGCTCTATGCGGGCATTGCCCTGTACGTGGGCGGCTTCGCGGTGCTCGCGGTCAGCAGCAACGCCTGGGTGCTGCTGCTCGCCTGTGTGGTGCTGACCATCGGCGAGCTGATGAACGCGCCGGTCCAGCTGGCGCTGCTGACGGAGCTGGCACCGGAGCAGGGCCGGCCGAGGTACATGGCCGCGTACTACTTGCACATCCGGTTCGGCCAGGTGGTCAACTCGGTGCTCATCAGCCTGAGCGCGGTCCTGAGCACCCAGGGGATGGCCGGGATCTACCTCCTCTTCGGCATCGTGATCATCATGCAGTACCGGGTGATCCTGGCCCGCCGCGCGACGCGTGCCGATGCCGAAGTACCCGTCCCCGCCTGAAGTCTGCACACGATTCCGGGAGGCAATCATGTCGGCACGAGGGAATCGCGTCACCGACGCCTACCTCGCCGAATGCACGGGTCCGGACGGCCGGCTGCGCCGCGCGCTGGCGGACCTCGAGGTGTCGGAGACCAAGCGCGCGGCGTGGCCGAGGCTGCTGCCCCGCCCGGTCATGGTCGACGAGGCGGAGTTCCGGGCGTTCGGCCGTGACCTCGTCACCATCTACGAGCTCGTCACGTCTCTACCGCAGCGGTGCTTCGACGCGGACGTCGACCGGTTCCGCGTCGCTCTGGGCATCGACGACCGGCGCGGTGCGCTGATGCGCCGGCTGCTCGGCGACGGCGCCCCGCCGCTGTACGGCCGGGCCGACACGTACTACGACGGCTCGTCGTTCAAGCTGCTCGAGTTCAACATCGGCAGCGCCCTCGGCGGCCTGGACATGGTGGGCACGTTGCCGAGGGCCTACCTGCGGAACCCAGCGTTCGCCGAGTTCGCCGCCGACAACGGCCTGCGGTACCTGGACATGGGCGGGGACCTCGCCGAGGCACTGCGGGCCGCGGGCAAGGCCATCGGCGCCGGCGAGCCGGTGGTCGCGGTGCTGGAGGGACCCGGCGGGATGGCCGTGTACGGCCACCAGCGGCGCGCGATCGCGGAGCTGCTGGCCGAGCAGGGGATCGACTGCCGGGTCGGCGAGATCGGGGACCTGCGGTTCCGGGCCGGCAAGCCGCACCTGGACGGGACGCCGGTGGATGTGATCCTCCGCTACTACGCGCTCGAGGAGATGCTCGCCCACCCCGACGGCCAGGCGCTCATGGAGCCCGTCTTCCGTGCCCATGAAGCCGGCACCGTCGTGGTGTGGACGCCGAGCAACATGTTCGGCAACAAGGGCACGTTGGCGCTCCTCTCCGAGTTCGCCCACGACACGTCGAGGTTCTCCGACGAGGAGCGGGCGGTGATCGACCGCGTGCTGCCGTGGAGCCGCATGCTGGGCCGGCCCGGTGCCGACCCGGATGCCGACCTCATCGACGAGTGCGTACGCCGCCGGGAGCACCTGGTGTTCAAGCCGGCCGGGCTCTTCGGCGGCCAGGGCGTCCTCATCGGACACGAGGTGGACGACCACACCTGGCGAGAAGCGCTGACCGCGAGCGCGAACACCGGCTGCCTGGTGCAGGAGGTGGTGCGTTCCAACCTGGAGCCGATGATCGACCCGGAGACCGGCGCCCGCTCCGAGTGGTACGCGCTGTGGGCTGCCTTCATGACCCCGGCTGGGCTCTCCGGCGGAGGCGTGCGAGCGGTGCCGCCGGGCGGCACCACGGTGATCACGATGGTCAACAACCCCCATGTCCGCAACACCTGCCTCTTCACCTGCTGACCGAGGAGGACCCACGATGGCCCGGCTGGTCGACCTGACCCACGGTTTCTACGACGGCATGCCGTCCTATCCCGCCGACTGGTATCCCAAGTTCGCCAGCGAACGGGCGATGACCCCGGAGACGGACCCGAACGGCACGAAACGCACGTTCTCGCATCTGCACCTGTTCCCGCACAACGGCACGCACATGGAGTACCGCCTCCACTTCTTCCCGGGTGCCGAGGGAATCGATGAGGTCCCGCTGGACAACCTGATCGGTCGGGCCTGTGTCGCCGACCTGTCCGACAAGGGCGAGCTGGAGCCGGTCACCGGCGACGATCTCGAGGCGGCGCTGCGGCCGGTGTGGCGGGAGGGTGACCGGCTCCTGGTCCGCACCGACTACCTGCGGCACAACTGGGGCCGGCCCGACTACTGGGAGCGCCCGCCCTACCTCACTCCGTCGGCCGCGGAATGGGCCATCGACAACGGCGCCAGCCTGTTCGGGTTGGACTGCCTCACCGAGCGGCCGGGCGACGCCGGGTCCCCTGTGCACCATGCGCTGCTCGCCGCCGGCATCCCGCTGCTGGAGTACATCACCAACATGCACCAGTTGACCCGACCGGCCGTGCAGCTGTTCGCCCTGCCGATCAAGGTGGCCGGTGCCGAGGCGGCTCCCTCGCGGGTCATCGCCATGGAGGAGACCGATGGGTGAGAGGGCGCGGCAGTCGGTCGCCCTCGAGCCCGTGACCGACGACGCCGCGGTGCCGGGTGTGCTGCACCGGCTGCTCGACCTGCTCGGCGCGCCGCTGGCCGGGCTGCGTCCGGGCGCGGAGGTGCTGATCAAGCCGAACCTGTTCCAGACGCGGCCTGGGTTCCATGTGAATACGGCCCTGCTGGCTGCCATCGCCCGCGTCGTCGCCGAGTACGGGGCCCGCCCGGTGATCGCGGAGCGCACTCACGCCATCTACGAGATCTTGCGCGACCATGAGGCCGCCCGGTACGCGCGCGTGGTCAGCCTGGACGACCTGCCATTGCGCATCACCGGTATCCCGGGGGCGACGTCGCTGCGGGTGCCGATCGCCGTCCCGGAGCTGGTCCTGGACTGCGACTTCTTCATCGGGGTGCCGCAGCTGCGCACGCACGCGAGCGTCGTCTACTCCAACGCGATGAAGAATCTGGTGGGGCTGCTGCCTGGCTATACGACCCGCATCGTGCACATGGCCGGGGTCGACGAGTCGACGGTGGACCTCAACCTGATGCGCCCGCAGGACCTGGTGGTGTGCGATGGGACCACGGTCATCGAGGGCAACTACCCGATGGACGGGCGGGCGCGATCGGTGGGTTTCCTGGCCGCCAGCCGCAATGCCGTCGCCCTCGACGTCGCGGTCGGCGTCCTGGCCGGCTTCGACCCGGACAGTGTGGCCTACCTGCGCGACGCCCATCAGCGTGGCATGGGTCCGCTGTCGCTGCAGGACATCGACGTGCTCGGCACGCCACTGGCCGAGCTGGCCTTCGACATGGTCAAGGCGCCGGTCGAGATCGTTGCGCCGCGCGCGGGTGTCCACGTCTACGCCGAGCACGCGTGCCCCGCGTGCAGCCGGTTCGTGGCCGGCGCCATGCGTGCGCTGGCCGAGGAACTGTGCGCGTGGGACGGCGAGATGACGGTCATCTCCGGCCCGCAGGTGCAGATGCCGCCGCTGCGAGGTGCCGTGGTCCTCGTCGGCAACTGCCTGTACGAGAGCCGCGATCTCGGCATATTTATCGAGGGTTGCCCGCCGCGCGCCATCCAGCTCGCCGCATTCCGTTATGCGATGGGCAGAGGCGTGGGCGAGCACGAGCGCACCCAGTTCCGGGTGCCGCCGCGTCTGGTGAGCGTGGCGCGATGACGATCAGCACGGTCACCTCGCCAGGGTCGTCACTGTCCGCGGGATCGCGGCTGTACCGCCATGTCCTGCCGCTGCGGACCGTGGTGAACCCGGTGGCGGCCGCCGCGGCGCTGCGCACCGCCGGGCGGGTCATGCTCACCGCCGGGCCTGGTGGTCGCCGCGCGACGCTGGCCGTCGGCGAGCTCGCCGTCCTCTCCCATTTGGGTGGCGCGGGCCGGGCCCCGTTGGCCGACGCTGTCGAGTTCCTGGCCGGACTGGACATGCCGGCGGACACCCCGGTTGCCGAGGCATCCTGGTTCGGGTTGCTGGGTTATGACGCGGTGCGCGACTTCGAGCGGTTGCCCAGCCGCCACCCGGCGACCGATCTGCCGGTGTACGAGTTCTTCCTGCCCGAGGCGTTGGTCCAGTTCGCCGACGGACACGGGCAGGTGATCGGCCGCGGCCCGTCGGCCGCCGCCGCCCGCGCCGTGGCCGAACAGGTCGCGAGGACGCTGAACGGGCTGGCCGTCGTACCGCTCGGCATCGTGGCAGTGGGCGCCGGACGGTTCGGCTTCAGCTACGAGCAGTACATCACCGCGGTGGACCTGGCGAAGCGGCACATCCTCGACGGCGATGTCTTCCAGCTCGTGCTGTCCACCGCCTGGACGGCACCGGCCACTGTGGACGGCCTGCGTGTCTACGAGCGACTGGCCGAGAGCAACCCGTCCCCGTACCACTTCTGGTACGCCGGGCCGCGGTTCGAGGCCGTCGGCGCCTCACCGGAACCGTGCCTGACGCTGCACGACGGCCAGGCGCTGATCCGCCCGCTCGCCGGAACCCGGCCGCGGGGACACGACAGGTACGCCGACCAGCTCGCCGAGGACGACCTGCGGTCGTCGGTCAAGGAGATGGCCGAGCACCGGATGCTCGTCGACCTGGCTCGCAACGACCTCGGCCGGGTGTGCCGGCCCGGCAGCGTCTCCGTCGACCGGCTCATGGCGGTGGAGCGCTACTCCCACGTCATGCACCTGACCTCCGACGTGCGCGGCCACACCCGTGGCGACCGGGGAACCGACGAGCTCATCCGGGCGACGTTCCCGGCGGGCACCATGACGGGCACGCCGAAGATGCGCGCGATGGAGATCATCGACGATCTCGAGCCCAGTCGGCGCTGGCTGTACTCCGGTGCAGTCGGCTCGTTCGGACTGTCCCACGTAGACTTGTACCTGACCATTCGCAGCGCGGTCCTGTGCGATGGGGAGATCCGCCTGCAGGCCGGCGGTGGCATCGTGCACGACTCCGAGCCGGCCGCCGAGTACGCCGAATGCCTGGCGAAACTCGGCTCGGGTGCACGGGCCCTGGGCGTGACGGTGGAGGGGGCCGCCGCGTGATCTGCGTCATCGACAACTACGACTCGTTCGTCTACAACCTCGTGCAGTACGTGGGACATCTCGGCGCCGACTGTGTCGTGCACCGCAATGACGAGGTGACCGTCGAGCAGGTCGTCGGCCTCGACCCGAGGCTGATCATCATCTCGCCCGGTCCCGGGGATCCGGCCGACGCGGGCATCTCCATCGAGCTGGTCCGGCGACTGGGCCACGACGTCCCGATCTTCGGCGTGTGTCTCGGCCACCAGGCGATCGGTGCGGCCTTCGGCGCCCGGATCCGCCACGCTGCCGAGCCGATGCACGGCAAGTGCTCAGGGATCACGCATGACGGAAAGGGTGTCTTCGCCGGGTTGCCGACCCCGTTGGTGGTCGCGCGCTACCACTCCCTGGTGATCGAGGCGGACACACTCCCGGCCGAACTGGTGGCGACCGCCTGGTCCGACACGGGCGAGATCATGGGTGTCAGGCACCGTGAACTGCCGATCGAGGGCGTGCAGTTCCACCCGGAGTCGCTGTTCACCGAGCAGGGCGTCGGCATCGTGCGCAATGCGGTACGCGGCATCCGCGGCAGATCGCCCGCGGAAGGACTGGTGACGGCATGACCACGTCCGTCGCCATCGCTGCGACCGCCCGCCGGAACGCTCGGACAGGGGGCTGTGAGCCGTGTCGGCGTACCAACTCGAGCCATCGGTGAACCCGGTGCCGATGGACCCCCGCGCATGCGAGTCCGGGTGGAGTGCCGGGATGGACGCCGACCTGGCAGGGATCGCGGACCGACTGCTGACCAGGCTCCGATCTCTCGGGAGTGTCGCCGTCGCATTCTCCGGTGGAGTCGACTCCACGCTCGTGCTGGCAGCGGCCCTGCGGGCGCTGCCCGCGGACCGAGTGCTGGCAGCGATCGCCGACTCGCCGAGCCTGGCCCGTATGGAACTCGTTGCCGCGCGGGAGATCGCCGCCGGGCTCGGCGCGGAGTTGGCAGAGGTCCCTGTGGCCGAGCTCGACGTCCCCGGCTACCGCGCCAATGCCGGAGACCGCTGCTATTTCTGCAAGCACACCGTGCTGACCGCCATCAGTGATCTCGCGGTCGAGCGGGGCATCGCGCATGTGGCCACCGGTACCCATGCCGACGACCGTCGGGCGGTGCACCGCCCCGGCCTGCGTGCCGCACGTGAGCTGCTCGTCGTCGAACCGCTCGCCGATGTCGGGCTCGGCAAGCGGGATGTCCGGCTGCTTGCCGCCGCGTGGTCGTTGCCCGTCGCCGACAAGCCGGCGACGCCGTGTCTGGCGTCGCGCATCGCTGTAGGCGTCCCGGTCTCGATCGGCCGGCTCGGCCTGGTGGAACGTGCCGAGATCACAGTGCGGGTATTGCTGGCCGGCGTCGATGTCCGCCCGCGCGATCTACGAGTCCGGTTGCTCGGTGACGGATTCCGGGTCGACCTCGACCGGTCCGCGCTCGCGGCGCTGGAGGCGCGGCCTGGACTCGCCGCGAACGTCCTCGCCGCACTGGGTGATCTCGGCCTGATCGGTCCTGGGCATGTGCAGGCGTATCGCTCTCCCGCGCTCGCACCCTCACCACAGCGCGATGCTCGAGGGCGGTGTCCCGAATGACGTCGGCGTGGCCGACGCGCAGGTCGGTCCGCGACCGAGAGGGTGCGGCTGAGGCGGCGGATCGGCTCACCTCGGCGCGCGCGGTGTCGCCCACGGGCTGGGCCTGCACCGCCACGCACCGGGATCCGTTGCCTCGCCGGAACGGGACCCATGACGGTGCCCTGGGAACCTGACGAGGCGCTTGCCGCTTCGCCGAACTCGACCGCGACCGGGTCGCCCGGCGGGGCTATCCGGAGGCGGTCCACTGCGAGGGCAGGACGCCGGCACAGCTCGCCGCGCTCGGCACTGTGGTCGGAGACCGCGGCCGGCCGACGTCGTTCACCCGCGCCGGGGCGACACACGCCCGGGCCGTGCTGAACCGGCTGCCCGAGCCCAGCAGGGCCCCGGCGGGATGACCCTGTCGTGCAGGGACCGGCCGTCATCCGACGTCGCGTCCGGCCAGCTGGGCCGCCCGGTTCCGGACACGTGCCGGAACCGGGGTCCTCGCCGGCAGCAGGGGGCAGGGCTCCGGCTCGCCGGCCACCGTGCGCAGGGGCAGGACGCCAGCCCACACCGGGTCGGGATCGTCGGCCGCAAGAAGGTCCCGGTCGTCGTCATTCGGAGGCCCGGTGCGGACCTTGACGCTGGCCTCGGTGAGGTCCAGCGCCAGCACCGCCGTGCCGGCCAGCTCCTTGGGCCCCGGCCGGCGGGTCGCCGACCATGATCCGGGAGCGAGGTGCTCGGTGATCGACTCCAGGGCGAGCAGGCGCTCGGTGGGATCGGTCAGCAGCCGCGGAATGCCGTGCACGACGGCGCAGCGGTAGTTCATCGAGTGGTGGAACGCCGAACGGGCATAGACGACGCCGTCCACCAGCGTCACGGTGAAGCAGACCGGCGCTCCGGCGGCCGCCGCTCGCAGCGTCGCCGCTCCGCTCGAGCCGTGCAGGTAGACGGTGTTCCCGCGACGACCGTAGCCGGTCGGCAGCACGACGGGAGCCCCGTCCAACACCACGCCCAGGTGTCCGACCAGCCCCGCGTCGAGGACCGCGTACAGGTCGGCGCGATCGGTTCGGGCGCGGGACGATGAGCGGCGGATCGTGCTGCGCGGGGTGGGGGAGAGCGGTGGCGCGGTGTTCATGTCCCCACTTTCGGTCGGCTCGTGGCTATCTGGAAGTGCCAATTCGCCTGCTTTCTCGCAGGCCATCGGGTGGCGGCCGGAAAGGAGGCCGTCGGTGACCGAGGTGCCGCCGGTGGCGCTCGACCGCGGCAGCGCCACCCCGCTGTCGGTGCAGCTGGCCGACGCTCTGCGGGAGGCCGCCGCGAACGGGACCCTCCGCCCCGGGGACCGGCTGCCCTCCACCCGCGAGCTCGCCGGGGCGCTGCGGGTCAGCCGGACGGTCACTGCGGCCGCCTACGACCAGCTGCTGGCGGAGGGCTGGGCGGAGGCCCGCCGTGGCGTGGGTACGTTCGTCGTGGGCGCCGCGGTGCCGGGGTCGGCCGCGCCGATCGTTCCGGCACCGGCCGTCCCGGCGCGTCGCTCCCTCGTCGAACTGCGCGCCGGCTCCCCATGCCTGGAGGTCCTGGACCGGGCCGCCTGGCGGCGGGCCTGGCGGATGGCAGGTGACCGGGAACCCGACAGTCAGCCCGAGCCCGCCGGGGATCCCGCGTTCCGGGCCGCGGTGGCCGCGCACCTGCTGCGCCACCGCGGGCTCACCGCTGGTCCGGAGGACGTGCTGGCCACCGCCGGCACCTCCGCCGCGGTGGCGGAGGTGGCCAGGCTGCTGCCGCCGGGATCGCGCGTCGCGGTGGAGAGTCCCGGTTACGGCCGCGCCATCGCAACGATCCGGGAGGTCGGCGCCGAGGTGGTTCGGGTGCCGGTGGACGAGGACGGCCTGGTGGTGGAGGCGCTGCCGTCGGGACTGGCCGCGGTGTACTGCACCCCGGCTCACCAGTACCCGCTGGGCCGTCGGCTGTCCGCCGCCCGCCGGCTGGCGCTCCTCGCCCGCGCACGCGCGGAGGGCTGGCGGGTGCTCGAGGACGACTACGACGGCGAGCTGCGCTACGACGTCGCGCCGCTGCCGATCCTGGCTGCACTGGACCCCGGCGTCGTCGTCCACTTCGGTACCGCCAGCAAGATCCTCACTCCCACGCTGGGGACCGGCTGGTTGGTCGCGCCCCCCGACCTGCGCGAGCGGCTGCTGGCCCGGCGCACGGCGACCGGCACCCGCCCGGGGCGGGCCGGGCAGCGGGTCCTCGCGGCGCTGGCCTCCGGCGGCGACCTTGCCCGGCACCTGCGCCGTCTGCGCCGTGAGCTGGTCGTCCGTCGGCAGCTCGTGCTCTCGGCGGTGGCGGCAGCAGGCCACCCCGCCGAGGGTGACCCCGCCGGCGCACACGTGGTGGTGCCGCTACCGGACGCCGACACGGAGACCGCGGTGCTCGCCGCGGCGGCCGCACGAGGAGTGGCGCTCGACGGCCTCGGCCCCTACCGGGCGCGCACACCGGCCGGGGGACCCGCGGACGGGCTCGTCCTGGGCTTCGCCGCTCCGTCGCGTGCTGATCTGTGCCGTGGGCTCGAGATCCTCACTTCGGTGTTGCGGGCGGCCCGCAGCCGGTGAGACATGTCCGGCTCTCGGCGCCTGGGTGGCTGCTGGCCCGACGTGGCCTCCCGACCCGGCACGCCGAGCCGGTGCTTGTGTGGGGGCCTGCCAACCGGTCGACCGGCGCCGTCCGCTCCGACGCCGCATGGTGCCGCTCAAGAGATCGTTTCACGATGAGCTCGGCGCGCCTGCTTCGACTGCCGGTCGGCCTACTGAGGCTGTGGTGGGTGATCGAGGAGCTCGTGCCAGATGGGCTGTAAGAGCTAGGAGTCTGCTGAATAAGGGGGCAGGGCGCCTCGCGGCAGTCGTGCTGCAGTGCGGTCAGCACCCGGGGGTGCGACAGAGAGGTCGCCCTCTGCCCG
>NZ_NVPT01000064.1 GCF_002802985.1 Geodermatophilus chilensis | reverse complement strand
AGAACGTGTTGAGAAAGCGGGCTGACAACTTCGGGGTTGTGGGCCAGGGTGGGCTATGGGCTCTTCCCCGGCCTACCCCTCGGATCTGACCGATGAGCAGTGGGCGCTGATCGAGCCGCTGGTGCCGGTGCTCAGCACCAGTGGCCGCGGCACTCGCGGCGGACGACCGGCGAAGTATCCGCGCCGCCGGATCGTCGACGCGATCTTGTACCTGGACCGGACGGGCTGTTCCTGGCGGCAGCTGCCGCACGACTTTCCGCCGTGGGAGACCGTCTACTACTACTTCCAGCGGTGGGCCGCCGACGGCACCACCGACCGGATCCATGACGCGCTGCGCGACGCGGCCCGGGATGCCGCCGGGCGTGACCCAGCCGCCTCGGCCGGTGCGGTGGACTCCCAGACGGTGCCCGGCGCCGCCACGGTCGGCACAGGCTCCCGTGGCTACGACGCCGGCAAGAAGGTCAACGGCCGCAAGCGGCACCTGGTGGTCGACACCCTGGGTCTGCTCATCGTCGTGCTGGTGACCGCGGCCAGCGTGCAAGACCGCGACGGCGGCATCCGGGTGCTGGACCGGGCCAAGATGGCCATGCCCTCCCTGGTGCTGGTCTGGGCCGATGCCGCCTACAGCCGCCGCACCCAGGACTTCGCCTCGAAGGCGCTGCGCATCCTGGTGCAGGTGGTGGCCAAGCTGGTCGGCCAGCAGGGCTTCGTGCCGCTGCCGCGCCGCTGGGTGGTCGAGCGCACGCACGCCTGGATCACCGGCCATCGCCGGATGAGCCGGGACTACGAACGGCTGCCCGCCCACTCCGAAGCGATGATCAAGTGGGCCATGATCGGGCTGATGGCCCGCCGCCTCGCACCGGCTCCCGGCCGCCGTCCCTGGCAGCCAGCACGAGCTTCCTGAGCCCTTTCTCAACACGTTGTCAGGGTGGGACCCGGGACGGGGCCGCCCCCCACGCCTCGGAGAAGGACCCCGTCCTCCCCACCCCTCGCAAGCTCGGGGCGGGACCCGAGACGGGGCCGGCGGGCCCTTGGAGGGTGGCCGTTCCGGTACCTCGCCGGGCGCGCGGCGGGGTCCGGCCGGTCGATCCCGCCGTTCCCGGGCCCGCGCTCGTTAGGCTGGTCGGGAGGTGGCGCGACGGCCCCGGGGCTCCCCGGACGCCGGAGGCCGAGCAGCCGGTCGGAGCGACCGGCCGGCCGCGCCCGCGAGAACTGCTGAGGACGTGCTGTGTTCGAGACCCTCTCCGACCGCCTGGACAAGGTCTTCAGCGGCCTGCGCGGCAAGGGTCGGCTCACCGACGCCGACATCGACGCGACCGCCCGCGAGATCCGCATCGCGCTGCTGGAGGCCGACGTCGCGCTGCCGGTGGTCCGGGCCTTCATCAACGCCGTCAAGGAGCGGGCGCGCGGGGCCGAGGTGTCCCAGGCGCTCAACCCCGCGCAGCAGGTCATCAAGATCGTCAACGAGGAGCTCGTCGAGATCCTCGGCGGGGAGACCCGGCGGCTGCGCTACGCCAAGCAGTCGCCCACGGTGATCATGCTGGCCGGTCTCCAGGGCTCCGGTAAGACGACGCTGGCCGGCAAGCTCGGCCGCTGGCTGAAGGCCCAGGGTCACACCCCGCTGCTGGTGGCCGCCGACCTGCAGCGGCCCAACGCGGTCAACCAGCTCTCGATCGTCGCCGGGCAGGCCGGGGTCGACGTCTACGCGCCCGAGCCCGGCAACGGCATCGGCGACCCGATCCGGGTCGCCGCCGACTCCATCGACCACGCGCGGCGCACCATGCACGACGTCGTCGTCGTCGACACCGCGGGCCGGCTGGGCATCGACGCCGAGCTGATGGCGCAGGCCGCCGGCATCCGCGACGCCGTCCGGCCCGACGAGACGCTCTTCGTCGTCGACGCGATGATCGGTCAGGACGCCGTCACCACCGCCGAGGCCTTCCGCGACGGCGTGGGCTTCACCGGCGTCGTCCTCACCAAGCTCGACGGTGACGCGCGTGGTGGTGCGGCGCTCTCGGTCCGCCACGTGACCGGGCAGCCGATCATGTTCGCCTCCACGGGCGAGAAGCTGACCGACTTCGACGTCTTCCACCCCGAGCGGATGGCCTCGCGCATCCTCGGGATGGGCGACGTGCTCACCCTCATCGAGCAGGCCGAGCAGGCGTTCGACGCCGACCAGGCCGAGAAGATGGCCGGCAAGCTGGTCAGTCGCGAGGGCTTCACCCTCGAGGACTTCCTCGAGCAGATGATGGCCATCCGCAAGATGGGCCCGATCGCCAACCTGCTCGGCATGCTGCCCGGCGCCGGGCAGATGAAGGAGCAGCTCAAGCAGGTCGACGACCGCGACCTGGACCGCACCGCGGCGATCATCCGCTCGATGACCCCCGAGGAGCGGGTCAACTCCAAGATCATCAACGCCTCGCGTCGGGTGCGCATCGCCAACGGCTCCGGGGTGACGGTCACCGAGGTCAACGCGCTGCTCGAGCGCTTCGCCCAGGCCCAGAAGATGATGGGCCAGATGGCCGGGAGCATGGGCCTGCCCGGCATGGGCCCGATGTCGAAGAAGGCCCGCGGGCGGCAGATGCAGGCCCAGTCGAAGAAGGGCAAGAAGGGCAAGGGGAAGGGCGGCGCCGCCAAGAAGGGTGGCGGCCCCGCCCGCCGGCCCGTCGGCGCGCCCGGCCTGCCGCCGGGTGCGGGCAACCCCTTCGGCGGCGGGTTCCCGGGCGGCGGGATGCCCGGCGGCATGCCCGGCCTGCCGCCGGGCCAGGGCCTGCCCGACCTCACCAAGCTGAACTTCGACCAGCCCGGGGACGAGCGGCCCTCCCGATGAGCGCGCCGTCCCTGCACCTCTCCGGCGTCGTCCTGCCCGAGGGGGAGCACCGCGACCTCTGGGTCCGCGACGGCCGCGTCACGTTCGAGCCGGTGCCCGGCGCCGAGACCGTCAGCCGCGGCGGCTGGCTGGTGCCCGGCCTCGTGGACGCGCACTGCCACGTCGGCATCGGCCGCGGCGGCGTGCACGTCGAGGACCTCGCCGGCCTGCGCGAGCAGGCCCTCGAGGAACGTGCTGCGGGCGTCCTCGCGCTGCGCGACTGCGGCTCCCCTGTCGACACCCGGGCCCTGGACGACGAGCCGGACCTGCCGACGATCGTCCGCGCCGGCCGGCACATCGCCCGCACCCGCCGCTACATCCCCGGCCTGGCCACCGAGATCGAGCCCGACGCGTTGGTCAAGGAGGTCCGCGACCAGGCCCGTCGGGGTGACGGCTGGGTGAAGCTGGTGGGGGACTGGATCGACCGCGGGGTGGGCGACCTCGCGCCCGAGTGGCCGGCTGACGTCCTCGCGGCCGCGATCGCCGCCGCCCACGAGGAGGGCGCCCGGGTCACGGCGCACACCTTCGGCACCGACGCGCTGCCCGACCTGATCGGCGCGGGCATCGACTGCATCGAGCACGGCACCGGCCTGACCGAGGAGCTCATCGGGCAGATGGCCGGCCGCGGCACCGCCGTCGTCCCGACGCTGGTCAACGTCGAGAACTTCCCCGGCTTCGCGGACGCGGGGGAACGCAGGTTCCCCACCTACGCGAGCACGATGCGGCGGCTGTACGCGTCGTCGGGCGCCGTCGTCCGGGCGGCGTTCGAGGCCGGGGTGCCGGTGTTCGCCGGCACCGATGCCGGCGGCGGCGTCGACCACGGCCGGATCGCCGACGAGGTGCGCGCGCTGCACGCGGCCGGCATCCCGGCCCAGGCGGCGCTCGCGGCGGCCTCGTGGTCGGCGCGGGCGTGGCTCGGGCTGCCGTGCATCGAGGAGGGCGCGCCGGCCGACGTGGTGGTCTACGACGCCGACCCGCGCGCCGACCTCGACACCCTCGCCCGGCCGCAGCGCATCGTCCTGCGTGGCCGGGTGGTGGCGTAGCAGGACGGGAGCCGCCCTGGCAGGGCCGTCGCCGCGAGCGGGGCCGGGGGCTCCCCGAGCGGTGGCGCGGACACGCTCTGCGCAGCTGCGGGAGGGCCCCTGACCGCGGTGTCGGCCGGTAGGCCGACAATGGACGCCGTGCTCCTTCGCATGTCGACGCTGTTCCTGCGCACTCTGCGCGACGACCCGGCCGACGCCGAGGTCCCGAGCCACCGCCTGCTGGTGCGGGCCGGCTACATCCGGAGGGCCGCGCCCGGCGGCTTCACCTGGCTGCCGCTGGGCTATCGGGTCTTCCGCAACGTCGAGCGCGTCGTCCGCGAGGAGATGGACCGGATGGGCGCGCAGGAGGTGCACTTCCCGGCGCTGCTGCCGCGCGAGCCCTACGAGGCCACCAACCGCTGGACCGAGTACGGCCCCAACCTCTTCCGGCTCCAGGACCGCCGGGGTGCCGACTACCTGCTCGGCCCCACCCACGAGGAGATGTTCACGCTCCTGGTGAAGGACCTGTACTCGTCGTACAAGGACCTGCCGCTCTCGCTGTACCAGATCCAGACCAAGTACCGCGACGAGGCGCGGCCCCGGGCGGGGCTCTTCCGCGGCCGCGAGTTCACCATGAAGGACAGCTACTCCTTCGACGTCGACGACGCCGGGCTGGACAAGAGCTACGCCGCCCACCGCGACGCCTACATCCGGGTCTTCGACCGGCTGGGCCTGGACTACGTGATCGTCTCGGCGATGTCCGGGGCCATGGGCGGGTCCAGGAGCGAGGAGTTCCTGCACCCCACGCCGATCGGCGAGGACACCTTCGTCCGCTCGCCCGGCGGGTACGCGGCCAACGTCGAGGCGGTCAGCACCGTCGTCCCCGAGCCCATCCCGCTCGAGGGCCTGCCCGAGGCCCACGTCGAGGACACCCCCGACACCCCGACCATCGAGACGCTGGTCGCGGTCGCGCAGCAGCTGTTCCCGGACGCCGGGTACACGGCCGCGTCGACGCTGAAGAACGTCGTCGTCACGCTGCTGCACCCCGACGGCACCCGCGAGCCGCTGGTCGTCGGCATCCCCGGCGACCGCGAGGTCGACACCAAGCGGCTCGAGGCCCAGGTCGCGCCGGCCGAGGTGGAGCCGTTCACCGACTTCGAGGGTCACCCGGAGCTGGTCAAGGGCTACATCGGCCCGCAGGTGCTCGGCGCCGAGAGCGCGTCGGGCGTCCGCTACCTCGTCGACCCGCGGGTGGTGACCGGCACCCGGTGGATCACCGGCGCCAACGAGCCCGGCAAGCACGTCTTCGACCTGGTGGCCGGCCGGGACTTCACCTGGGACGGCGTCATCGAGGCCGCCGAGGTGCTGCCCGGTGACCCCGCGCCCGACGGCTCCGGCCCGCTGGAGCTCGCCCGCGGCGTGGAGCTGGGCCACATCTTCCAGCTCGGCCGCAAGTACGCCGAGGCCCTCGACCTCAAGGTGCTCGACGAGAACGGCAAGCTGGTCACGGTGACCATGGGCTCCTACGGCATCGGCGTCTCCCGGGCCGTGGCCGCGATCGCCGAGTCCACCCACGACGAGCTGGGCCTGGTCTGGCCGCGCGAGGTCGCCCCGGCCGACGTGCACGTCGTCGCCACCGGCAAGGACGCCGCGGTCTTCTCGGCCGCCGAGACCCTCTCCCAGGAGCTGGTCGCCGCCGGGCTCACCGTGCTCTACGACGACCGCCCGAAGGTCTCGCCCGGGGTCAAGTTCAAGGACGCCGAGCTGCTCGGGATGCCGACCATCGTCACCGTGGGCCGGGGGCTCGCCGACGGCGTGATCGAGGTGCGCGACCGGGTGACCGGCGAGCGCGCCGAGGTGCCGGTCGCCGAGGCGGCCGCCCGGGTGATCGCCGCCGTCCGCGGCTGAACCCGGCGGCCCCGTTCTCGGCCCCGCCAGGGCCCCGGCCTCGCTGCAGGCCCCCGAGGCGAGCTCGCGAGGCGTGGGGCCGGCGAGGTCCATCGACGAGGGGTGGGAGGCGGGGGTCCTTCGTCTGGCACAATGGTCGGTCGAACACGGCGGTGGGCGGCCCTCTCACCGTTGCCGGCCGTGTCCAGCCGCACCGCCCCCGGCGTACCCCCACGCGTCGCTCCGGGCGGGCACACGACCTGCGTTCGAGGAGAACACCACACACCGTGGCCACCAAGATCAAGCTCATGCGCCTGGGCAAGATGCGCGCGCCGTACTACCGCATCGTCGTCGCCGACTCCCGCACCAAGCGCGAGGGCCGCGTCATCGAGACGATCGGCAAGTACCACCCCAAGGAGGATCCCTCCTTCATCGAGGTCGACTCCGAGCGGGCGCAGTACTGGCTGGGTGTCGGCGCGCAGCCGACCGAGCCGGTCGCGGCCATCTTCCGGGTCACCGGTGACTGGCAGCAGTTCAAGGGCGAGCCGGCCCCGCCGCCCATGAAGGTCGCCGCCCCGAAGCCGGACAAGAAGGCCCTCTACGAGGAGGCCGTCCGCAACTCCGGTGAGGAGCCGGCCGCCGGCGCCACCACGCCGAGGAAGAAGGCCGCCCCCAAGGCCGACGACGCGGCGGCGAGCGACGCCCCCGCCGAGACGCCCGCCGAGTGAGATCGTGCTCGAAGAGGCGCTCGAGCACCTGGTCAAGGGCATCGTCGACCACCCCGAGGACGTGACGGTCGACCTGCTCACCAACCGTCGCGGCAAGACCCTCGAGGTCCGGGTGCACCCCGACGACCTCGGCAAGGTCATCGGCCGTGGCGGCCGCACCGCCAAGGCGCTGCGCACGGTGATGACCGGTGTCGGCGGCCGCGGCCTGCGGGTCGACGTCGTCGACACCGACGGGCGCTGAGCGCCTCTCCTGAGCACCACCCCGGTGAACGCAGAACCGAACGACCCCACCGACACCGTGGTGGTCGGCCGCATCGGCCGGCCCCACGGTGTCCGTGGTGAGGTCACCGTCGAGGTCCGCACCGACGACCCGGACCTCCGGTTCGCCCTCGGTGCGATCCTGCGCACCGACCCCGCCGACCGCGGGCCGCTCACCGTCGCCGGCCGCCGCTGGCACCGCGAGGTGCTCCTGCTGGCCATCGAGGGCGTCGAGAGCCGTGAGGCGGCCGAGGAGCTGCGCAACACCGAGCTGCACGTGCCCGTGGCCGAGCTGCCCGCGCTCGAGGACCCCGACGTCTTCTACGACCACCAGCTGGTCGGCCTGACCGCCCGCCTGCCCGACGGCACGGAGCTGGGCACCGTCGACGCCGTCCGCCACGAAGGCGCCGACCTGCTCGTCGTCCGCCGGGTCGAGGGCGGGGACCTCCTCGTGCCGTTCGTGACGGCGATCGTCCCGACCGTCGACCTCGCCGGCGGGTCCCTCGTGGTCGACCCGCCCGAGGGGCTGCTCGACCTGTGAGCGGCTCCGTCACCGAGCGCAGCGCCCCGTTCCGGGTGGACGTCGTCAGCATCTTCCCCGAGTACCTGGCGCCGCTGCGGCAGTCGCTGCTGGGCAAGGCCGCCGAGCGCGGCCTGGTCAGCGTCGGCGTGCACGACCTGCGGCAGTGGACCGACGACGTCCACCGCACCGTGGACGACGCCCCGTACGGCGGCGGCCCCGGCATGGTCATGAAGCCCGAACCGTGGGCCCAGGCGCTCGAGGCAGTCCGCCCGCCGGGCACCCGCCTCGTCGTGCCGACCCCCGCCGGGCGCCCCTTCACCCAGGCCGTGGCCGCGGAGTGGGCGCGTGAGCCGGGCCTCGTCTTCGCCTGCGGCCGGTATGAGGGCATCGACCAGCGGGTCGCCGACTGGGCCGCCGAGGCCGGACCGGTGTCGGAGGTCTCGATCGGGGACTACGTGCTGGCCGGCGGCGAGTCCGCGGTGCTGGTCATGGTCGAGGCCGTGACCCGGCTGCTGCCCGGCGTCGTCGGCAACAGGGAGTCCGTCGAGTACGACTCGCACGCCGACGGCCTGCTCGAGGGCCCCTCCTACACCCGCCCGGCGTCCTGGCGTGGCCACGACGTCCCGGCGGTGCTGCTCTCCGGCGACCACGCCGCGATCGCCCGGTGGCGGCGGGCGGAGTCCCTGCGGCGGACGGCGGCTCGTCGTCCGGACCTGCTGGCGGCGCTGCCCGAGGATGCGCTCACCGCCGCCGACCGCGCCGTCCTCGACGAGTGAGCGACCGCCGGGTGGGTGGGCGAGCGATGGTGCGGCCGACCGCACGGGTCGTGGTCCTCGACCCGGCCGGGCGGGTGCTGCTGCTCGGCGCCCGGCTCACCGACCCCGCCGTCCCGCCCGGCGACGTGCTGTTCTGGTACACCCCCGGCGGCGGCGTGGAGCCGGGGGAGGGCGTGCGGGAGGCCGCCGCCCGGGAGCTCGCCGAGGAGATCGGCCTGGTCGTCGACCCCGTGCAGCTCGAGGGGCCGGTGTGGTTCCGACGACACGTCGGCCCGTTCGCCGGCGTGCAGATCGACTCGCGGGAGACCTTCTTCGTGCTGCGCGACGTGGTGCACGAGGTGGATGCCAGCGGCCGCACGGAGCTCGAGCTGCTCGGCGCCGAGCCGCACCGCTGGTGGAGTGCCGAGGAGGTCGCCGCGAGCGCCGAGACCTTCGCGCCCGGCGAGCTCGCCGACCTGCTGCCGGAGCTCTCCGCGAGGCCGTCGACGGGGCCGCCGCGCTTCGTCGGCTGAAGATGTGGCACAGTAGAGAGCTGCTGTGGACGCATCGCTGTGTCGACGCCGAGCTCCTCACGGAGTGCAGCTCCCCGGATCGGACAGCCGGGGGCGCCTGCTGTCCGCACCGCAACGACACGACCGCTAGGACAGGACTGCCGCGATGAACACCCTGGACGTACTCGACGCCGACTCGCTGCGCGACGACATCCCCGAGTTCCGCCCGGGCGACACCGTGAAGGTGCACGTGCGCGTCATCGAGGGCAACCGCTCCCGTATCCAGGTCTTCCAGGGCGTGGTCATCCGCCGGCAGGGCGGGGGCATCCGCGAGACCTTCACCGTCCGCAAGGTCAGCTTCGGCGTCGGTGTCGAGCGCACCTTCCCGGTGCACACCCCGGTCGTCGAGAAGATCGAGGTGCTGACCCGCGGTGACGTCCGCCGCGCCAAGCTGTACTACCTGCGCGAGCTGCGCGGCAAGGCCGCCAAGATCAAGGAGAAGCGCGAGACCGTCTCTCGCTGACACTCCGCGCTGACACGACGCAGGCCGGTCCGTCCGGCCTGACCACGGCGGGTCCCCCGCGGCCGTACGCTGGCTCCGATGAGCAGTGACCGGCCCGGGAGGCCCGCCGACGTCGTTCCGGAGGGGGAGGACCCCCAGGCGACCGGGTCCACCGCAGACACCGGGTCCACCGCAGACGCCGGGTCCACCGCAGACGCCGGGTCCACCGCCGACACAGGCTCGATCCGCCGTCCCGGCGGCCGCGCTGCGCACCGGCGCGAGGAGGCCGGGAAGGGCTCGCTGGTCCGCGAGTTGCCGGTGCTCCTCCTCATCGCCTTCGTGCTCGCCCTGCTGGTGAAGACCTTCCTCGTACAGGCGTTCTTCATCCCGTCGGGCTCGATGGAGCAGACCCTGCACGGCTGCCCGGGGTGCACCGGTGACCGCGTCCTGGTCAACAAGGTGCCCTACTGGTTCGGCGAGCCCGAGCCCGGCGACATCGTCGTCTTCGAGGGGCCGGAGAGCTGGTCGCCGGAGGTGGACGTCCAGGAGCCGGGTAACTGGCTCTCCAGCGGGCTGCTGTGGCTCGGTCGCGCCATCGGGGTGGCCCCGCCCAGCGAGGACGACTTCGTCAAGCGGGTCATCGCCACCGGGGGCCAGACGGTGCAGTGCTGCGACCCCGAGGGTCGGGTCACCGTGGACGGCGAACCGCTCGACGAGCCCTACGTCTTCGAGAACACCCCGCTGGAGAGCCGGGCGTTCGGTCCGGTCACCGTCCCCGAGGGTCGGCTGTGGGTCATGGGCGACCACCGTTCGGCGTCGGCGGACTCCAAGGCGCACATCGGCGACGAGTGGTCGGGCACGGTCGCCGTGGACGACGTCATCGGCAAGGCCGCGCTGATCGTCTGGCCACTGGACCGTTTCGGCACGCTCGGCTCGCCCGACATCCAGGGCACCGAGGCGACCGGCGTCCCGGTCTCCGGTGCCGCGGCGGTCGCGGCCCCGTACGCCATGGGCCTCGTGGCCGCCGTACCGCTCACCGCCTGGCGACGGCGGCGACGTCGGACCCGCAGCGACTGACGCAGCCCGCGCCCGTCCTCGACCCGCACCTCCCGGTTCCCCGGGGTGTGCGGGTCGAGTCTTTCCGGACTCCGCGCGGAATGGCGTCGCCATGTCGACACGAATGCAGCGGGTCGCCATTCTCGTGTTTCTCGTGTGACTCGATACCACTCTGCGGAGTGGTGCGAACTCCTTACGAGAAATGTCGGAAAAACGTTCAAGCACCCGTCTCACCCGTCCGATGGAGATCGTGAGAAGTTCCCCGAACGTGTGAAACGGAGTCTGTTGTGTCCGCACCCTTGGCGAGCGCCGCCCGCGGCGTCACCCGCGTGCTCATCCTCGCCGACGCCCCCGTCCTGCGCCGTGGGCTGGTGAGCATGGTGAACGAGACCGCCGGCATGCAGTCGGTCGGGACTCCGGGGGAGCTGCGCCGCGCCCTCACGCTGGTCGAGACCGCCCGCCCCGACGCGGTGGTCGTGGAGCTGGGCTCCGGCCGCGCCGCGACCCTCAACGCCTGCCGCGACCTGCGCCGCCGGTACCCCCGGGTGACGATCGTGGCCCTGGGCACCTCCGAGGACCCGGCCGTGGTGAACGAGGCGCTGGCCGCCGGCGTCCGCGGCTACCTGATGATCAACACCTCGCCGACCCTGCTCGGCTGGGCCATCCTGGCCGCCCGCGCCGGCCGTACCGTCGTCGACCCGCAGATCCGCCGGGTCGAGCCGTCGGCGACCCCGGCCGCCAAGCCGTTCACCCCCGAGGTGCCGCTGACCCGCCGCGAGTCCGACGTCCTCGACGAGCTCCTCCAGGGCCAGTCGAACCGGCAGATCGGCCGCAACCTGTTCATCAGCGAGGACACCGTCAAGTCCCACGTCAAGGCCATCCTGCGCAAGCTGGGTGCCCGCGACCGGGCGCACGCCGTCTCCCTCGTGCTCTCCTCCCGCACTCCCGCCGCCTGCACCTGCGGCGCCCACGCCCTGGCCCCGGCCGAGGCCTGAGAAAGGACCCCCCTGCCCCCCGCCGCTCGCAAGCTCGCGGTGGGGCCCTGCAGGGAGGCCGGGCGGACCGTCCGCCTCCTCGGTGGTCCGCACGGGCGCTCACCGGCCGCTCCGGCGGCCGACCGTCCACGGGTCGGCCCCCTCTGACCCCGGGGGCCGGCCCCTGGCGCTCCTGCGCCGGTGACGGCCCGCCCACGGCCCCGCGCCGGCGTCGTACTGTCGGACCGCGATGGCTGTGCGTACCACCCCCGCTCCTCCCGGGCCGCGGAACCGCGCCCGCGCCGTCCCGCCCGCCGACGACCGGTCCGACGCCCTGTGGGACATGGAGCGTTTCCTGCGCCGCCGCGGGTTCACCGCGGTCGCCGGCGTCGACGAGGCCGGCCGCGGTGCCTGCGCCGGTCCGCTCGTCGCGGCCGCGTGCGTGCTGCCGGCCGGCCGCCGGGGGAGGGTGCCGGGCCTCGCGGACTCCAAGCTGCTGACCGCGGCGACCCGCGAGCGCGTCTACGAGGAGGTCGTCGACCGCGCCGCGGCGTGGTCGGTGGTCGTCATGCCGGTCGCCGACCTCGACGCGCGCGGCATGCACGTCACCAACATCGAGGCGCTGCGCCGCGCGGTGTGGGCTCTCGACCCCGGCGCGGACTACGTGCTCACCGACGGCTTCCCCGTCCCGGGGCTGGCCCGGCCGACCCTCGCGGTGTGGAAGGGCGACCGGGTGGCGGCGTGCGTGGCGGCGGCGTCGGTGCTGGCCAAGGTCACGCGGGACCGGATCATGCTCGACCTGCACGAGCGCTGGCCGCAGTACGACTTCGCCGTCCACAAGGGCTACACCACCGCGGCGCACGACGCCGCCCTGCAGCGGTACGGGCCCTGCCCGGAGCACCGGAAGCGCTTCGTCAACGTGGTCCGCGCCCGCGACGCGCACGCCGCCCGGGGAGTCCAGCTGACCGGCTCCGGTGCGATGGTCGATGATGGGGCCATGCGCCACGTGTCCGGAGAGCCGCGATGAGCACCGAGGACCTGGAGAAGTACGAGACCGAGATGGAGCTGCAGCTCTATCGCGAGTACCGGGACATCGTCCGGCAGTTCACCTACGTGGTGGAGACCGAACGGCGCTTCTACCTCGCCAACTCCGTCGACCTGCAGGTCCGGGAGGCCGGCGGCGAGGTCTACTTCGAGCTCAAGCTCTCCGACGCCTGGGTGTGGGACATGTACCGGCCGGCCCGGTTCGTGCGCAACGTCCGGGTGCTGACGTTCAAGGACGTCAACGTCGAGGAGCTGGACAAGCCGGACCTCGAGCTGCCCGACGGCCCCCGGCTGACCTGATCCGCGTGTCACGCACCGGAGGCTGACCCGGCCGGGTGACCGTCCGGGACCCGGTGTCCACAGGCGGTCTCGCCGTCCACAGATCGGCTCGACGGCTGTCCCGGCCGGTGCGCGGGGACGACGGTCGGCCGGGTGCGAACCACATCGGACCTCGGCGCCCACGGCGAGCGCATCGCCGCCGCGTACCTCACCGACAGCGGCCTGCGGGTCCTCGACCGGAACTGGCGCTGCCGCGAGGGCGAGCTCGACATCGTCGCCCGCGACGGCGACGCCCTGGTCTTCTGCGAGGTCAAGACCCGCCGCGCGGTCGGCTTCGGCCACCCGGTCGAGGCGGTCGGCCACGTCAAGCAGCGCCGGCTGCGCACCCTGGCCCAGCGCTGGCTCGCCGCCCACGACGAACACGCGCCGGAGCTGCGCTTCGACGTCGTCGGCGTGCTGGTGCGGCCGGACCGGCCGGCGTTGGTCACCCACCTGCGGGCGGCGTTCTCGTGACGCTCGCGCGGACCTGGTCGGTCGGACTGGCCGGGGTGCACGGCGCGATGGTCGACGTCGAGGTGGACCTGTCGGCCGGGGTCCCCGGTGTGGTGCTCGTCGGGCTGCCCGACGCCGTCGTGCGGCAGTCGGTCGACCGCGTGCGGGCGGCGGTGGTCAATGCCGGCGGCAGGTGGCCGCTGCGCCGGATCACCATCGGGCTGTCCCCGGCGTCGATGCCCAAGCAGGGCAGCGGCTTCGACCTGGCGCTGGCCACGGCGGTCCTGGCGGCCGACGGCGCGGTCCCGGCCGAGTCGGTGGGGCGCCTGGTGCTGCTCGGCGAGCTGGGGCTCGACGGCTCCGTGCGCGCCGTCCGCGGCGTGCTGCCCGCCGTGCTCGCCGCCGCCCGCGCCGGCCACACGACGGTGGTGGTGCCCGCAGGCAATGCGGAGGAGGCGGCCCTGGTCGAGGGGGTCGAGGTGCTGGCCGCCGGCACGCTCGCCGAGGTGGTCGCCCACCTGAGGGGCGGGACGTCGCTGCCCCGGCACACCCGCGGCACGCTGCCGCCTGCACCGCCCGGGCCGGACCTGGGCGACGTCGTCGGCCAGCCGATCGGCCGCCGGGCGGTGGAGGTCGCGGCCGCAGGCGGGCACCACCTGTTCCTCAGCGGGCCGCCAGGTGCGGGCAAGACGATGCTCGCCGAGCGGCTGCCCGGGCTGCTCCCCGCGCTGGACGAGCAGGAGGCGCTCGAGGTCACCGCCATCCACTCGGTCGCCGGGACCCTGCCGGCGGACGCCCCGCTGGTGACCCGCCCGACCTTCGAGGCGCCGCACCACTCGGCGACGATGGCCGCCCTCGTCGGCGGCGGGTCGGGGCCGATCCGCCCCGGTGCGCTGTGCCGGGCCCATCGCGGCGTGCTGTTCCTCGACGAGGCGGCGGGGCGGGATGCGGTCGCCGTCAGGCGGCTGCCGATAGGGAACAGTGACCGTAGCGTCACCGAGTGAAGGGACCAGCTGTGATCCGTCGTGCTGCGCCTGTCGTGCTGGCCGTGGCCCTGCTCCCCCTGACCGGCTGCGGCTCGTCCGGTGACGAGGGCGGGGCGATCGCCTACTGCCACCAGTTCGTCGAGCAGCAGCTGAAGTCCCCGTCGTCCGCGGACTTCCCGTCGAACAGCGAGCACACCGTGACTGAGCTCGGCGAGCAGCAGTGGCGGGTGTCCTCGTACGTGGACGCCGACAACTCCTTCGGGGCGTCGCTGCGCACGAACTGGACGTGCGAGATCTCCTACGACGATGCCGCCGGCGTGTGGACGCTGGAGTCACTGACCGGGCTGTGAACGACGAAGCGCCCCGCCCCTCCGAGTGGAGGAGCGGGGCGCTTTGTGGACTGCGGCGGGTGAGGCCGCAGCCGTCTGCCGACGGGGGCCGCGGGCTTGCCGCCTGCCTGGGTTCGGTCAGGTGTTGACGTTGTCGACTTCGGCGTAGTTTTCGCTGCCGGAGTCCCGGTGGGTGACGAACTGCACCGACGAGTCCTGGGTGGCCGTCACCCAGGACGGGGTCGCCGTGGACTTCCCCTGGGTCCAGGTGACCTTGTCGGGGCTGGTCTCCCAGTAGACGGTGCCGGCGTTCTCCCGGATGCGGACCCAGGCGTGCGCTGTCGCGTCGTAGGGGATGACGATGTTGCCAGGGTCGTAGTAGCTGGTCTCGTTGCCGAACAGCAGCACATTGGGGACGGCGTCGTACTTGACGACGATGCGGGTGCCGGCCGTGGGGGAGTTGACGGTCATGATGTTCGACGCTTCGCCGGTGGCGCCGCCGGCGGCGAACGGGAACATGCGCGCCGCGACGGTGCCGCCTTTAAGGGTGTAGGCGCGGGCGGTCTCGATGCTCTCGTAGCCGGTGTTGACGGGGATGCGCGCCCGCCCGCTGACGAGGGTGGGGCCAGCGCTGCGGGAGGTGAACGGCCCCCAGTCGGCGTCGAAGGTGGCCTTGATGTCGGAGACGGTGCCGGTGGCGGCGGCGACGGCGCGCCGTCGGGACGACGCGAGCAGTCCTGTGGTGCGCGCCCTCACGCGACCACGTCGCCCGACAGCAGCCAGGTGTTGGTGGCGACCTTGGTGACCACGCCCTCGGCGTACTGCCCGGCGCTCTTGAACGCGCTGCCCCGGGAGAGGACGGTGGCGCCGCTGCCGGCGGCGAAGGTGATCTGGCCGCCGCCGTACTGCCGCCACGGGAGGGCGATCTCCGTGGCGATCGACACCGCGCTATCCGCTGGCAGGGTGATCGTCAGAGCCGACGACGCGGTGGTGTGCAGAACCGTGTCCGTGGCGTCCCCGGCGACGAGCGTGTACGAGCCGGTGACGGCCTTCTGGGTCAGTCGGCGCTGCGCGGCGCCGACGATGCGGATGTCGTTGCCCGCTGCCGCGGTGGTGCTGGTTGTGCCGATCGCCAAGTTGGAGGTGCCGGCTCCGATGGCGGTGCGGGCGGCCGGGGCGTCGGCGGCGGTGAGGACTGAGCGGCCGACGGTCGTGGAGTCGGTGATGGCCGTCGCGGTGTGCCCGTGATTGCCTGCGGCGGCCTGCTGCGCGCCGGTGCCCAGGGTGCGGATGGAGGCGGTGCCGGCGGCCTGGTCGGCGGTGACCCGGGCGTCATTGCCCTGCACCGCGCTGCCGGCCGCCGTGCCGTAGGAGACGGCGAGGGTGCGGTCGGCCGACAGGTCGCCCCCGCCGGTGAGCCCGGTGCCGGCGAGCACCTGTCGGGTGGGCAGCACCGCCGTCGAGGCGATGGTGATCGTGTCGCCGATGTCGTCCACGGTGACTTGGACGCCGGCGCCGGCGACCAGGGCGGCGCCGACGACGTCCTGCACCGTCTCGGTGACATCCGTGGAGCGCAGATAGCGCAGATCCCCGGCCGCCGGGGTCAGGTACTGGTCGGTGGGGGCGGGAGTGGAGCCGTCGACCAGCAGCCATCCGTAGATGGCGTAGTCATTGACCGCCTGCTTCGACACCTGGGCCCGCCGGTTGCCGAGCTCCGGGTGGTACATGGTCACGAACACGGTCACTGGGTGCCCTCCAAGGTCACGGTCGCCGTGGTGGGTCGAGGTGGTACTCGCGGCGCAGCGCGGCCACGTCTACCCAGGCGCCGGGTGGGGCGTCGGCCGAGTGCTCGGGCGGGTCGTCGGGGGTGTGGCCCAGCAGTGGCTGGCCGGCGTCGTCCCGCGGGTCGGCCAGCGGGGTCACCCGGCGGCGGGACCAGTACGCGGCGGCCAGACTGCCCAGCGCGCCGGCGGCGGTGACGATGCCCACCTCGAGGAGCTCGGCGAGGGCGGCGCCGACGCCGTCGGGCAGAAGCAGGCCATGCTCGGCCAGGACGTGCACGGCGGCGCCGGTGAGCACCGTGGCCGTGGCCGCCGCCCACCCTGCGTCCGCGACCGGCTCCAGGCGGGCGCCGGTCACATCAGCGCGCCGAGGGCGGCGTCGACCAGGGCGTGTACTGCCAGTAGCGCGCCGACCACCAGGGCCAGCAGGGGAGCGGTGATAGCGAGCACCGCGGGCGCGTCCCGCCACCAACCTGCCCGGCGGGCAGGGTTCGCCAGCGCCCCCCAGCGGACGCCGACCCACAGCAGGCGACGTTTCCAGCCGGGAATGCGGCCCTCCGGGTCTTCGGTCTCACAGGCGTGCCGGTCCGCTTCGCGGAGGACGTCAAGGAACAGGGCGTCGACCTCGCGCGAGGTCATCTGCGGAGCGCGGCCTTCGTCGTACGCCCTGCGGAGCTCTACACACCCCTCGTCATGCACGAACGCGGCGTCCTCGTAGGCGCCGGTCGGCGGGATGAACCACCACATGATGCGAGGGGTGGACGCGAGGTCGGAGCGAGTGCCGGCGGGGATCGTGATGACCCTGTCGATGACGCCGTCTCGCCAGACGTAGTTGGTGGGGGCGGTGGACTCGTACCAGCCGCGCCCGACGTAGCGGAGACGGACCCGGTCAGCGAAGGGCACGGGGCTCCTATCAGGGGTCGGTAGCGACGGGCTCTTCGGCAGCCGGCTCTTCGACGGCCGAGGGCTCGTCAGGGGCAGGCTCTTCGGCGGGCGACTCCTCGACGGGAGGCGGGGGTTCGAGCGCCGCCACGCGGGCGGTCAGGTCGGCCAGCGCCGCCTGCATCTGCGCGCCGCCCTGCTCCAGCGCGGCCACGCGCCCGGCCAGGCCGGTCATCTGCTCGCGGGCTGACCTGACCGTCGCGAGCGTGGACTGGGCGAAGTCGGCGGTCGCCTCGAGCAGCAGCAGCGTGGCGTTGATGCGCTGCACCTCCGCGGCGAGGCCGTCGAGGGTGCCCACGAGGCCAGCGCGGAGCGCCTCGTGCGCCAGGTCGGGCAGCGGGGTGCGGATGTCCGGCAGCTGGTCAGGCATAGCCGCGCGCCTCCCGAGCCTGTTGAAGGGCTTCGCGGGCCGCGGCGATCGTGTCCGGGTCCAGGGGGTCAGCGGTGAGCGCGGCGAGGAGGTTCCGGCCGGCGTCGATGATGGCCTGGTCGAGGTCGAACACGTCCGCCGGTGACGGGTCGGTCAAGGAGCCCCTTCCGGTTGACGGTCAGCAGAGCAAGGGCAGCAGGCTGCAGGTGAGGTCGGCGACGGGCCCGCGGGCCGGTTCGGACTGGCCGGGCTGCGGAGACGGGGCGGGCGGGGTGGGCGGAGTGGTCGGCTGCTCGTCGTCTCGCTGCGGCGCGCCGCCGTCCGCGGGGGCCGGCGCAACGTCCGGGACAGCGGTGGGTGCTGGGCTCGACGGCCGCTCTTCCGCCGCTGTGGCCGGGCCGGAAGTGGCTACCTCCGGCCCGAACTCGGCCGCGGCGTTGGCCGGCTCCTCGGTCGGCGGCAGGTCCGCGGCCGACGGAGCCGCCACCCCCGGCTGCTCGCAACCCAGCCGGGCGCGCACCTCGGCCGCACCCGGGGACTCGGCCGGGAGATCGGCGAGCACCTCGCACAGCAACTGCCGCAGTTGCTCTCGCGTCTCGGCGTCCCGCTCGGCGGCGGCGTCCCGCTCGGCGTCCCGCTGCCGGGTGCGCTCCGCCAGGTCCTCCTCGAGCACCGTCAGCCGCCGCTCGACCGCTGCCGCGGTCTGGTCCGCGCGGACCGCCGCCGCGTACGTGAGGTACACCGACAGCAGCGACGCCGCCAGGGCCAGCCCCACCAACGCGAACGCGATGGTGCGGCCGGTGCGGACCGTCCAGCGGGTGGGCCGGCGGGCGGGCGGCAGCGGGGCGTTGTCGTCGGGGATGGCCGGCGCGGCCGCCGTGTCGGGGCGGTGCTTGGTCATGGCGCCGCCTCACTCGGGTGCTCTAGAGGGGGCAGTGCCTTCGGGCTGATGCCGGCCGCGGCGAGCTCGTCGCGCAGCGCGTACGCGTGCGCCTTCCACCGGTCCCGGGAGTACTCGGCGCGTTCCCGGGCCGCGCGTTCGTCGTCGGCTTCCTTCGCCGCCGCCGCGGCGCTCTTCGCCGCCGCCTCGGTCAGCCCCTGGTAGCCGGTGGTCACGTAGTTCCGTCGGGTGGCGAGGGCGGTGACCAGCGCCGCGATCCCGCCACCGCCGAGGAGGGCGACGGCGATGGCGATGAGGGTCGGGACGTATCCGGTGTCGATACCCGCCTCGGCGGCGAGCGGCCCGGCGGCCAGCATCCGGGCCTACCCCCGTCCGTGGTCGCCGGCCTCCGTGGGGCTGATCGGCTTGGCCAGCAGGACGAGGAGCCACAGCGCGGCGAGGGCGAGCGGCTTGGACAGGGCGGGCCACACGATCTGCCCGCCGGTGACGACCCACGAGGCGGCGAACGATGCTGCGACGGTGAGGTACAGGCACATGCCGCCGGACAGCACCCAGGCCAGGAGTTCGCCGGGGCGGGCGAGGGCGTAGACGAGGATGAGCGCGGTGGCGAGGTAGATCGCGCCCATCACCTCGGAGCCGGGGAAGGAGCGGAGCACCGCCCACGACGGGGTCTGGACGGCCTGGTCGCCGCCGTAGATGAGCCCGGCCCCGTCGAACAGGGCGACCCCGACCAGGACGACGGCGATCGCCCGGGCCGTGATGACCCGGACGGGCGGTGTGGGTGAGCTGTGCGCGGCCACTGTCAGGAGACGGGCCCCGTGGCCGGGTCGCCGTCGCGGGCGCGCCGGTCCATGGCGATGGCGGTCGCCTCGGCCAGGGCGGCGATGAACTCGCGGTCCTGGGCCAGGGCGGCGGCCACCGTGGCCGCGTCCGCCGCAGCCGCGGCCGGAGCGGGGGCGGACAGCTTGGCCACGGCAGCCTTCACCTCGGCTGCGGTCTGCGCCGCAGCCCGGGCGTGGGCCTCGGCATTGGCGATCCGGTCGTACGGCCAGTCGCCGCCGGTCTTCGACACCCGGTCGGCCGGGGTCCGGCACATCGCCGCCCGGTTCATCATGTTCTCGAAGTCCTCGCGGTCCCGGTACCAGGCCATGTCGATGATCTCCCCAAGCGGGTCGGGCGGGGTTGCGGTGAGGTTGGCGGCGTCCCGACGGAACGCGGCCATGTCGTAGGTCTTGCCGTTCGCGTAGCCGACGTCCCACTTGCCGGTCACGCTGGTCTCGGCGTGGGCGCGGACGCGGTTGATGTCCCCGCCGCCGACCACCTTGGCGGCGGCCTTGGCCCACACGTGAGCGACGCGCAGCTGCCCGGCGAGCATCGGCACGCTGCCGGCGTAGTCGATCTCCAGGCCGAGCACCCGGGGGTTGAACAAGCTGGTGACGGGCAGCGGGCCCATGCTCTTGCCGCCCGAGGCTCCGGCGTGGTTGGCCGGGTTCGCGCTCATCACGTGCAGGCGTGGGGCGTCCACGGTGCAGGCGGGGCCGGCGAAGTTGCACAGCGGCCCGGACAGCCCGACCCGGCCGTCCCGCAGGATGGTCTGGGTGGGGAACGGGCGGGTCAGGCTGGACGCGCTGGCCGTGTGGTGGACGATGCCGCCCTCGTAGTTCGCCGACGTCCCGTTGCCCCGGGTCTCCCACCCGGGCTCGTAGGAGACGATCAGGCGGGGTTCGAGGCGGCGGCACTCGGCAACGACTTCGAGGATGACCTGGACCGCGTCACGCCTCCCCACGGAGCACCTCCTCGTCGCGCAGTGCGGCCTGGACCTCGCGGGCGTACAGCTCGGGGTCGATCCCGGCGAGCGCGTCGGAGTCGGGCCGCAGGTAGGGGGCGTCCGGTTCGGCGTCGAGTTCGCCGACGATCCGCACCATCGACGGGTCGTCCGGGTGCTCAATCACCCACGTGCGGACGTCGTCGGCGTTCGTCTCCGGGTCGTCGTCGGCGTCGGCGACCGCGGACAGGTGCGCGATCACGTGCACCCGCTCGGCGTCGATCGCGGCCTGGTCGTCGGCGGGTACGTCGCGGACGTAGCGCATGAAGGACCTCCGGTCAGGAGCGCACGAAGGAGAGCGCCATGTTGGTGCGCTTCGCCAGCGCGTCGTTGCCGGTGTCCAGGCCGCCGGAGTAGCTGGCGTACATCCACACCGCTATCCGCGACCCCGCCACGAGTCGGTTCTCGAAGTGGCAGTTGACCTCGGCGATAGCGCCGACCCCGGGGGCGTACATCTGGGCGCCGTGGACGATGCTGCTGGCGCCGATGTCGTCGGACCAGTAGCTCAGCAGGGTGACGCCGTCGTTGGTGCCGCGGCGCATGGTGGAGATACCGCGCCACACGCCGGTGCGGTGCACCGTGAAGTACGAGAAGTCCGCCGACGGGGTGACGTCCGGGTGTGTGTACTCGGCGACGGCGAACGTCACCCGCGTGCCGTTGCCGGTGGTGGCGATCGACGTGTTGGAGCCGACCGCCGCCCGGTAGCGGACCGACGGCGCCCCGGACCCGAACACCGTCTCGATGTCGCTGACCAGGTTCGCGAAGTCCTGCGGCACGTTGGGGCGGACGCCGACCAGTTCGGGGTAGCGCAGGCCGCTCTCAGAAGTGGGCACACGAGCTCCTTTAGGGCGCGCCGATGGTGCGGTACGCGATCGTGATCTGGTTGTCGAGGTAGTCGCACACCACGCGGTGACCGGCGGCGGGGGTGTAGTTGTCGGCGTAGCCGTTGACCGTCAGCTCCTGGCCGCGCCACCGGATCTTCACCACGGCGTTGCCGTCCCTCGCGGCGCCGGCCGTGACCGAGGCGACGACGGCGCGGAAGCGGGTGGTGGGGCGGTCGGCAAGCCGGTCGGACTGGGCGTCGGCGAGCCGGTGCGCGGCGGCCTGCACCCTCCGGGACAGGGTCACGAGCCCCCCTCGATCTCCTCGGTGCGGGTGGAGCGGCCCTCAATCCGCTGCGCGCCGCCGTCGACGGTCAGCGGGTGGGTGACGGTGTCGGCGATGTGCCGCTCCACCGCCCGCGGCAGGTCGTACCGCTCCCGGGCCGGCAGCACGTCGAGGGCGTCCATCGCGTCGACCGCCGGGTTGGGCACCTGCCCCAGCGACACCTGGGAGGCCAAGCCGGTGACGCGGGACAGGATGGTGCGCCCGGCGTCCCGCGCCTGGTTCGCCGTCATCGGCAGCGGCGTGTCCCAGTAGTAGGTGACCACCCCGAACGGGCCGGCCAGGTCCGGGCGGCCCAGCGGGTCGGGCCCGGCGTAGGTGGGTGAGGACGGGTCGTCGTCCCACACCACCTGGGTGGGGAACAGTTCGCCCTCGGTCGCGCTGGAGGACACGACGACGACGTTGCGAGTGCTCTCCCGGGAGCGCTGCCGGTCCAGGGCGGTGAGGACGCCCATCCGGGAGGAGTCCACGAGCCAGTCCGCCGAGCGGGCCGCGGTAGGCACGTCGTCGATCGTGGCCACACCGTTGCGGTCGAAGTACACCCAGCAGCCGATGCCGTCGGCCAGCTTGATGATGGCCTGGTCGCGGTCCTTCTCCCACGTCTGCAGCCCGACCCGGTTGGTCTTCTTGGTGCGGGTGATGACCGGCTCGCCGGAGCCGAGGGCGCCACGGATCAGGGCGGTGATCTGCCCCGTCACCGACAGGCCGGGTGTGGACGACGTCGGGACGATGAACCTCGCGCGCTGGATCTTGCGCCACTTGTCCGGGGCGGTCAGCGACAGGCCGCCGCCGGCGTCGTCCAGCTGCTCCCGGTCGACGTCGAATACGCCCATCGGGATCGTGATCCACGACCGGTTGGCCAGCCGCACGTGGGTGCGGGCGGTGAGCGTCGTGCCGGTCGGTGCCAGCCGGTCGAACAGGCCCGGCGCCGAGGCGAGCTCCAGGTTCAGGGTGCGCCGTACCCCCGGCCGGGTGGTGTCGATGATGCTGCCGCCGACCGGGCGCAGGTCCTGCGCTCCTTCGGTGGGCACCCCGTTCACGGCGGCGTCCACCGAGCAGTACCAGTCCACCGGCGACCGGATCGCCCGCCGGTACAGGCCGGGGTCGGGCATGCCCAGGTACGCCACCGACGCCGCCTCCTCTTTCCCCGGGTCAGGGCCCGGAGAGCAGGTCGTAGTAGGTGGGGTAGGCGGCCAGCAGTGCCGCGTAGTCCTCGTAGTCGGCGAGGATGTCGGCGTAGTCCCGTTCGGCCTGCGACCCGCCCTCGGGCCGGTCGGTCACCAGCAGCGGCAGCTGCCAGTGCCGGCGCGGCTCGGGCGCGTAGGGCATCAGCCGCTGCTCGACGCTGTCGCCCACCGACACGTACTCGGCGTTGATGCCCCACCCCCAGGAGGCGGGGACGTTGAGCAGCAGCACCCCGGCGTCCTCGAGGAGGGCGTCGACTGCGGTGCGGTCGGCGTCGGTGGTGGTGCGCACCGTGAGCGTCCACTCGGGGGCCTTGCGTTGCCCGTCGGACTGGGTGACCGTGTGCTTGCGACCGGAGGGCTGGTGCACGCCGCGGGTGACCCTGCGGGTGCGTTCGGAGATGCCGGCGGCGAGTACGGGGCGGGACAGCGCGGGCACCCCGGGGTGTATGAGCCACACGTCGTCGGCGTCGACGACGACCTGCGCCGACGCCACCCCGGGACTCTCGATGCTGCTGTACGCGACCGGCGCGCCCAGGGGCGCTTCGTAGTCGTACAGGGTGCCGATGCGGGTGGTGCCGGACGTGGCCAGCGGCAGCGGCGCCCCATCCCCGGTGCGCACCGGCACGACGACACCGTCCGGGCCGGTGCGGGTGACCGTCACCTGCGTGACCGCCGGGTCGCCGGTGTCGACGACGTCCAGCCGGATGCGGGGCGGGTCGTCCGGGCCGGTCGAGGGCTCCACGGTGGGGGTGACCGTGACGGTGCTCATCCGTTCAGCCGCCCCCTGTCCGTGGTGCTCGCGAAGGCGTCGACGACGACGGTCTCGGCTTCCACCCGGGCCATGCCACGCCACTCCTGCCCGTCGAGGTAGACGGCGACCGGGGCCGCGGCGACCGTGATCCGCAGCGGCACCCCGGCGGCGCCCGCGGCGGGGGAGGCCCCGTAGCCGGGCATCGCCGCGGCCGCGTACCCGGGCGCCGGGGCGGCGAACTGCGCCGCAGCTTCGGCGTTCGCCAGCCGCTGCAGCGTGGACCACTGCGGCTGAGTGAACACGGCCATGTGCTCGTTGCCGCCGGTGCGGTTGTCCACCAGCGACAGTCCCGGCCGCACCAGGCCACCCCGGTCGTACAGCGACACGTGCACGTGGTCGCGGTGCTGCAGCGTGTCCGACCGGCCGCCCCCGGGGTGCCCGTACGGGCCCCAGCCGCGCCCGGAGTTGATCTGATCCCGCCAGATCACGTACTTCGTGCCGAACTGACCCGGGTTCGTCACGAAGTGGCTCGCGATCCGGTTGCCCAGCGCGATCGACGCCGCCGACTTGTAGTTCGGGATCATCACGTCGATCGCCTTGCCGAGCGCGTGATCCGACAGCGTCTTGGTGCCCGCGATCGTCCTGTACGAGTAGCCGCCGATGTTGGTGACACCGAACGTCTTCATCACGAACGCCCGCGCTGCCGCCGCGGCCGGCCCCAGCCCGCCGACCCCGTTCGGGGTGCGCTTGCCGACCCCGAAGCTCCCCCCGGCCAGGCCGGGGGAGTGCTCCCGCATCCACGCCGTGGCCTCGTCGTAGCCGCGCTGCATGGTCGCGTCGCCGGCCGTGGAGATCGGGGCCTGGTACGGCGCGGTCGACGGCGGCCGCGGCACGTCGTCGGCGATCGCGAACCCACCACTGGCGAACGCCTGAACGTCCACGCCGAGGCGGCGGCCGGTCTCCCGCCAGATGTCCAGCGAGCGGTCACGCTTCGCCGGCGCCAGCGGGATGTACGCCTCCCCGCCGGTCTCCGGCTCCGCCCACACCCGCCAGTCGCCCGGGCGGGCGATCTGCGCCACGTGGTCCTCCACGCCGCCGTTGGCGTAGAAGTCCATGACCCCGCCGTCGGCCTGGAAGAGCCGGGTCGTGACGCCCATGCGGCCGCTCGCCAGGGCCTGGATCGGGTTCTTCCCCAGAGACTCCATGATCGGGTTCAGCCCGCTGGCGAGGTTCACCCCGTACTGCGCGGCGATCCTCGACACCTCGTCGGCGCCGATGCCCAGCTGCTGGGAGATCGCCAGCGCGGTCGCGCCGGCACCGTCCCGGCCGACCGCCTCCATGACGCGCATCTGGTTGGACAGCTCCGTCGCCGCCCCAGACCCGCCCAGGTGCGCCTCGCGGATCAGCGCGTCCTTCATGCGCTGGAAGTCGCCCTCGGTGGCGGTGGCCATCTGCGCGGTGATCTGCGCGCCCTCCACGCCCATGTCGGCGAGGATCTGGCCGACCTCCAGGCCGCCCCGCTGGGTGACGGTGACGACGTTGGCCCGCCAGTTCTCCTGCGCGAGGATCTGCTCCTCGAGCTTGGTGGCGTACTCGTCGAGGGAGACCGTGACGTCGCCGACGTAGTCCCGCCACGAGTCCTCGGAGGACGCGGTGGCGGCGGCGGTCGCCTCGGCGGACTCCCGCTCCTTCGCCATCTTGTCGTCCAGCAGGCCCTTGTACACGTCCAGGGGCTCGATGAACGAGGACCCGATCTTGGCCTGCTCCTCGATCCAGTCGGTGAGGGCCTGCTGAGCTGCCTGGGTCTGGGCCAGCGAGGTGTTCATCGCGTCACCGGTGGCGGCGGTGGCGGCGGCGATCTCCTGCTGCTTGGTGACGGTCTCCCCGGTGGCCCCGGCCAGCTCCCCGAACGCCGCCCGGGCGTCGCGGGCCGCGATGCCCTGGTCGGTGAACCCGGCGTTGATCGCACCGGTGGCGTCGACGATGTCCTGCCGCTGACCGCCGATGTAGGTGTCGAACGCCCCGTTGACCTCATCCAGAGCGCCGGGCACCCCGAGGATGGCGTCGGTCATCACCGTGACGTCGATGCCGAGGCGCCGCGCCCAGTCGTTGAGCCCGTTGTCGACGAGGTCCTTGGCGGCGGCGGCGCGCACCGTGTCGTCGATGGCGCCCTTGGTCTGCTCCAACGCGGCGGTCAGGTTGTCCGCCGAGGACGCGGCGTCGTCGCTGGAGTCGCTGGAGTCGCCGAGGACGGAGGCCAGCAGGGACACGCCGGTGACGACACCGGCGATCGCCAGCCCCCACGGGCCGCCGAACACCCCCAGCAGCCCCGCCGCAGCCCCGCGCAGTCGCCCGGTGGACGACACGGCGCCCTCGTTAGCCAGCGACCAGCCCAGCACGGCTGCGGCCATGCGGTCGAACGCCCCCGACACCGGGCCCTTGAGCGCGGCCACCCCGCCGAGGGCGAGGATCGCGACCTGCACCGGCCCCGGCAGCGACGTGAAGAAGCCGATGGCGTCACCGCCGGCGTCGACGATCGCCGTCAGCGCCTGCACGGCCTCCCGCAGCGCACCCTGCGTCCCGGCGCCGAGCTCGGTGAAGAAGGTGTCCGCGGCGCCGCCGAGGCGCTCTAGGTCCCCGGCGAGGTTGTCGGTGAGCTGCGAGGCTTGCCGGGTGGCGAAGCCCTGGTCGTTGACCTTCGCGGTCCACTCGGCCACGCCCTCCGCGCCGGCGGAGTACAGCACCGATGCGGCGCGGACCGCGTCGGAGCCGAAGATGGTCTCCAGGGTGGCGTTGCGCTGCTCCTCGGACATGCCGGCCAGGGCGCCGCGCAGCTTGCCCGCGTAGGCCTCCAGGCCGATGAACGCGCCCTGGGAGTCGTAGGCGGTGATGCCCAGGGACTCCATCGCGTTGGCCGCGGCCGCCGAGTTGGGGGTGAGGGCCTGCAGCATCGTCTTGAAGCTGGTGCCCGCGTCCGACCCGACCAGGCCGTTGGAGGCGAAGAGGGCGAGGGCGCCGGCGGTGTCCTCGATGGACAGGCCGGTCTGGTTGGCGACTAGCGCGGACTGGTTGAGCGCCATGCCCAGGTCGTAGACCGAGCCCTGCGCCTTCCCCGCGCCCGCGGCGAGCAGGTCGGCGACGTGGGACATCTGCGAGCCCTCGAGGCCGAACACCGACAGGGCGGTGGCGCCGATCTCGGCGGCGTCGGCGACCTCCAGCTGCCCGGCCGCAGCGAGGTTCAGAGCGCCGGTCAGCCCGCCGTCGAGGATGTCGGCGGTCTGCACGCCGGCCTTGGACAGCTCGGTGATGCCCGCGGCGGCCTCGGTTGCGGAGTACTGGGTGGAGGCGCCGGCGTCGAGGGCGGCCTGCCGCAGCCGGCCGAGTTCGGCGCCGGATGCCTGGGAGGCGGCGGCGACGGCGGACATGGACCGGTCGAAGTCCATGCCGCGGTAGGCGGCGTAGCCGAAGCCGAGGGTGACCGCGCCCAGCCCGGCGGTCAACGGGGTCAGCGAGGTGCCCAGCAGCGCGTTAGAGCCGGCGAGGGCGGTGGCCGCGGACTGCTGTGTGCGGGCGGCGAGGGTGGCCTGCTCGCGGGCGGTCGCGTTCGCCCGGGTCGCGGTCGTGTTCGCCGCGGTGGTGACAGACTCCCGGCCCAGTGCCGTGCTCTGCCCGTCGATGGCCGCGGTGAACCCCGCCGCGGACTGGGCAGCCCGGGAGTTGACCGCCGCCGAACGGGCGGCAGCCTCGCCGTCGAGGGCCTGCAGGCCGAGCTTCTCCCGCAGCGACGCCGCGGACCGCTGGTAGGTAGCGGTGGTGCCGGACACCGCCCCGGAGAGGCGGGTGTTCGCGGAGACGACCGCGGACGAGGCGGCGTTCTCCGCGGCGGCGAGCGCGGTGGCCGACTGCACCTGGGCGCGGCGGGCGGCGGTCTGCCGGGTCGAGCCGGAGACGACCGCGTCGGTGGCGCGGGTGCTAGCGGCGGTGACCTGCCCCGCGGCGGCCTGCTGTGCGCGCGCGGAGGCGGTGGCGCCGGCGGCGGCCTTCTCGTTGGCGCCGGTGACCGTGGCGCTGTAGGTGGCGACGTCGCGGCCGGCCTGGGCGAGGACGGGGGACAGCAGGTTCCGCCCGGTCAGCACCGTCTCGAGCACGCGCGACACCGGCTACCCCCTGTCCTCGGCTCAGTTCGTTCGGGCGGCCTTCGCGGCCTCGCGGGCTACCGCTATTTCGCGGCGTTCCAGGTGGGCGATGAACCCCGGCAGCGGGCGGCCGTTGTCGTCCTTCGGCAGCGCCTCCTGCTGCATGGCCAGCACGTCGTGACCGCGGCAGTAGTGGGTGGCGCCGACGTAGGCGTCGCGGTCTTCGGCCCACTCGTCGGCCCGGGTGCCGCACGAGCAGGTAGCGGCCTGGTCGGCCTGCCAGGCGAGGGCGAACCCGCGGGCCAGCGGGGACCACTCGGCCCACGCGTCATACGAGATGCCGCGCGGGACGATGTAGTCCAGCTCGGCCTTTAGCTGCGAGTCCGCCCGGAGCTGAAAACCAGCGCGGAGGTGTCCACGGCGTCCTCGTGCACCCGCACGCAGGCGTTCACCAGCATGTTGAACTCCGGCTCGGACCAGGCGTCGCGGTAGCCCTGCGCGTCCTCCAGGGACGTCTCGGGGTCGATGACGCAGGCGGCGATCAGACGGGGGGCGAACTCGTCGCGGTTCCACGCGGCCTTCGCCTTGTCGTTCTGCACGTCGGCGCGGACCCGGGCGTGGTCGGCGTCGGTGGGCGGGAACTCGGCCTTGAGAGCCCGGTAGGCGACCGGCGGCATGGCGCGGATCTTCACGCTGACCACGCCGACGCCGTCGTCGGCGGCCGGCTGCAGCTCGTCGGCTGCGGCCTGGGCCTCGTCCACGACGGCCTGCAGCTCGCCCATGGTGATCTCCGGTTCGGCGCGGCGGCGGGCGTTGCGCAGCTCGAGCTGCGCGGCCTGCAGGACGCGGCGGGCCTCGGCGTAGGCCTCCACGGCCTCGTGGTCGAGGACGACGGCGTGCGTGGTCTCGCGGGGCTTCTTGCCCTTGAGGAGGGACAGCTTGTTCTTCGTGGACACGGGTGGTCTCCAGGGGTCGCGGTGGAGGTGGTGGGCCCCGGCCGGGCGCGGGCGCGACACACCGGCCCGGCCGGAGCCGATCAGGGGGAGGGGCGGGTCAGACCGTGGCGGCGGCGGCCGGGACGACGGCGTTCTGCTCCGGCACCTCGCGGATGGAGAACCCGACCTGGTACTGGCCGGCCGCGGACAGGTCGATCTGGTCGTTGACGCCGGTGGAGGTCACCTGCCACACCTCCATGCGCTTGCCGGGCACGTCCCCGTAGGGCATGCGGTAGATCGTCAGCTCGCTGTCCTTGGCGAGGACGTCGCGCGCGGGGTCGCCGGTGGCGGCGCCCTGCAGGATCTCGTCCCACATGTTCAGCGACGAGTCGCCGGCCGAGTCGATGCCGGCGACCGTCTTGTCGAACCGGGACCCCATGTCCGGGGTCGTCACCGGGCTGTTCGTCAGGGCGAAGCCGTTGACGGCGGCGATGGACTCGGTGATCACCGTGCTCGCGGTGATCTCGGCGCGGGTGGGGGCGGCCGGGTTGGCCGGGGCGGCGGGGGAGACGAGCCAGCGTTCGATACCCCTGCGGATGGCGCGCGACATGGGTCAGGACTCCTTGGAGTTGTCGGGGCCCTTGCCGGGCGTCTTGGGGGCGGGCTT
>NZ_NVPT01000063.1 GCF_002802985.1 Geodermatophilus chilensis | reverse complement strand
CCAATCGGCACCGCGCCACCCGCTACGACGTCGGCAAGACCGTCAAACGAGACACCGAGCGCAGCCGTGACCCACAGGTCAGGGGTTAAACGACAAGCTGAGCGCGGGTTCGTCAAGGCGTTCCTCACCGTGCCGGTGGGTGCGGAGTGCAGCGGCCCGCTGATCACCACCGACGCCCGCTCGGTGTTCGTCGCGGTGCAGCACCCCGGTGAGCTCGACGGCTCGACGGTGGCCACGCCGGCGAGCACCTGGCCCGACCGGGACCGGCGCCGGCCGTTCCCGCGGCCGAGCGTGGCGGTCGTCCACCGGCAGGACGGCGGCCGGGTCGGCAGCTGAGCGCGGACGACGGCGCCGGGTCCCGTGCGGGGCCCGGCGCCGTCGGCACGGAGGCGACCAGCGGGTGCCCGAGGTCCGTGCCTGCGCGTCCTGCGGCCGTCGGTCCGGGGGACTAGCGTCCGGGCACCGACCTCCACCAGAGCCGAGGACCCCGATGACGGACACCCCCGCTTCCCGCCGCCGTCTCCTCCTGCCCCTTCTCGACTCGGTCCGGCACGGCAGTCGCAGCCACACGACCTGCCACTACAAGTGCGGCAACGCCTGCGACGCGGCGGTGCCGAACCGGACCGACAACCCCACGTTCGAGTCCGTCGTCCAGACGGTCATCAGCCGCCGGAACCTGCTCAAGGTGGCCGCCACGGGGGCCCTCGTCGTGGCGGCGACCCCGCTGGCAACGGAGCCGGCGGCGGCCACGCCCGGACGCCGGGGGGCGGCTGGGGACGGCGCTCTCACGTTCGAGCCGGTCGAGCAGAACTTCCTCGACGAGCTCGTCGTCGCGGCCGGCTACCGCTCCGCCGTCGTCCTCCGCTGGGGCGACCCGGTCGAGGAGGGAGCGCCGGACTTCGACGTCGACGCCCAGAGTGCCGAGGCCCAGGCCGGGCAGTTCGGCTACAACTGCGACTTCATCGGGTTCCTGCCGCTCGGGCGAGGGCGCGCACTGCTCGTCGTGAACCACGAGTACACCAACGAGCAGCTCATGTTCTCCGGCGTCGCCGAGGAGGAGGCGCCGACCACCGACGAGCAGAAGCGCATCGCGATGATGGCCCACGGCATCTCCGTGGTGCAGATCCAGCGGCAGGGTGACTCGGGCGTGTGGCTGCCGACCCCCGAGCGCCACCGCAACCGCCGGATCACCGCCTCGACCCCCTTCCGGGTCACCGGGCCCGCCGCGGGGTCGGAGTACCTGCGGACGGCGGCCGACCCCGAGGGGTGCACCGTCCTGGGCACCCTCAACAACTGCGCGGGCGGCATCACCCCCTGGGGCACGACGCTGCACGGCGAGGAGAACTTCAACCAGTACTTCGGGACCTCCGCGCCGATCACCGAGGACCCGCGGGAGCCCCGCCTGGCCCGGTACAGCGTCAGCGCCGAGGACTCGGCCGGTCGCCGGTGGGAGGCGGTCGACCCCCGCTTCGACCTGGCGCAGGAGCCCAACGAGGTCAACCGCTTCGGCTGGGTCGTGGAGGTCGACCCGTACGACCCCACCTCGACCCCGCGCAAGCACACCGCGCTGGGGCGCTTCAAGCACGAGGGCGCGAACGTGCGGATCGCCGAGGACGGCCGGGTGGTCGCCTACTCCGGGGACGACGAGCGGTTCGACTACATCTACAAGTTCGTCTCGAAGAAGAGGTACCGGGCCGGCGACGACCGGAGGACGCGCGAGCACAACATGACGCTGCTCGAGGAGGGCGACCTGTACGTCGCCCACTTCAGCGGCGACTCGCCGGCCGCGGAGATCGACGGCAGCGGCAGCCTCCCCAGCGACGGCGAGTTCGACGGCACCGGCCGATGGATCCCGCTGGTGGTCAACGGCCGCTCGATGATCCCGGGCAAGGACGTCGCCTGGGTGCTCACCTTCACCCGGCTGGCCGCCGACCGGCTGGGCAAGCAGCTCGACGCGAACGGCGACTTCCCCGACCCGGCCAACCCGGTGGTCGTCGACCCCGGGCAGGTGACCACCAAGATGGACCGGCCGGAGGACATCCAGGTCAACCCGGTGAACGGCCGCGTCTACGCCGCGCTCACCAACAACTCGAACCGGACGGGTCAGGACGGGCGGCCCGGAGCGGACGAGGCCAACCCGGTGAGCCGGTCGTTCGCCTTCGACCCCGAGGACGGCACCTACGAGGAGCGCGCGGGCAACCGCAACGGTCACGTGATCGAGTGGGAGGAGACCGGCTCGATCGCGGGGGACACCTTCACCTGGCGGGTCTTCATCCTGGCCGGCAACCCGGAGGAGCCCGGGACGTACTTCGCCGGCTACGACAGGTCCCAGGTCAGTGCCATGTCCTGCCCGGACAACCTAGAGTTCGACCGGGCCGGCAACCTGTGGATCTCCACCGACGGCAGCGTGCTGTCCACCCGGAACCAGGAGGCCGGGACCTTCGCGGGCTCGAACGACGGGCTGTTCGCCGTCCCGACCGAGGGAGCCGAGCGTGGGCACCTCAAGGCGTTCCTCACCGTGCCGATCGGTGCCGAGTGCAGCGGCCCGATGATCCCCCGGGACGGACGGTCGGTCTTCGTGTCCGTCCAGCACCCGGGCGAGACCACCGGCTCCACGCGGGACGACCCCTCGAGCACCTGGCCCGACCGGCTGCCCGAGCGGCCGTTCCCGCGGCCGAGCGTGGTCGTCGTCGCCCGCGAGGACGGCGGCCGCGTCGGCAGCTGACCGACTTCTTGGCGATTTCCGCGGAAATGGCCGCCTGACGGCCGTCGGTTTCCGCGGAAATCGCCGGTCAAGCGGGGAAGAGCTCGTCCACCCGGCGGGCGAGCGCGAGGTCCAGCTCGGTGACCCCGCCCGCCGAGTGGGTGACCAGCGTCAGGTGCAGGGTGCGCCAGCGCAGGTCGACGTCGGGGTGGTGGTCCAGCTGCTCGGCCACGAACGCGATGCGCACGAGCGCGGCGACGGCGTCCGGGAAGCCGGGCAGCTCGAGGCTGCGGTGGATGCCCGCGCCGTCCCCGGACCACAGCGGCAGCCCGGAGAGGGCGGCGGTCAGCTCGTCGGGGGAGAGGCGGGGCGGTCGGGGCACGGGGTCCATCCTGCCGCCGGGACGGCCTACAGGTGCAGCCCGCACTCCGTCTTGCCGCGACCGGCCCAGCGGCCCGCGCGCGGGTCCTCGCCCGGGCCCACCGGGCGGGTGCAGGGGGCGCAGCCGATCGACGCGTAGCCGATCTCCTGCAGCGGGTTCACCGGCACCTGGTGCTCGGCGGTGTAGGCGTCGACGTGCTCCTGCGTCCAGGCCGCCAGGGGGTTGACCTTCACCATGCCGCGCTTGGCGTCCCAGTCGACGACCCTCGTGCCGGCGCGGGTCGGGGACTCGTCGCGGCGGACGCCCGAGCCCCACGCCGTATACCCCGCCAGCGCCTTCGCCAGCGGCTGCACCTTGCGCAGCGAGCAGCACAGGTCGGGGTCGCGGTCGTGCAGCTTCTCGCCGTACTGGGCGTCCTGCTCGGCGACGGTCTGCTCCGGCTGCACGTTGACCAGGGTGATCGGCATGACGCCGTTGACCCAGTCGCGGGTGCCGATGGTCTCGGCGAAGTGGTAGCCGGTGTCGAGGAAGACGACGTTGACGCCGGGGACCGCCCGCGACGCCAGGTGCGCGAGCAGCCCGTCGGCCATGGACGACGTCACCGCGAAGTCGTCGCCGAAGGTCTCCCCGGCCCAGCGCAGGACGGCGAGCGCCTGCTCGACGGGGTCGATGATGCCCTCGAAGCGGGCGTCGGCCTCCGCGGCGAGCTCCGGCGTGGGCCGAACGGCGGTCGTCATGGCTGGTGCACTCCTGTCCCGGTGAGCCGGACGGTGAAGGTCCGCAGGCAAGCGGCGCAGTGCCACTCGCTCCGGTCCCCGTGCGGGGTCAGCTCCTCGTCCCCGCAGTACGGGCAGAAGAACACCGGCAGCTGTCGCGATCTTCCGCCCGTGTCCGCGGACTCCTCCGTCACAGCAGCCAGGACTCCTCGGCGCAGGGCGGAGGTGAGGCCTGGCGGCCGCAGGCCGCGGCACTCACAGCAGCCACGACTCCTCCGCGCGGGAGACGTACGCGGCGAACCGCTCGCCGGGCTCGCGGCGCTCGAGGTAGCCGCGCAGCACCCGCTCGCAGTAGTCGGCGCTCTCGGCCTTGGTCACCTTGTGGCCGCGGAACTTGCGGCCGAAGGCGGCCTCGGTGCCGAGGTGACCGCCCAGGTGCACCTGGAAGCCCTCGACCATCTCGCCGTTGTCGTCGCGCACCATCGAGCCCTTGAAGCCGATGTCGGCGGTCTGGAAGCGCGCGCAGCTGTTCGGGCAGCCGTTGACGTTGATGCCGATCGGCTCGTCGAAGTCCGGCAGCCGCTTCTCCAGCTCGGCGTAGAGGTCCTGGGCGTGCTGCTTGGTCTCGACGATTGCGAGCTTGCAGAACTCCAGGCCCGTGCAGGCCATCGTGCCGCGGCGGAAGGCGCTCGGGCGCACCAGCAGGTCGTGCTCGGCCAGGGCCGCCACGAGGTCCTCGACCCGCTCGTCGGGGACGTCGAGGATCACCATCTTCTGCTGCGTCGTCGTCCGGGTGCGCCCCTGCCCGTACTCGTCGGCGAGGTCGGCGATCCGGGTGAGCAGGCTGCCGGTGATCCGGCCGGTGCGCAGCGCGAAGCCGACGGCGTTGGTGCCGTCCTTCTGCCGGGCGACGCCGACGTGGTCGCGCTGCTCGTGCTTCGGCGGAGCCGCCGCCGGGCCGTCGGGCAGCTTCTCGTGCAGGTACTCGTCCTCCAGCACCTGGCGGAACTTCTCCGGGCCCCAGTCGGCCATGAGGAACTTGATGCGGGCGCGGTTGCGCTGCCGGCGGTAGCCGTAGTCGCGGAAGATCGAGGTGCAGGCCGCCCAGACGTCGGTCACCTGGTCGGGCCGCACGAAGACGCCGATCCGCTTGGCGAACATCGGGTTGGTCGACAGGCCGCCGCCGACCCACAGGTCGTAGCCGGCCTCGCCGTCGGCGTTGCGCACGCCGACGAACGAGACGTCGTCGATCTCCGGCTCGGTGCAGTGGTCGACGCAACCGGACATCGACGTCTTCCACTTGCGCGGCAGGTTGCTGAACTCGGGGCTGCCGACGTACTTGCCCACCGTCTGCGCCATGACGTCGGAGGCGTCGAGGACCTCGTCCTCCAGGACGCCGGCCAGCGGGCAGTTGAGCATGCCGCGCGGGGTGTCGCCGCAGGCCTCGGTCGTGGTGAGGCCGACCGCCTCCAGCCGGCGCCAGATCTCGGGGACGTCCTCGATCCGGATCCAGTGGTACTGGATGTTCTGCCGGTCGGTCACGTCGGCGACGTCGCGACCGAAGTCCGTGCTGATGCCGCCGATGGTCCGCAGCTGGTCGCTGGTCAGCGCCCCGCCGTCGGTGCGCACCCGCATCATGAAGTACGAGTCCTCGAGCTCCTCGGGCTCCAGCACGGCGGTCTTCCCGCCGGGGATGCCCTGGGCCCGCTGGGTGTAGAGCCCCATCCAGCGCATGCGCCCGCGCAGGTCACTGGGGTCGATGCCCCCGAAGCCGGTGTGCGCGTAGATGTCGAGGATGCGCTGACGGACCTCGAGCCCGTCGGAGTCCTTCTTCATCCGCTCGTTGGGGTTGAGCGGCTCCCGGTAGCCCAGCGCCCACTGGCCCTGGCCACGCTGAGGCCTGTTGCTCGTGCGGGGGGTCGTCACGGTGGCACTTCCTTCTGCGCCGCCCGTCACGGCGCCGGGACCGGACGGGGTGGGCGCTGCCAGATCGGGGGGCGCAGCGGGTGCTGCGGGAGACCGGGGTCAGCGCGCGGTGCGACAGACCGCGCTGCTGACCAGCGCGAGGTCGATGTGACGGCGCGCGACGAGGAGCAGGCCGCGGGAGGTCACGCCCACCATCGTCCCACACCGGCGCAGATCGGCGCCGGGTGACTCACCCCACCGGGCCTGTGGCCCCCTCCAGGGCACCGCCCCGAGCCTGCGAGGGGTGGGAAGGAGGGGGTCCTTCCACCATGGCGGCGCGGATGCGGGCGACCGACTCGGGCAGCGGGGTCCGGGAGGTGTCGATGACCACCTCGGCGCGCGCCGGCGGCTCGTACGGGTCGTCGATGCCGGTGAACCCGGTGATCTGCCCGGCGCGGGCCCGCGCGTACAGGCCCTTGACGTCGCGGCCCTCGCAGACCTCCAGCGACGTGGACAGGTGCACCAGGACGAACCGGCCGTGCCGCTCGACCAGGGCGCGGGCCTCCTCGCGGGCGGCCTCGTAGGGCGCGATCGCCGCGACGACGACCGTGCCGCCGTGCTTGACCACCTCGCCGGCGACGAAGCCGATCCGGCGGATGTTGAGGTCGCGGTCCTCGCGGGAGAAGGTGAGCTCGCTGGACAGGTGGGTGCGGACGACGTCGCCGTCGAGCACCGTCACCGGCCGGCCCTCGGCCTCCAGGTCGGCGACCAGCGCGTCGGCGATCGTGGATTTGCCCGCCCCGGAGAGGCCGGTGAGGAACACGGTGACGCCCGGGCGCGGCTCGGCTGGCATGCCCGCCAGTCTCGCCCAGCGCCTCGCGGACGCGCCGACCCGCCCCTTGCCTACCGGCGCTCGGCGGAGTTGGCGGCGTCCCCGAAGGAGCGCCACGCCTCCTCCAGCGCGATGAGGTCGGCGACCGCCGGCGGGAGCTCCCCGGAGACGACGTCGGCGAGGGTGACGCGCTCGAGCACCCGCCGGTAGGCCTCCCGCGCGGCCACCCACACCGAGGCCAGCGGGACGGCGGTGCCCGAGTACTCGACGTCCTCCGGGCGCTGGCCGTGCACCTCGGCGAGGAAGCCCTGCTCCACGCGCATGACCCGGGCGATGGAGACCTCCGACGGCGGCAGGGCCAGCCGGTAGCCGCCCTCGCGGCCGCGCTGGCTGGTGACCAGCCGGGCGTGTTGCAGGTCGCCGAGGATCGACTGCAGGAAGCGCGACGGGATGCCCTGGGCCGCGGCGATGCGGTCGCAGGTCAGGGCTCCGGGTGCGGCCGCGGCCAGCTCCACGGCGGCTCGGACGGCGTAGTCGACCCGGGCGGTGATGCGCACGACAGCCAGTCTGCCCTGTCTGCCAGGGTGACACCGTGTCCCGGCTGCGTTTCACCACCGTGGTGGAAGCGCCGCTGACCGTGGCCTTCGACGTCGCCCGCGCCCTCGGCCGTCCCTGGCCGGTACCGCTGGAGGAGGTCGTGTCGGTCCGCCCGGCCTGCGACGTATACGCCGTCGGGCCCGGCCGCGGCTGGCGCTGGCTGACCCACTCCCGCCGGTTCACCGCCACCGGCGCCGGCACCCTCGTCGAGGAGCAGGTCGACTGGGCGACCGCGCTGCCCCGCCCGGTCGGGCGGCTGGTGGACCCGCTGCTGCGCCGGCGGGTGCTCCGCGCGATGCGGGCCCACCTCGACGGCTACGCCGCCGCGGCGGCCCGGCGTGCACTCGACGTCGTGCAGGTGGTCGGCGCCGCGCTGGTGGACGGCGACCGGGTGCTCGTGGCCCAACGGTCGGGCGGGCCCTACGACGGCTGCTGGGAGTTCCCCGGCGGCAAGGTCGAGCCGGGGGAGGAGGAGCTCACCGCGCTGGTCCGCGAGATCGGCGAGGAGCTCGGCGTGGCCGTCGTCCCCCAGGCGTTCCTCGGCGAGGTGGTGCTCGACGGCGTGGTCGCCGGCGGGCTGCCCGGCGCGTCGACGCTGCGGGTGTGGTGGGCCCGGCTGGAGCCCGGCGCCGAGGTCACCGCGCACGAGCACAGCGACCTGCGCTGGCTGGCCGCCGACGAGCTCGAGTCGCTGGACTGGATCCCCGCCGACCGGCCGCTGCTGCCCGCCGTCCGCGCGCTGCTGGCCCGGCTCTGACACGCCGTGGGCGCCGTCCCGGGGAGGGACGGCGCCCACGGTGGGGCAGAGCGGCCCCTCTGCAGGGTCCCGCCGCGAGCCTGCGAGCGGTGGGGCAGAGGGGTCCTCTACTTGAAGACGTCCTTGACCTTCTCGCCGGCCTGCTTGAGGTTGCCCGAGGCCTGGTCGGCCTGGCCTTCGGCCTGCAGGTCGCGGTCGCCGGTCGCCTCGCCGACGCTCTCCTTGCCCTTGCCGGAGAGCTCCTCGGCCTTGTTCTTCATCTTGTCCATGCCACTCATGCCGGACTCCTCTCGTCGGTCCCGGAGAGGTACCCGGGGACTACGCAGCTCACACGTGGAGCCCACTGGAGCTGGAAGACGTCCGGCGGAACTGCGCTCGGGGCGGAACTCCTTGAGGGCGGTGCAGCCCCGGGTGCGAGCAAGCCCAATTCCACCCTGTGAGATCCTGAGCCGAGGTCACAAGTCGGTGACGGTCGTGGACTGCCCTCGCGGAGCGCGCCTAGGGTCCCCGCTCGTACCAGGATGGCCCGGTACCTGTCCGCACGACCCCGGCCGCCGGCCCGACGGCGTCAGGCTGCCGGCGACCAGTCCGTTCCCCCCGCTGAGCGGGACGAGGGAGGCATCGCACGTGAAGTTCACCAAGCGCCGGTCGGCGCTCGTCGCGGCCGGTCTGTCCGGCGCGCTGCTGCTGTCCGCCTGTGGCGGCAGCGACGACAGCGGGTCCGGTGGCGGCAGCAGAGGTGGCGGCGAAGGCGGCGGCTCCTACAGCTTCTACATCGGTGAGCCGGAGAACCCGCTCGTGCCCGGCAACACCAACGAGACCGAGGGCGGCCAGGTCATCGACTCGCTGTGGACCGGGCTGGTCGAGTACGACCCGGAAACCAGCGAGGCCGTCTACACCGGCGTCGCCGAGTCCATCGAGTCCGACGACCAGACCACCTGGACCGTTCGACTCAAGGACGGCTGGACCTTCCACGACGGCAGCCCCGTGAACGCGCAGTCCTTCGTGGACGCGTGGAACTACACCGCCAACAGCGCCAACGCGCAGGGCAACAGCTACTTCTTCGCCAACATGGCAGGCTACGACGACCTGCAGGCCACTGAGACCGGTGGCCAGCCCGCCGCCACCGAGATGTCGGGTCTCCGGGTCGTCGACGACCTCACCTTCGAGGTTCAGCTGTCGGCGCCGTACGCCCAGTGGCCCACCACCACCGGCTACACCGCCTTCTACCCGCTCCCGGCGTCCTTCTACGAGGACCCCGAGGGCTTCGGTGAGCAGCCGGTCGGCAACGGCCCCTTCCAGGCCCAGGAGCCGTTCCAGCCGGGCGTCGGCATCACGCTGACCCGCTACGACGAGTACGGCGGCGAGCAGCCGGCCAACGCCGAGTCCATCGAGTACCGGATCTACACCGAGATCAACACGGCCTACACGGACCTGCAGGGTGGCTCGCTGGACGTCCTCAACGAGCTCCCGCCGGACGCCATCGCCGGGGCCGAAGAGCAGTTCGGTGACCGCTTCATCGAGACGTCCTTCGGTGACATCACGTCGCTGGGCTTCCCGACGTACGACGAGCGGTTCGCCGACCCGAACGTGCGCAAGGCCTTCTCGATGGCCATCGACCGTGGGGCGATCACCGAGGCGATCTTCCAGGGCACCCGGACTCCTGCCGCGTCCTTCATCAGCCCGGTCGTCGACGGCTACCGCGCGGATGCCTGCGACGTGTGCGAGCTGAACGTCGAGGAGGCCAACCGGCTGCTCGACGAGGCCGGCTTCGACCGCAGCCAGCCCGTGGACCTGTGGTTCAACGCCGGCGCCGGCCACGAGGAGTGGATGCAGGCGGTCGGCAACCAGATCCGCGAGAACCTGGACGTCGAGTACCAGCTGCGTGGTGACCTGCAGTTCGCCGAGTACCTGCCGCTGCAGGACGCGCAGGGCATGACCGGTCCGTTCCGCTCCGCGTGGCTGATGGACTACCCGGTGGCCGAGAACTTCCTCGGCCCGCTGTACTCCACGGCCGCCCTGCCGCCGGCCGGCTCGAACGCCACCTTCTACAGCAACCCGGCGTTCGACCAGGCGCTGGCCGAGGCCAACGCCGCCGACACCAACGAGGCCGCGATCGAGGGCTACCAGGCAGCGGAGGACATCCTCATCGCCGACCTGCCGGCCGCCCCGCTGTTCTACCGCGTCAACCAGGCGGCGCACTCCGAGCGCGTCGACAACGTCATCGTCGACCCGTTCGGCCGCGTCGACACGGCAGCCATCCAGGTCGTCGAGTGACGGTCTGACCGAGTCGGACAGCTGAGTCGCAGGGAGGTGCGCCCGACCCGTCCGGGTCGGGCGCACCTCCGTGTGCGGCTCCTACCCTGAGTCCGGTTCAGACCGGGCTCCGTCCCTCTGATCAAGGAGGCAGCGCATGGGCCGCTACATCGCCCGCCGCCTGCTGCTCACCATCCCCGTGCTCATCGGGGCCTCGTTCCTCATCTTCGCCATGGTGTACGCGCTGCCCGGCGACCCGATCCGGGCGCTCGCCGGCGACCGGCCGCTCTCCGCAGCCGTGCAGGCGCAGCTGCGCGCCGACTACAACCTCGACGACCCGCTGTGGCTGCAGTACCTGAAGTACGCCGGCGGCCTGCTGCAGGGCGACTTCGGCACCGACTTCTCCGGACGCGCCGTCCTCGACACGATCGAGCAGCGGCTCCCGGTCACCGCCAAGCTGGCCCTCGCGGCCGTCGTCTTCGAGGCGCTCTTCGGCCTCACCGCCGGCATCCTGGCCGGCATCCGCCGCGGCTCCTTCTTCGACAACCTGGTCCTGGTGTCGACGACGCTGATCGTGTCCATCCCGGTCTTCGTCCTGGGCTTCGTCGCCCAGTTCGTGTTCGGCCTGCGGCTGGAGCTGTTCCCGACGTCGGGCATCGGTGCGGGCTGGTACAGCTACGTCCTGCCCGGGCTGGTCCTCGCCAGCCTCTCCCTGGCGTACGTCGCGCGGCTGACCCGCACCAGCCTGGCGGAGAACCTCCGGCAGGACTACGTCCGGACGGCACGCGCCAAGGGCCTCAAGCCGTCCGTCGTCATCGGCAAGCACACCCTGCGCAACAGCCTCATCCCCGTGGTGACCTTCATCGGTGCCGACATCGGGGCGCTGATGGGCGGCGCCATCGTGACCGAGTCGATCTTCAACATCCCCGGCCTGGGGCGCGCCGTGTACGACGCCGTGCTCCGCCAGGAGGGTGCCGTCGTCGTCGGCATCGTGACGCTGTTCGTCTTCTTCTACATCTTCTTCAACCTGGTCGTGGACATCCTGTACGCCCTGCTCGACCCGAGGATCCGATATGACTGAGCGGCCGCGGACCGACCGCGCGACCGGGCTGGCCTCCCCCGAGCGGGGACCGGACCAGCCCCAGACCGAGCGCGCGGAGGCGACGCTCGAGGCCGAGGTCGCCGGCAGCCCGGCGATCGAGGAGGCCAGCCTCTGGTCGGACGCCTGGCGCAGCCTCCGGAAGAACCCGTTCTTCCTGGCCGGGGCGCTGCTGCTGCTGGTCTTCCTGGTGATGGCCGCGTTCCCGCAGCTGTTCACCGACGTCGACCCCCGGGCGTGCGACCTGTCCCGGTCGGCGGACGGCCCGAGCGCGCAGGCGTGGTTCGGCTACGACGTCCAGGGCTGCGACTACTACTCCAACGTCGTCCACGGCGCCCGGGTGTCGGTGACCATCGGCTTCATCGCGATGCTCGGCACGCTGGCGATCGGTGTGGTGGTCGGTGCGCTGGCCGGCTACTACGGCGGCTGGATCGACAGCATCCTGGCGCGGGTCACCGACATCTTCTACGGGCTGCCGCTCATCCTGGGCGCCTTCATCCTGCTGGCGGTGCTGCCCCAGCGCGGGGTGTTCGAGGTGTCCCTGGCGCTGATCGTCTTCGGCTGGATGACCGCCATGCGGCTGGTCCGGTCGACGGTGGTCTCGGTCAAGGAGGCCGACTACGTCCAGGCGGCGCGGGCGCTCGGTGCGCCGACGCGGCGCATCCTGGTCCGGCACATCCTGCCCAACGCGATCGCCCCGGTGCTCGTCTACTCGACCATCTACATCGGCACGCTGATCGCGGCCGAGGCGACGCTGACGTTCCTCGGCATCGGGCTGCAGCTGCCGGAGATCTCCTGGGGTCTGCAGATCAACTCGGCGCAGAACCGGCTCCGGGACGCCGCCCACCTGATCTTCTTCCCCAGCATCTTCCTGTCGCTGACCGTGCTGTCCTTCATCCTCATCGGCGACGCCCTGCGCGACGCCCTCGACCCGAAGCTGCGGTGATCACGACGTCGACTGCCCTGTCCCACACCCCGTCCTCGCCGGCGCCCCTGCCGGGCACGCCCGTCCTGGAGGTGGAGGACCTCTCCGTCGAGTTCCGGACCCCCAAGGGCGTCGTCAAGGCGGTCAACGGGATCAGCTACGAGGTCCACCCGGGCGAGACCGTGGCCATCCTCGGCGAGTCCGGCTCCGGCAAGAGCGTCAGCGTCCAGGCCGTCATGGGCATCCTCGACTCGCCTCCCGGTTTCGTGACCGGCGGCCGGGTGCTCTTCGAGGGCCGGGACCTGCTCGGAGCCACCTCCGAGGAGCAGCGCGCCGTCCGCGGGCCGGGCATGTCGATGATCTTCCAGGACGCGTTGTCCGCGCTGAACCCGGTCTTCACCGTCGGGCACCAGATCGCCGAGATGTTCCGGGCGCACCGCGGCAGCAGCCGCAAGGAGGCCAAGGAGGCGGCGATCGAGCTGCTCGACCGGGTCCGCATCCCCGCGGCCCGCGAGCGGGTCAACGCCTATCCGCACCAGTTCTCCGGCGGCATGCGCCAGCGGGTCATGATCGCGATGGCGCTGGCTCTCGACCCGAAGGTGCTCATCGCCGACGAGCCCACGACGGCGCTCGACGTCACCGTCCAGGCGCAGATCATGGAGCTGCTGAAGGACCTGCAGCGCGACACCGGGATGGGCCTGCTGCTCATCACCCACGACCTCGGCGTGGTGAACGAGGTCGCCGACCGCGTCCTGGTCATGTACGCCGGCAGCGTCGTGGAGACCGGCACCGTCGACGAGGTCTTCAGCGACCCGAGCCACCCGTACACCGAGGGACTCATGGCCTCGGTCCCCGCGGTGGAGGACAAGGGGAAGCGCCTGCAACCCATCGTCGGGACGCCGCCGGACCTCGCCCGGATCCCGTCGGGCTGCTCGTTCCACCCGCGCTGCCCGCGCCGCGTCCTCGAGGGGGCACCTCCCGGCAGGAACTGCCGCGAGGACGTCCCGTTGCTGCTGCCGGTCGGCTCCGTCGGCCGGGCCAGCGCCTGCCACTACCGTGAGGAGGTCCTCCGTGCCCGCAGCGCAGGAACCCCTGCCTGATGCGCCGCTGCTCGAGGTCAGGGGCCTCGTCAAGCACTTCCCGCTGACGCAGGGCGTCATCGCCCGCCGGGTCGTCGGCCACGTGCACGCGGTCGACGGCGTGGACCTCAGGTTGCACCGGGGGGAGACCCTCGGCCTGGTCGGCGAGTCCGGCTGCGGCAAGTCGACCGTGGCGAAGCTGCTCATGGGGCTGGAGAAGCCCACCGCCGGGCAGATCCTCTTCCACGGCGACGACGTCGCGCGGATGAACGGCCGCCGGCTCAAGGAGTACCGCCGCCGGGTGCAGATCATCTTCCAGGACCCGTACGCGTCGCTGAATCCGCGGATGACCGTGGGCGACATCGTCGCCGAGGGCTGGGAGGTCCACAAGGACGTCGTCCCGGCCAAGGACCGCCGTCGGCGGGCCCGCGAGCTCATCGAGCGGGTGGGTCTCAACCCGGACTACGTGAACCGCTACCCGCACCAGTTCTCCGGTGGCCAGCGGCAGCGCATCGGCATCGCCCGGGCGCTGGCGCTGCAGCCCGAGGTCATCGTCTGCGACGAGCCGGTGTCGGCCCTCGACGTCTCGGTGCAGGCCCAGGTCGTGAACCTGCTCGAGGACCTGCAGGACGAGTTCGGGCTGTCCTACCTGTTCATCGCCCACGACCTCTCGGTGGTGCGGCACCTCTCCGACCGGGTCGCGGTCATGTACCTCGGCAGCGTCGTCGAGGAGGGGACCGACGACCAGGTCTACGGCGCGGCGGCGCACCCCTACACGCAGGCGCTGCTCTCGTCGGTGCCGCTGCACCAGCCGCACCTGCGGGGTCAGAAGGACCGGATCATCCTGCAGGGCGACGTGCCGAGCCCGGCCGACCCGCCCTCGGGCTGCCGGTTCCGCACCCGCTGCTGGAAGGCCCAGGACATCTGCGCCCAGGAGCCGCCGGCCCTTGTCGACCGCGGCCAGGGCCACCCTTCGGCCTGCCACTTCGCCGAGGCCCGCACGGTGGTCCCCGTCGAGGTGGACTAGGGAGGTCCTCCACCCGGGGGACGGCAGACGGCTCGGGTGGACCGGGCGCGGGGGCCCGGAGGGTCTCCCGGCCGGGACACGGCAGCGGCTCGGCCGTCCAGGGGTACGGCACCTGGCCGCGGTGCGATCCGGGAGGATCGCAGTGTGAAGCGCCTGCTGCTCGTGCACGCCCACCCCGACGACGAGACGATCAACAACGGCGCCACGATGGCCGGCTACGTCGCCGAGGGCGCCCAGGTCACCCTGCTCACCTGCACCCTCGGCGAGGAGGGCGAGGTGCTCGTCCCGGAGCTGGAGCTGCTCGCCGCCGAGCACGCCGACCAGCTGGGTGGGTACCGGATCGCCGAGCTGCGGGCGGCGATGGAGGCCCTTGGCGTCACTGACTGGCGCTTCCTCGGCGGCCCGGGCCGCTACCGCGACTCCGGGATGATGGGGACGCCGGCCAACGACAAGCCGCGGGCGTTCTGGAACGCCGACGTCGACGAGGCCGTGGCGCACGCGGTCGCCGTCGTCCGTGAGGTCCGGGCGCAGGTCGTGGTGACCTACGACGAGAACGGCGGCTACGGCCACCCCGACCACATCCAGGCCCACCGGGTCGCCATGCGCGCCGTGGACGCCGCCGCCGACCCCGCCTACCGCCCCGACCTGGGCGCGGCGTGGACGGTCGCCAAGGTCTACTGGTGCTGCGTGCCGCGCTCGGTGATGCGGCAGGGCATGGAGGCGATGGCCGCGCTGGGGGAGGCCTCGCCGTTCGAGTTCCTGGGCGAGGTGGACGACGTGCCGTTCGCCGTCCCCGACGAGCTGGTCGCCGCGGCGGTCGACGGGCGGGCGCACGCCGGGCGCAAGGTCGCCGCGATGCGCGCGCACGCCACCCAGATCACCGTCGACGGCCCCTTCTTCGCGCTGTCGAACAACCTGGGCCAGGAGGTGCTCGGCACCGAGTACTACCGCCTGGTGCGCGGGGAGCGCGGCCCGGCGGCGACGCCCGAGGGCTGGGAGGACGACCTGTTCGCCGGCCTGGACGCGTGATCCGGAGGGTCGGGGCGGCCCTGCTGGTCACCGTGCTGGCGGCGTGGCTGGCGCTGGTCGAGGTCTTCTGGCTGCCGCTGCGGGTGGTCGGCGTCCCCGTGCCCGTGTCGGTGGTGGCCGCGGTGGCCGGCAACCTGCTGCTGGTCGGCCTGGCTGCGCGGCTGACCGGTTCCCGCCTGGCCGCGGTGCTGCCCGCCGGGGTGTGGCTGGTCATCGCGGTGGGGGCGAGCCTGCGCCGTCCGGAGGGCGACCTGCTGCTCACCGGAGGCGGCGTCCTGGGGTTCCTCTCGCTGGCCTTCCTGCTGGCCGGGGTGGTGGCCGCGGCCTTCGCCGTCGGGAAGGTGCTGGCCGCACCCCGGGCCGGGGCGGACCGGCCGTCCTGACCCGAGCCGGTCAGGACACCGCCGCGGGAACCGGTCGCCCGCGCAGCCAGGTCAACAGCCGGTCGGCCGGCATGGGCCGGGCGATGTGGTAGCCCTGCGCGACGTCGCAGTCCCACCGGCTCAGAGCCTCGAGCGCCGCGGCGTCCTCCACGCCCTCGGCCACCATCGTCATCCCGAGGTCCCGGGAGAGCTGCAGCGTGCTGCGGACGATGGCGGCCGCCTTGCCGTCCGTGGTCAGTGACGAGACGAAGCTGCGGTCGAGCTTCAGCTCGTCGACGGGCAGCGCGCGCAGGTAGGCCAGCGACGAGTAGCCGGTGCCGTAGTCGTCGATGGACAGCCGGACGCCGAGCCGGCGCAGCGCCGCCATCACCTGCTGACTGCGCGCGGCGTCGGCCATGAGGACGTCCTCGGTGATCTCGAGGACGAGCGCGTCCGCGGGGACGCCGTACGTCTCCAGCAGCAGCTGCACCTGGTCCGGCAGTGCGACGTCCTGCAGGTTGGAGACCGACAGGTTGACCGCCGTGGACAGCGCATGCCCGGCCGCGCGCCAGTCGCGCAGGTCCCGGATGGCCCGCTCCAGCACCTGCAGCGCCAGCCGCCGCATGAGCCCGGCCTGCTCGGCGAGCGGCAGGAAGGCGCCAGGGGCGAGCAGCCCCCGCTCGGGGTGGTGCCAGCGGACGAGGGCCTCCACGCCGGTGACCTGCCCGGTGTGCAGGTCCAGCTTCGGCTGGTAGTGGTTGTCCAGCTGGTCGGCGTCCAGCGCCGCGCGCAGCTGTTCCAGCGTCTCCAGCCGGGTGCGAGTCGGTGTCGGCGTCGGGCGCCCAGACCTCGAACCCGTGCCGGCCCCGCTTGGCCGCGTACATGGCGGTGTCGGCCCGGGCCAGCAGCAGGGAGCGGTCGCGGCCGTGGTCGGGGCACAGCGAGATGCCGATGCTCGCGTCGACGGTCAGCGACATCCCGTCGAGGACGAACGCCCCGTGCAGCGCGTCCCCGATCCGGGCGGCCACCTCCCGGGCGCGGGCGTCGGCGGCGTCCGGCAGCAGGACGGCGAACTCGTCGCCGCCCATCCGGGCCAGGAGGTCGCCCGGCCCCAGGGCCTGCTGCAGGCGCGGACCCACCAGCGACAGCAGGTCGTCGCCGACGGAGTGCCCGAAGCTGTCGTTGACCTCCTTGAACCGGTCCAGGTCGATCATCACGACCGCGCACCGGCGGTCGTCGGTGCCGTAGACCGTGCGCTCCAGCTCCTCGGTGAACCGGCGCCGGTTGGCCAGGCCCGTGAGCGGGTCGTGGTGGGCCTCCCTGGCCAGCTGCTGCAGGCGCAGCTGCTCGGCCGCGCGCAGCTTGGCGTTCTCGACCACCAGCGCGCCCTCGAGGGTGACCTGCCGGACGGCCTCGTGCACCGCCGGGGTCCACTGCAGTGGCGAGGAGACGGAGCCGGTCACGATCAGTCCGAGCAGCCGGTCGCCGGACAGCAGGGGGACGCTGACGTAGGAGTGCAGGTCCAGGGCGGCGACCAGCCGGGGGTCGAGCAGGTCGCTGGCCCCGGCGTCCTCCACGAAGACCGGCCGGCAGTCGCGGACGGTTGCCCGCCACAGCGGGACGTCGTCCGCCCGGGTGCCGACCACGAGGTCGGCCACCACCTGGCGGTGCTCGATCAACCACTCCATGTGCAGGACCGACGCCACGGTCCCCGCGTCGTCGACGAGGTAGGCAGCGGCGCGCTCGGTGCCGGTCAAGTCCTGCACGGCGCGGGCCAGGACCTCCGCCGCCTCCTCCACCCCGATGGCGCCGGCCCCGTCGACGAGCATCTGCCGGACGGCGCGGGCCGTGCGCAGGGAGGCCGCGCGCGCCTGGCTGGTCCGGGCCTGCTGGATGAGGCTGCCCAGGTGCGTGCCGCCGGCGGCGGCCAGCCGGCGCACGTCCTCGGAGAAGGTGCGCAGCCGGGTGCTGTCGAGCGTGAGGACGCCGGAGACCTGCGGCCGTCGGCCCAGGGTCACGGCGAGGGCGGAGGCGATGGAGAAGTTGTCCACCCACCACCCGGTCAGCAGGGCGGAGCCCCCGTCGGCGACCTGCGGTTCCCCGGTGCGCAGGACCGCCTCGGCCAGCGCGAGCGGCTCGGGGGCGGTGCGGAACTGCCGCCAGGTGTCGGCGTCGCGACGGCCCGTCGGCGTAGCTGGCCATGCGCGGCACCAGGCGGCCGTCCTCAAGGAGGAAGACACAGGCCCGCTCGACCCCGCCCAGTTCGGCGAGCTGCCCACAGGCCGCGGCGAGCAGGTGGTCCATCGACTGCGCCTGCGCGGCGGCCTCGATCAGCCCGAGCAGCACCTCGGCCTGGGCCAGCCGCCGGGTCTCCGACCGGCGCGACCAGGCCGCGGACACCGCCTCCGCGAGGTCCGGTGCCGCCTGCGCGACGTCGTCGCCGCCCGCCGTGGCGGGCTCGACGGTCAGCACGGCCACCACCCGGTCGCCGAGCAGCAGCGGCTCGGCGTGCACGGAGCGGACGCCGAGCCGCGCGGCGAACGCGGGCGCGGCCGCGTGGATGTCGCCTTCCTCCGCGCGCACCGGTCGGCGACCGCGCACGACGGCTGCCATCAGTGGCGAGTTGACCAGCGGGATGGCGTGGTCGACCACCGGTGGCGTGGAGCCGGGCAGCGCGGCCGCGGACACCGACTGGCGATACGGCACGACCATCTCGGTCGTGGGCTCGTGGACCCACACGGCGACCCGTGAGGCGCCGACCTGCCGCCGCAGCACGTCGAGCAGCCGCTCGACGGCGGCCTGGGCGTCGTAGGGCGACGGCTGGACCGCGCTGGCGCGACCGCTCTCGGACATGCCCCCGGTTTCGGCCGGTCCCGTGCCGCTTGTGAGCCGTCTCGCACCGGCCTCCCCCCATCGGGGTGGGGCGGGTCGCGGCCCGAGGTCAGTGCGGCGCGTACCGGTAGTGGTAGCGGTGGTGCTCGATGAGACCCGCCCGCCGGTAGAGCGCCCGTGCCGGGGCGTTGGACGCCGCCACCTGCAGGTACAGCCAGTGGGCGCCGCGGTCGGCGCCCCAGCGCTGCAGGGCGGCCATGACGGCGGTCGCCAGCCCCTGCCGGCGGTACCGCTCCTCGACGGTGACCGCGGCGACGCCGAGCCAGTCGTCGGTGACCACCCCGCGGGCGACGGCGGCCAGGGGAGCCGGCGGCGGGTCGCGGCGCACCGAGGCGAAGACGACATCCTCGGCGTTGGTGAGGATCGCCCGGGCGGAGCGCGGCAGCGGCCGGCCGCGGTGCCGGTAGCCGGCCAGCCAGGCGTCGTCCGGCTCGGGGGAGAGGTCCACCGGGACGCCGTCCGCAGGCGCCGGCGTCAGCGGCCCGGTCAGCACCAGCACGTCCTCGTCGCGCTCCCACCCGGCCGCGGCGAACGCCGCGTCGGCGGCGCGGGACCGGCGGCCCGGCAGCATCGCGCACGGCCGCAGCCCGCGCTCGCCGTACCAGCGGGCGACGGCCTCCACGGCCTCGGGCAGCGGCACCCCGGGGTCGCCGACGACGAGCGCGGAGTTGGCCCGGCCGGTGAAGCCGCCGCCGCCGCGCAACAGCCACTCGCCGAGCGGGGCCTCCTCCGAGCCGCGCCAGCCCCGCGTGGCCAGCCTCTCGAGGTCCGCGACGTCCAACGGTGACCGGCTCTGTCCCACGGCCCGATCCTGCGTGGTCGGCCGGCGCCTCACCCGGCGGGGGTCCGCCGGGCCACCCGTTCCGTTTCACGAGAGCCCCACGGGCCATACTCAAGGTGAGAACGACCGGCCGTCGCGCCGGCGGAGCAGCTCCGCACGTCCCCGGGAGGGAACCACCGTGACCTACGTCATCACCCAGGCCTGCGTCGACGTCCTCGACAAGGCATGCATCGACGAGTGCCCGGTGGACTGCATCTACGAGGGCGACCGGATGCTCTACATCCACCCCGACGAGTGCGTCGACTGCGGTGCCTGTGAGCCGGTGTGCCCGGTGGAGGCCATCTACTACGAGGACGACGTCCCGGACAAGTGGAAGGACTTCTACAACGCCAACGTGGAGTTCTTCTCCGACCTGGGCAGCCCCGGTGGTGCCGCCAAGACCGGCAAGATCGGCAAGGACCACCCGCTGGTGGCCGCGCTGCCGCCGCAGGGTGAGGGTCACTGACCACCACCACCCCGGGGACGGCGGCCGGCCGGCTTCCCGACTTCCCCTGGGACTCGCTCGCCGGTGCCCGGGCCAAGGCGGCCCGGCACCCCGGCGGTGTCGTCGACCTCTCCATCGGGACACCGGTCGACGACACCCCTGAGCTGCTGGCCACCGCCCTGGCCGGGGCGGGCAACGCGCCGGGCTACCCGACCGCGCTGGGCACCGCCGAGCTGCGGACCGCGGCGGCCGACTGGCTCCAGCGCCGGCTGGGCGTGCGGCTGGCCGACCCGCTGGGCACCGTCCCCTCGGTGATCCCCACGGTCGGGTCCAAGGAGCTCGTCGCGCTGCTGCCGACCCTGCTCGGGCTGCGCGGCGCCGGCACGGTGCTGATCCCGGAGGTCGCCTACCCGACCTACGAGGTCGGTGCGGTGCTGGCCGGGCTCGCCGTGCGGCGGACCGACACCCCGCCGGACGACGCCGTGTCGGCTGCCCGCCCGCCCGTGGTCCTGGTGTGGCTGAACTCCCCGGGCAACCCGCACGGCCGGGTGCTCACCGACGACGAGCTGCGCGCCTGGGTGCAGTGGGGCCGCGCGCACGGGGTGCCGGTCGTCGCCGACGAGTGCTACACCACCCTCGGCTGGGACGTCGAGCCGCGGTCGGTCCTGCACCCGGAGGTCGCGGGCGAGGACCTCACCGGGCTGCTCGCGGTGCACTCGCTGTCCAAGCAGTCGACCGCCGCGGGCTACCGCGCGGGGCTGCTCTCGGGCGACCCCGCGCTGGTCCGCCAGGTGTGGGAGGTGCGCCGGCACCTCGGGCTGCTGGTGCCCACGCCGGTGCAGGCCGCGATGGCCGCCGGGCTGGCCGATGACGCGCACGTCGACGAGCAGCGGGAGCGCTACCGCGCCCGCCGCGACCGGCTGGCCGCCGCCGTCCGGGCCGCCGGCGCGCGCATCGACCACTCCGAGGCCGGGCTGTACCTGTGGGTCACCCGCGACGAGGACTGCTGGACGACGATCGACTGGCTGGCGGGGCTGGGCATCGTCGCCGCGCCGGGCTCGTTCTACGGCCCCGCGGGTGGGCGGCACGTGCGCATGGCGCTCACCGCCACCGACGAGCGGATCGACGCCGCGGTCGCGCGCCTGTGCTGATCCCCTCGGGTCGCCGGCCCCGCCGCCGTCCCCGGTGACCTGTCCTCGGACCGCCACCGGCCGGACCGGTCGTCTCGCGATGGAGCATCGCTCTCCCGCAGAGCGCTACTCGTCGCCACTCATCGAACCAGCCGGGATGCTCATGCAACCCACGGGACCCCGACGCTGATCAAGCACCGGAGTTCGTCCGTGAGCGCAGCGGGCTGGTTCCGGAGTTCTTCAGCTCTGCTTCAACCCCAAGCCGCACACTTGGGGAGTGGCACGGACAGGTGGTCGTCCCAGCGGGGTGGTCTGTGACGACCGCGTCGGCATGCGCACCGCGGTCACCGCGCTGCTCGCGAGGTGCGGCTTCGATCTCGTCGGGGTCCCTGAGCACTTCGTGCAGCTGGTGGAGGTCGTCGAGCGGACGACGCCGGACGTCGCGGTAGTGGCGCTGCCCGTCCCCGGCGCGAACGGCGTCGCGGCGGTGCGCGAGCTGAGCGGGGCGGCGCCGGACTGCTCCGTGGTGGTGCTGTCGTCCTTCCCGGGGCTCCGCGGCGCTGCCCTGGACGCCGGTGCGCGGACGCTGGTGGGCGAGGACGACCTACGGGCCCTCCAGACGGTCCTGCTGGACGTCGCCTGCTCCGCTGCCCCGCGCACGGGTGTGGTGGTGCTCGATCAGCGCACGCGTGTGCTCTCGCCGGTGCCCGTGTCGCTGCCGGCGCTCGACGGCGACACCGCCGGCAGGGTGACCTCGAAGCCGTCGTCGTAACGCAGGTCGCCACCCAGAGCGCGGGCCAACCCGCGAGCGACCGGCAGGCCGAGCCCAGATCCTCCCTTCCCGTCCGCGCTGACGAACCGCTCGAAGATGCGTTCCCGGTCCTCCTCCGGCACCCCCTCGCCGTCGTCGGTCACCCGGATGACCAGCTGCCCGTCCCGACGGTCCAGCACGACGCGCACGCTGGTGACCGCGTGCCGGCGGGCGTTGTCGAGCAGGTTGCCGAGGACCTCATGGAGGATGGCGCCGTCCAGCAGCCACTGCCCCTCCGGCTTCCCCGACAGCTCCAGACCCACGTCGAGACGAGGGGACAGCAGGTCGATGCGGTCGACCTCGTCGGCGCACACGGCGACCAGGTCCACCGGGGCCGGTACCAGCGGCTGCCCCTGGTCGAGCCGGGCCATCTGCAGCAGTGAGCTCACCAGCCGGCCGGCGCGGGAGGTCTCCCGGACCATCGTGGCCAGCAGCCGGTCCCGGTCCTCCGGCGCCGCGCCGCGCAGCAGCGTCTCCGCGCACGCCCGGATGCCCGTGACCGGGGTGCGGAGCTGATGGGCGGCATCGGCGAGGAAGCGCCGGGTCGACTCCTCGGACGCCCGGGCCTCGTCCAGTGCGGTCTGCAGCGCGGCAAGGGTGCGGTCCAGGGCGGTGGTGAGGGTTCGTTGCACCGTCAGGTCGCGCGCGATGCTGGAGAAGGCGATCACCTGCCCGTCGGGGTCGTGCACCGGGGAGACCACCAGTGACACCTCGACCGTGCTGCCGCCCCTGGTCAACCGCTCGGTCTCGTGGCCGCTGATCCGATGCCCGGCGGCCACCCGACGCCGCAGCTCCGCGGCCCCAGGGAGCCGGTCGGCCGGCACGATCAGCGAGCTGTCCTGGCCGATCGCCTCGTCGGCGCGGTGGCCGTACAGGCGCTCGGCTCCCCGGTTCCAGGCCACGATGCTGCCGTGCGGGTCCTCCGTGACGATGGCGTCCGTCGACCCCTCGACGACGGCAGCGAGCAACGCGGAGTTGCGCTGCGCCTTCCTCGCATCGTCGAGTGCAGCCTCCAGCGCGTCCAACATGCCGTCGTACGCCGCCGCCATCCGTCCCAGCTCGGTGGACGGGCGGTCCGGTCGCAGACGTTCGCCGAGCCGGCCCTGCCGGGTCCGGGTGGCTGCGGCGGTGATCTGCCCGACGGGCCGCAGGGCGATCCGGGCCACCTGGGCCAGCAGCGGCCCCGCGAGTGCCACCGCCACGAGGGAGCCGGCCAGCTCCAGGGCGACCAGACGCCGGAGTGCCGCATCGACCCCTGAGGTGCGAACGAAGACCTCCACCTGTCCGCCGTCCGGCAGCGGTACGACTCGGGAGATCGCCGTGGGATCGTTCGAGGGGACCGGCAGGTTGCTGCCCAGCTGTGGGGACGGGGGCTCGGCGCGCGAGAGCCGTCCATCGGACGAGCGGACCTCGGCACGCAGACCCAGTTCCTGCAGCCGCGCGGCCAGGCCGTCGGTGCCCACCTCCTCGGCCTGGGCGCGGACCAGCGCAGCTCTCTCGGCGAGGAGGTCGTCCAGGGACTCCTCCAGGCCCGACCGGAGGGCCAGGTAGAGGAACACGTCGACGAGCAGGAGGACCACCACGACCACCGCGGTCCCCCAGACGACGATGCGGCGCCCCAGTGTCGGGGTGGGGGTCATGCGCGCAGCACGTACCCGGCGCCCCGGACGGTGTGCACCAGCCGTGGACCGGCGGCTTCCAGTTTGCGGCGCAATGCGCTCATGTGGACCTCGACCAGGTTGGTGTCGTAGGCGTCGAACCCCCAGACCTGGGTGAGCAGCTGGGTCTTGGACAGCACCGTGCCGATCTGCTGGACCAGGACCGTGAGCAGGTCGTACTCCGTGCGGGTCAGTTCCAGGGGCACCCCGGCCCGGACCACCATGCGGGCGGCGTCGTCGACGACGAGGTCGCCGACGTGCCACGACGCCGAGGAGAGGCGACCTGAGCGGCGCAGCAGCGCCTGGACCCGGGCCAGCAGCTCGGCCATCGAGAACGGTTTCACCAGGTAGTCGTCCGCGCCGGCCTGGAACCCGGCCAGCCGGTCGTCGACCGAGTCGGCAGCGGTGAGGAACAGGATGGGCAGGCCGCTGGTCCGCCGCAGCAGACGGGCCATGGTGTACCCGTCGGGGCCCACCGGGAGACGCACGTCCAGGACCGCGAGATCGGGACGGAACTCGCGTGCCGCCCGCTCCAGCCCCGCTCCGTCCGGCTCGGCCCGCAGCTCGTAGCCCGCCCCGCGGAGCGCCACCTCCAGGGCCGACCGGATCACGGCGTCGTCCTCGACGACGAGCACCCGGGGCCTGCTCCCTGCCACGACGTCCCCCGTTCCCGCCCCCCGGCAGCTTCGACCAAGGACTTTAGCTGGCGGGGCGTTTCTTCAGCACTCCTTCAGAACGGCTTCAACCGATCTCCAGGCTCGGGGACGAGCGTTCACCCGACGAAGCAGGACAGCGGAGGTCATCCGCGTCGGCCCGACCGGCACCACGACTCCACGGGGAGAAGCACGTGATCGCACCGAGTTCCATCAAGCGCTGCGCCGCCGGGGCGGTGGTGGCCCCTGCGGTCCTCGCCGGGATGCTGGCCTTCAGTGGCTCCGCCTCCGCCGCACCCGCACCGACGCCGGGCATCTGCAACGGCGTGACGAACCAGCTGGCGCACCGCGGCACGGTGCAGGAGAACCTGCTCAAGGCGGCGGCGAAGAAGAACGCCGAGCTGATCACCAAGCTGCAGGCGGAGCGTGCGGTGCTGCAGGGCAGCGCGGACACGCTCACGAAGCAGATCGCCGACGGCAAGGCGGCGATCACGGCGCTCGAGGCGCAGGGCAAGCAATTGGACTCGGACATCGCGGCCGCCACCACCGAGCTCGCCGGCCTGACCGCCAAGCAGGCCGACACCACGGCGGCCATCGCCGGCGCCGAGAAGGCGCTCTCAGACCTGACGGCCCAGCAGACCACCGTGGCAGGGCAGCTCCAGCCGCTGCAGACCCAGCTGGCGGCAGCCCGGGCCGCGTCGGCCGAGCTCACCCGGCAGGCCGACGCCGCGAACGCCCAGCTCACCGCCACGAAGGGTGTGCTCGACACCGCGACCGAGGACCTCGCGATCCTGCAGTCCGCCGCGACCAAGGCCGCCGACGACCTGGCTTCGACGAGGAAGTTGATCGCCGCCGGCGAGGAGCAGTTGACGGCGCTGACCGCGGCCGCGCAGCAGGCCGCCGCCGCCGAGGCGGCGGCGACCAAGGCGGTCACCGACGCCGAGGCCGAGCTTCGGCGGCTGGAGGCCGGCGGTACCGCCGCGCAGGCCGACCTGGACGCCCAGCAGGCGAAGGTCACCGCCGCGAAGGCGACGCTGACCGAGCTGCAGGAGGACGCTGCGAAGGCCGCCGCTGCCGTCACCGCCAAGCAGGTGGAGATCACCAAGGCGCAGGGCGAGCTGACCACGCTGCAGGCGAACGCCACGAAGGCCGCCGACGCGCTCGCCGCGAAGAACGCCGAGATCGCCAAGGCGCAGGGCGAGCTGGCTGTCCTGCAGGCCGACGCGAAGAAGGCCGCGGACGCGCTCGCCGCCAAGAACGCCGAGATCGCCGCCAAGAACGCGGAGATCGCCGCCATCGAGAAGCAGCTCACTGACGCGAACACGGCAATCACCGCCAAGCAGGCCGAGCTGAAGAAGGCCCAGGACGAGCTGGCCGCGCTGCAGGCGCGCAAGACCTTCCTCGAGGCCGAGATCGCCCGGCTGGAGAAGGAGAAGGGCGGCAGCAAGGCCGAGAAAGACGCGCGCGAGACGCTGATCGCCAAGTACAAGAGCGAGCTGACCACGGTCAACGGCCAGATCACCGACAAGGACACGCAGATCTCCGGCCTCTCGGGCGACCTCAAGACGCTCCAGGCGCAGGTGGACACCCTGAACGCCCAGCTGGGCACCAAGAAGTCGGAGAGCGCGGCGCTGCAGCAGCAGGCCGCTCCGCTCCAGGCGACGCTGACCGCCGCCAACGACGCGGTGGCCGCCAAGCAGGGGCAGGTCACCACGCTGCAGGGGCAGCTCCCCGCGCTGCAGGCCGCGGTCAGCGAGGCGAACGCCGCCGTGACGGCCAAGCAGAACGAGCTCAGCGCGCTGCAGGGCCAGCTCCCCGCTCTGCGCGACGCGGCGGTCAAGGCCAACGACGCAGTGGTCGCCCAGCAGCAGGTCATCAAGGACCTCGAGGCGGCGTTGCCCGGGCTGACCGAAGGCGTCGCTGAGGCCGAGAAGGCGATCGCCGACCAGAAGGCCGTGCTCGAGCGCCTGCGCGGCACGCTGGCGGAGGCCACCAAGGCCGTCGCCGTCGCTGACGCCGCAGTCATGGACAAGTCGTCCGAGCTCGCCACGCTGCGGAGCCAACTGCCGGCGCTGGAGAAGGCTCTCGCCGACGCGAACGCCGCGGTGGCCGCTCAGCAGGGTGAGGTCACCACGCTCACCGGCGACCTCGACGCGCTGGTCGCCAAGCTGGCCGGCCTCAACGGCCAGATCACCGCCAAGGAGGCCGAGGTGCTGGCGCTGCAGGGCCGGGTGGCTCCGCTGCTGACCCAGCTGGACAAGCTCAGCGGCGAGATCAGCGCCACGGAGGCTCAGCTCAAGACCCTGCAGGGGCAGGCGACCACCTTCGACGGGCAGATCACCGCCGCGCAGACCGTGCTGCGGAACCTCGAGGGGCAGAAGAAGCAGAACAAGGACGCGATCGCCGCGCAGCGGACGACGGTCCTCGGCCTCGAGAACCAGCTCGGCGCCGTCCAGAACCAGATCAAGGCCATCGACGGCACGATCGCCCTGGGCGGTTGCGTCGCCTGATCGGGCCGGACGAGAGAGGGGCAGGGCCGGTGTCGGCCCTGCCCCTCTCTCGTGGTCGTCGCCGAGCGGGATCCGTGGACGGGTGCCGGTCAGCCTCGCGGCGGGGGCTGAGTGTCAGCGGGCCAGTTCCAGGCGCACCGCGCCGGGGCCGGCGTCCGACGGCACCCACCCGCCGGCCGGCGTCCACTCCGACCCAGCGAAGGACACCGACCGCAGCCCCAGCCGCTCGGCCTGCGCCACCGCCCAGGTGGCCGCCGGCCAGCCGGCCGCCGGGTCGACCTCCACCGCGCCGAAGCGCTCGGTGGTGGTCGCGCCGAGCTCCCGCTCCACGACCGCGGCGACGGCGGTGGTCCGCTGGCTGAGCCGCCCGCCGGGGGCCGTGGGCTCGTAGCTGCAGGTCAGCCGGTTCGGCTCGGGCGCGGAGAACGCCGCGCTGAGTTGCTGGGCCAGGGGCTCGTGCTTCTGGTACGCCTCCGGGAAGCCGCTGCGCTGTACGCGCTGAGCGGCGTCGGTCAGCCGCACGGACTCCCAGTTCCGCACCCGGACCAAGCCGTCGTAGAACTTCCCCGCCGAGTAGACCGGGTCCCGCACCTGCTCTGGGGTGCCCCAGCCCTGCGAGGGTCGCTGCTGGAACAGACCCAGGGAGTCGCGGTCGCCGTAGTCGAGGTTGCGCATCGTCGACTCCTGCTGCGCGGTCGCCAGCGCGATGACGACGGCCCGCTCCGGCAGCGCGCGGGCGCGCCCGACCGCCGCGATCGTGGCGGCGGAGGAGGCCTGCTCGGCGGTCAGCGTCAGGCCGGTGCCCGCCACGGTGCAGGAGCCGGTGAGGGCCAGCGGTTCCGGCCCCTCGATGCTGCGCACCAGCGCGACCACCCCCAGGATCACGAGCCCGACCAGTCCCAGGGGCAGCCAGGAGCGCCACGACCCCACCGGCGTCCCCCGGCTCCCGCGCTTGGCGGGGGGCCGACGTCGGGGGGCCGGGCGGCGCGCCGGCGGCCGGCGGGCGGTCGTCGTCCGCCGTGCCGTCGCGCTGCGTGTGCTGCTCATCGCCCGCGACTGTAGGTGCGGTTCCTGGACGGATCCTGGAGTCGCAGCAGTGGTGTCGCACCCCCTGGTGAGGTGCTGGAACGGCCCCCTGCAGGGTCCCGCCGCGGGCCTGCGAGCGGTGGGCGGCAGGGGGTCCTTCTTCAGTTGCTGTGCAGCGCGGCGTTCAGCTCGCCCCAGGTGCCGGTCCGCGGCAGGGCCTCCAGCGCGCCGGAGACCGAGTTGCGGCGGAACAGCAGCCCGTCCCGACCGGAGAGCTCGGCGGCCTTCACCACCGAGCCGTCGGGCAGGGTCACCCGCGAGCCGGCGGTCACGTAGCAGCCGGCCTCCACGACGCAGTTGTCGCCGAGGGAGATGCCGATGCCGGCGTTGGCACCCAGCAGGCAGCCCGAGCCGATCGAGACGACCTGCTTCCCGCCGCCGGAGAGGGTGCCCATGATCGAGGCGCCGCCGCCGATGTCGCTGTCGGGCCCGACGACGACGCCGGCGCTGATCCGGCCCTCGACCATCGACGGCCCGAGGGTGCCGGCGTTGTAGTTCACGAAGCCCTCGTGCATGACCGTCGTCCCCTCGGCGAGGTGGGCGCCCAGTCGCACGCGGTCGCCGTCGGCGACGCGGACGCCGGAGGGGATGACGTAGTCGACCATCCGCGGGAACTTGTCGACGCCGTGGACGGTGACCTGCCCGTGCGCGGCGCGCAGCCGGTGCGGGTTGAAGGAGGCGGCCTCGACCGGGCCGACGCTGGTCCAGGCGACGTTGGTCAGCAGGCCGAAGACGCCGTCCATGTTGATGCTGCGCGGCGTGACGAGCCGGTGGGAGAGCAGGTGCAGCCGCAGCCAGACGTCATGGGTGTCGGCGGGCGGGGCGGACAGGTCGGCGATGACCGTCCGGACGGCAACCACCTCCACGCCGCGCGACTCGTCGCTGCGGACCAGGCCGCCGTAGTCGGGGCCGAGCTCGCCGGAGATCTCGAGCGCGCCCAGCCGGGTGGTGCCGGTCCCGGCGCCCTCGGGCGCGCCGAGCCGCGGCTCGGGGTACCAGGTGTCGAGCACCGTCCCGGCGCGGGTGACGGTGGCCAGACCGGCGGCGACGGCGGAGAGCGGGGCGGAGTCGGTCACGGGGACGACGCTACCGAGAGCCGGTCGTGCGCCGCCGACTCGGTCGGGGAGCCCGCCGCCGCGTCCCCCTCCCGTCGCTCCACCCCTGCCCACCATGCGGGGCAGGGGTTGAGGTTCCAGGAGGGGGCAGGTCTACACATCTGCCGCTGCCGACGTCACTTCCCAGTTAGTTCTCTCTGTCTGCTTCTCCGACCTAATCTACAACTAACCCTCCCGTTCCTACGTA
>NZ_NVPT01000062.1 GCF_002802985.1 Geodermatophilus chilensis | reverse complement strand
GCCGCGACCCGAACCGCCCGCGCGCGTTGGACGTCCGCCTGCCCGGCGACGCCCCCGGCGCCCCCGCGCCCTCGGCGCCGGCGGGTGCCACCACCGTGGGCGCGGGGGCGCCGGGGGCGTCGCCGGGCAGGCGGACGTCCAACGCGCGCGGGCGGTTCGGGTCGCGGCGCAGCCAGCCCTTCTTCTGCAGCACGCTGAGCTGGTGGGCCACCGACGAGGCCGACGACAGGCCCACCGCCTCGCCGATCTCGCGCACCGAGGGCGGGTAGCCGCGCCGCTCGATCGAGTCGCGGATCACCTCGAGGACCCGCCGCTGCCGCTGGGTGAGCCCGTCGCCGGCCTCGCCCCGGTCGGGGAAGGTGCGCACCGTCGCCGCCTCGGCCGGCTCCGCAGCGGCGGTCCGGCTGCCGGACGCGCGCCGCGATGAGCCGCCTCCGCCCCGGGCGCCGCCGCCCGACGTCCCCCTCGTGCCCGCCACGTCTCCTCCTCGCCGGCCGTGTCGCCACGGCCCTGTCGTCCTGCGCCCGCCCGGGGAGCCGGGCCGACCCCTTCCGGAGGCCCACTGCCGGCCCCGCCGCTGCCCTCGCGGCCGCGGCGGACGGGTGCTGCTCCGGACGGTAGCGCCTCGGAGCCGGTACTTCAAACGTGTGTTCGAAGCGCGTGGCGGTGTCGGGTCGACCGTGTCGGCGGCATGCGGTAGACATCGGACAGATGTTCGATCGAACGTGCGTTCGATCGGTGCAGTGGTCGATGGAGGAGGAGTGGTCATGGCGAGCGTGCGGCAGGCCGTGCTGGAGTTCGACGCGTCGGTGCAGGTCCCGTGGCGGCCGTTGCTCGGGTCGGCCGACGGTGGCCGTGCGTCGGGGGGCGGGCGCCCGGCGCGCCCGACCGTCGCGTCCGGTCGTGCCCCGCGGACGACTGGCGCCCCGGGCCTGGCCGGGACCGGTCCCCGCGTCGGCGGGCACCTGCGGCCGGTCCCCGACCGCCCGGCGGGTCCGGAGCCGCGGAACGCGGAGCCGGCCCCCGCCGGGCGGGGCGCGGGCCGCGCGCCGGCGCGCCGGGAGACGGCCTCCTCGGGTGGCCGCGCCGCCACGTCGCGGGCGGTGCCGGCCCGTGCCGTGCGTGGCGGCTGTGCCACCCCGGGGCGGGGCGCGGCTCCCCGTCTGCGCCTGACCCGCCGGGGCCGCCGGCTGGTGCTCGCCCTGGCCCTCGGCGGCGCCGTCGCGCTCGGCTCGGTCGTCGCCCCGCTCGTCCAGGGTGCGGGCGACGGTGGGCTGCAGCTGGCCGGTGGGCGGAGCGTCGTGGTGGAGCCCGGTGACACGGTGTGGTCGATCGCCGGGGAGGTGGCCGGTGCCGACCAGGACGTGCGCACGGTGGTCGACGCGATCGAGGAGCTCAACGACCTCGAGGGGTCGGTCCTGGTCCCCGGTCGGGTCCTCGAGCTCCCCTGACCGGCGCGGTCGCCGGCTCGCCAGGCGCGGGGAGGTCGAGGAGCGACAACGCGGGGTTGCGAGGTTCGTCAACCTGTCGTGCCGAGTCGCTCACGCTCGGTGGCCGACAGCCCGTCTACGGTCGGATCCGTGTCAGCGATTTCAGGCAGCCGGGCCGCCGTCTTCACGCAGCAGTCGCAGCGCTGCGAGGTGCTCGTCGAGGGCGCCTGGTGGCCGGGGTCGCTGCTGGGGTGGCGGCACGACGGCCGGGGCGCGTGCCAGATGTGGGTGCGGGTGACCGTGGCCGGCGTCGACCGCGAGACCTGGAGCGACCTGGCCGAGGTGCGACTGCCGGAGGTCCGGCCGGCACCGGTGCTGGTGCCGGACAGCGGCATGGACCCCCTCGCGAGGCTCGGCGAGGAGCTGCTGCCCGGGGCCTCGGCCGCCCCGCTCCTGTCGCTGAGCGAGGCCGCCGCCCGTGAGCAGCGGGCGGCCGGCGTCCTTCCCGGGTCGGCTCCGGCCACCGGGCGCCGTCGTCGCCGCCACGGCGGCGACGTGACCGCCGAGCAGCCGGCCGTCCCCGCCGGCGTGGCCGCGGGCCGCCACCGTGTCGGGCGCCACCGCGCCGTCGACGCCCAGTCGGAGGAGGCGCGGGGCCCGGAGCTGGGTGACGCGACGGTGCTCATGCCGCGGGCCACCGAGGCCGACTGCCTGACCCGCCCGCTGCGGCTCGGCGACCGCGTGCTCCGGCCCCGGCTCTCGCGCCCCAGCGAGGCGCTGCGCGCCTGAGGGCGGGCACTCGCCCGTGCGCTCCGGCGCGGCACGCCTCCGCGCGGCATCAGCAGGCCCGCATCGCCGTGACCCGCACCGCCACGCCCGGCCCCCGGCGTCCGGGGTGCCTGTCCTGCCCGGCCCGCTACACCCGACCGACGCGTCCCGCGACCGCTGCGACGGGTTCCCCGGCGTGTCGCCGGGGCGGGTGTGACGACTGCGCGCGGGTGGTCACGAAGTCATCTCGACGGACGACGCGCCTCGCGTTCCAGCTTGCAGATCTAGTGGGGACCGACCTAAGGTTCCCCTATATCTAGTAGTTGCACCGTTGTGAGTCCGTCCACAGGCCGATCCTCAGGTCCTCCCCACGACGTCCACCGGATGTCCCCAGGGAGGTCCACAGTCGGCCTCCCGGGCCCGTCGTGCCGGCCGCTCCCGCGGTCGCTGCGGCGACCGGGCGGACGTGCGGCGGAGCGTGTCGCGAGGGGAGGGGAACGGCCGTGCGCTGCCCCTTCTGCCACAACCCGGACAGCCGCGTCATCGACTCGCGCGAGGCCGACGAGGGGGCGACCACCCGTCGCCGCCGGTCCTGCCCCGCGTGCGGACGGCGCTTCACCACGGTGGAGGAGGCCGTCCTCGCCGTCGTCAAGCGCAGCGGCGTGAGCGAGCCGTTCAACCGCAGCAAGGTGGTGGCCGGCGTCCGCCGGGCCTGTCAGGGGCGGCCGGTCGACGAGGACCAGCTGCAGAAGCTCGCCCAGCAGGTCGAGGACGCCATCCGCGCCACGGGCGCGGCGGAGGTACCCAGCCACGAGGTGGGGCTGGCCATCCTGCGGCCGCTGCGGGAGCTGGACGAGGTCGCCTACCTGCGCTTCGCCAGCGTCTACCGCGCCTTCACCTCGCTCGAGGACTTCGAGAAGGAGATCACCGAGCTGCGGGCCCGGCACATCGCCGCCGGCACCCCGCCGCTGCCTGGCATGCAGGACCCGCCGGCGCGCCGGCGGGGCGGGGGGCGCGGCCAGGCCGCCCCCGACGGCAGCCCCGGTCGATGACGCCCGCCGCTGTCGCCGAAACCGTCAGCACCACCCGCTAGAACGAGAGGCGGCTCTTCCCCAGCCGCCGCAACGCCCACAACACAGGGAGAGCTCCGTGACCGAGACCGAGGATCGCTTGTCGGGCCGTACGCGTCGCGCCGCCAAGGCGCCGACTAGGGGGAAGGGCCTGAAGGTCAAGCGTGTCTTCACCACCGCCGGGGTGCACCCGTACGACGAGGTGACCTGGGAGCGTCGTGACGTCGTCATGACCAACTGGCGGGACGGCTCGATCAACTTCGAGCAGCGCGGCGTGGAGTTCCCCGCCGAGTGGAGCATCAACGCCACCAACATCGTCACCACGAAGTACTTCCGCGGCGCCGTCGGCACCCCGCAGCGCGAGACCAGTCTGCGCCAGCTCATCGACCGGGTGGTGCTGACCTACGGTGCGGCCGGCCGCGAGCACGGCTACTTCGCCACCGAGGGCGACGCCGAGGTCTTCGAGCACGAGCTGACCTGGATGCTGCTGCACCAGTACTTCAGCTTCAACAGCCCCGTGTGGTTCAACGTCGGCACCAGCGCCCCGCAGCAGGTCAGCGCCTGCTTCATCCTCGCCGTCGACGACACGATGGACTCGATCCTCAACTGGTACCGGGAGGAGGGGCTCATCTTCAAGGGCGGCTCGGGCGCCGGCCTGAACCTCTCCCGCATCCGCTCCTCCAAGGAGCTGCTCTCCTCCGGCGGCACCGCCTCCGGCCCGGTCAGCTTCATGCGCGGCGCCGACGCCTCCGCCGGCACCATCAAGTCCGGTGGGGCCACCCGCCGCGCGGCCAAGATGGTCGTCCTCGACATCGACCACCCCGACATCGAGGAGTTCATCGAGACCAAGGCGCGCGAGGAGGACAAGATCCGCGCGCTGCGCGACGCCGGGTACGACATGGACCTCGGCGGCAAGGACATCACCAGCGTCCAGTACCAGAACGCCAACAACTCCGTCCGGGTCTCCGACGAGTTCATGCGCGCGGTCGAGGACGGCACGGACTTCGGGCTGCGCGCCCGCATGGACGGCTCGGTCATCGAGACCGTCGACGCCAAGGACCTGTTCCGCAAAGTCACCCAGGCGGCCTGGGAGTGCGCCGACCCGGGCATCCAGTACGACGACACGATCAACGACTGGCACACCAACCCCGAGACCGGGCGGATCAACGCGTCCAACCCCTGCTCGGAGTACATGAGCCTGGACAACAGCTCGTGCAACCTGGCGTCGCTGAACCTCATGAAGTTCCTCAAGGACGACGGCACGTTCGACACCCGGAACTTCGTGAAGGCCGTCGAGCTGGTCATCACCGCGATGGACATCTCGATCTGCTTCGCCGACTTCCCGACCGAGCCGATCGGTGAGACCACCCGCGCCTACCGGCAGCTGGGCATCGGCTACGCCAACCTGGGCGCCCTGCTCATGGCCACCGGCCACGCGTACGACTCGCGCGGCGGCCAGACCCTGGCCGCGGCGATCACCTCGCTGATGACCGGCACCGCCTACCGCCGCTCGGCGGAGCTGGCCGGCATCGTCGGCGCCTACGAGGGCTTCGCCCGGAACGCCGACGCCCACGCCCGGGTGATGCGCAAGCACGCCGCCGCCAACGACGCGATCCGCCCGGTCGGCGCTGACGACGCCGACGTGGTGAAGGCCGCCACCGCCGAGTGGCAGTCCTGCCTGGAGATCGGCGCCGACTTCGGCTGGCGCAACGCGCAGGCGTCGGTGCTGGCCCCCACCGGCACGATCGGCTTCATGATGGACTGCGACACGACCGGCATCGAGCCGGACTTCTCGCTGGTCAAGTACAAGAAGCTGGTCGGCGGCGGGTCCATGCAGATCGTCAACCAGACGGTCCCGCGGGCACTGCGCAGCCTGGGCTACCAGGACGAGCAGATCGAGGCGATCGTCGAGTACATCGCCGAGCACGGCCACGTCGTCGACGCCCCGAGCCTGCGCCCGGAGCACTACGAGGTCTTCGACTGCGCGATGGGCGAGCGGGCCATCTCCCCGATGGGCCACGTCCGGATGATGGCCGCGGTGCAGCCCTTCATCTCCGGCGCCATCAGCAAGACGGTCAACATGCCGGAGACGGCTACCGTCGAGGACGTCGAGACCATCTACTTCCAGGGCTGGAAGCTCGGCCTCAAGGCGCTGGCGATCTACCGGGACAACTGCAAGGTCGGTCAACCCCTGTCCGGTGGCAAGGGCAAGAACGACGGCTCCAAGGACGAGGCGAAGGTGGAGGCCGCGGCCCCGGCCGGCCTGTCGCACCCGGTGCGCAAGCGGCTGCCGAAGAAGCGGACGAGCGTCACCACCTCGTTCAGCGTCGCCGGCGCCGAGGGCTACATGACCGCCGGCATGTACGAGGACGGCAGCCTCGGCGAGGTCTTCCTCAAGCTCGGCAAGCAGGGCTCGACCCTGGCCGGTGTCATGGACGCCTTCTCGATCGGCATCTCGCTGGCGCTGCAGCACGGTGTGCCGCTGGAGACCTACATCCAGAAGTTCACCAACATGCGCTTCGAGCCGGCCGGCATGACCGACGACCCGGACATCCGGATCGCCCAGTCGGTGATGGACTACATCTTCCGTCGCCTGGCGCTGGACCACCTGCCGGTGGAGAAGCGGGCCAACCTCGGCATCTTCACCGCCGAGGAGCGCGCCGCCCAGGTGTCCGGCTACGGCACCTCCGCCTCGACCTCCGCGGTCGCGGAGGAGGAGGTCGACGTCGAGGCGCTGCGCGGCTCGGTGCCGACCGAGGCCCCGGCCAAGCCGGAGCCCAAGGCCGGCGCGGTGGCGGAGAAGCCGGTCAAGGAGGCCCACTCCTCGGCCGAGCTGCTCGAGCTGGTCACCGGGACCGCCACCGACGCGCCGCTGTGCATGACCTGCGGCACGAAGATGCGCCCGGCCGGCAGCTGCTACGTCTGCGAGGGCTGCGGCTCCACCAGCGGCTGCAGTTGATCGCTGCCCCTAGAGGAACGACCGGCGCCCCGGTCCCGCGCACGCGGGGCCGGGGCGCCGGCCCGTGAGTGAGGGGGCCGACGCCGGGGCGTCCGCGCGCGGGGTGTCGGCCGCGGGCGTCCCCGGGCAGCGGTCCCGGGGCCCTCGACCGGCGCCGGCCCCCGCCGTGCGAGCATCCAGGGCGTGCTGTGGCGGGGGCGGTCGGACGTGCCCCGTGAGGTCGGCATCCTCGCCGTCGTCGCCTTCGTCGTCGCGCTCGGCTTCGGCATCGTCGCGCCGGCCATCCCGCTGTTCGCCCGGTCCTTCGGCGTGGGGACGACGGCCGTCGGGCTCGCCGTCAGCGCCTTCGCGTTCTTCCGCTTCGTCTCCGCCTTCGGCGGGGGCTCGCTGGTCGAGCGGTTCGGTGAGCGCGCGGTCCTGTCGGCCGGTCTGGGCATCGTCGCGGTCACCACCGGGCTGGCCGGGCTGGCGACGTCCTTCCCGCTGTTCCTCGCCCTCCGTGCGGCCGGCGGCGTGGGCAGCGCCATGTTCACCGTCGCCGCGCTCTCGCTGCTGCTGCGCGTGGCCCCGCCCTCGCACCGCGGTCGCGCCGCGGCGACGTACCAGGGCGGGTTCATCCTCGGCGGGATCGCCGGTCCGGCCGCCGGCGGGCTGCTCGCCGAGCTCTCCCCGCGCCTGCCCTTCTTCCTCTACGCCGCCTTCCTCGTCGTCGCCGGCTCGGTCGCCATGGTGCTGCTGCGCCCGGCGGTCACCCCGCGGCCCTCGGCGGCACCCGCGGTGGCCGGGCCCGACCTCGCCGCCGACCCGGTCGACCTGCGGACGGCCCTGCGCTCGCGCGTCTACATCACCGCCCTGGTGGCCAACCTCGGCGTCGGCTGGGTGCTCTTCGGCGTCCGCAACTCGCTGGTGCCCCTGTACGTCACCGAGGAGCTGGGCCGGACGGTCGCGTGGGCCGGCGCCGGCCTGCTGGCGGGCTCGGTGGCGCAGGCCCTCGGCCTGCTGCGTTCGGGACGCCTGGCCGACACGTGGGGACGGCGTCCCGCGCTGGTCCTCGGCGCCGCGCTGGCCACGGTCTCGACGGCGGCCCTGGTCCTGCCCCCGGCGCTGTGGGTGTTCCTGCTGTCGATGGCGCTCTTCGGCCTGGCCGCCTCGTTCCTCGCCAGCGTGCCGGCGGCGCTGGTCGCCGACGTCAGCCCGGCCCGCGGCGGTCGGGTGGTGGCGGTGTTCCAGATGTCGGCCGACCTCGGCGCCATCGCCGGACCCCTCGTGGCCGGCTGGCTCACCGACGTCGCTTCCTACCAGGCGGCCTTCGCCGTCACCACGGCCGTGCTGGCCGCCGGGCTCGCCGCCGCCCTGACCCTTCCGCGGACCGGTCGGCCGGCCACTGCAAGGTAGGTACGACGGGCTCTCCCTCTCCGCCGAGCCTCGCCTCGAATGCCGCGCCGGTCACGTCGGGCGCATCGAGTCGTCGGGCGTCGATCTCGCCGCGTGTGGCGCGGTGTCGCCGCGGGCCGACGGGCACGCCGACCGGCCGGCGCTCCGCCAGTCGTCCAGGGGACCGGTGCACGCGGACCTCCTCGCCGGCGGCTACGTGAGCTCGGCCGAGGCGGCCGCTCACCGGTACGTCCCAGCACCCGGCAGGGTCCCGGCCTCCGTGGTAGGCAGCGGGCACGGCCGACGACGGGAGGACGAACGTGCAGGCAGTGCTCATCGAGCGGACCGGCGGCCCCGAGGTGCTGACCGTCCGCGAGGTGCCCGACCCCGAGCCCGGCGAGGGCCAGGTGCTGGTCGACGTCGAGGCCGTGGGCGTCAACTTCCGTGACGTCTACGAACGCGAGGGCCGCCCGCCGTACGGCGGCGACCTGCCCAGGGTCGTCGGTGCCGAGGGCGCGGGCACCGTCGTGGGCACCGGGGAGCGGGTCGCCTGGTCCGACGTCGCCGGCAGCTACGCCACCCGGGTGGCCGCGCCGCGGGAGAAGCTGGTCCCGGTGCCGGACGACGTCCCCCTCGACGTGGCCGCCGCCGTGCTGCTCCAGGGCTGCACCGCCCACTACCTCGCCGCCGACTCGTACCCCGTGGCCGAGGGCGACTGGGTGGTCGTGCACAGCGCGGCCGGGGGAGTGGGGCTGCTGCTCACCCAGCTGGTGCGGGCCCGCGGTGGACGTGTGCTGGCCACCGTCTCCACCGAGGAGAAGGCCGAGCTGGCCCGGGGAGCCGGTGCCGACGAGGTCGTGGTCGGCTACGACGGCTTCCCGGAGCGGGTCCGCGAGCTCTCCGGCGGCGAGGGGGCCGCGGCCGTCTACGACGGCGTCGGGCGGACGACGTTCGGCGCGGGGCTGACCGCGCTGCGGCCGACCGGCCGGATGATCGTCTACGGCGCCGCCAGCGGGCAGCCCGAGCCGCTGGAGGTGCAGTCCCTCGCCGCGCACGGCTCGCTGTACCTCCAGCGGCCGACGCTGGCCACCTACACCCGCACCCCGGAGATGCTGCGCGAGCGCGCCGGCGCGGTCCTGGACATGGTCGCCGCCGGCCGGCTCGACGTCCGCATCGGCGGGCGGTACCCGCTGGCCGAGGCCCGGCGGGCGCACGAGGACCTCGAGGGACGGCGGACCACCGGCAAGATCCTGCTGACGGTGTGACTCCGGGTCCGGCCGTCGGGAGCGGCCGGACCGGTGGTGTGCCGCCGGGCCCCGGAGTGCGGCCCGGCGGCACGGTCGGGTCAGGAGCGCTGACGGTCCGACTGGCGGTACTTGCCGAGCAGCGACTGGGAGTACTCCCCGGCCTCGTCGTCGAACACCATCGGCCCGATGCGGCTGCCGGGGGTCACGGCGGCGTCCCGGCCGGTGAAGTCGTACCGGTAGGTCCACGTCCCGTACGCGTCGACGAACGTGCCGCTCTGCCGCTCGCTGTAGGTGGCGCCGATCCCGGTCCACGTGATGTCGACCGCCGGGGTGCCCGTGGTGTCCCCGTGCCCGCTGCCCACGGCCAGCGTGCCGCTGAGCGTCGCCTTCGTGAGCTTCTTGTCGACCGTGAAGGTCACCTGACCGCCCTCGACGAAGCGGGTCCCGAGCAGCTGGCACGGCCCGTCGGGGGGCGCCGGCTCGCCGTGCCCGCCACCGAGCGGGAGGTAGGGCGTCGTCCCCTCGTCGCACTCGACATCATGGACCGTGCCGAACACCCGGGCCCGGCCGTTGCCGAGGTCCTCGACGTAGAGGTCGCCGAAGTGGGCGTTGCCCGGCGCGTTGGCAGCCGCCGGCAGCTCGCCGATCTCGAGCCAGGTCGTGGTCACCTGGATGCCCGAGGACTTGGAGAAGAACAAGTCGCCGGCCAGAGCCGGCGAGGGGACGGCGACGGCGAGCGCGGCCGCGGCGGCGGTGACCGTCGCCAGGCGGCGCAGGGAGGAGGCGGACATGGGACCTTCTTCCGTTGGTGCACGGCGGAGCCGTGCGGGGACGGCGGGACGCCCGGCGGGCGCCCCGAGGAGGGCGAGGGGGCTCAGCGCCGGGTGTGCACCCGTTGCAGGACCAGGGCGCCGACCCGCTCGCCCTGGGTGAGGCCCGCCGCGATGGCGTGCGGGAAGTGGATGCCGCCGTACAGCCGTGACCGGGCGGCCTCCTGGGCGGCGTGGCCGAACGAGGCGAAGGTGCGCGGCGCGTGGCCGCGGACGTCGTGCGAGTGGTCGGTGAAGGCGAAGGTGCCCAGCCGGTCGGTGAGCACCGCGGCGGCCGCCGGTGAGGCGACGCTGTGCCCCGAGGTGTGCTCGGGGAACTGTGGGCTGTTGACGTGGGTGGACCAGCGCGCGTCGATGTGCTGCCGCACGTACGCGACCGGTCGGAGCAGGTTGTACCGGTACTTCCAGGTCCAGCAGTTGAGGAACGCCTCGTGCAGGGCGATCCCGGTGACGGCGAGGGTGTCGAGTGCGACGTCCAGCCGCGCCCCCCGCAGGGCGAGCGCCTGGCAGGCGATGAGCTCCAGTGACCGGACGGCAGGCCGGTCGGCCTGCCGTGCGGTGGGGTGGGGGTGAACGACCCGGGGTTGTCGGTCCAGAAGTCGGCGATCGCCCGGTGCTCGGGGGTGTTCGCCGCCGACTGGCGGTAGACCACCATCGCCTCGTCGTGGAACGCCGAGCCGGGGTCGGTCGAGAAGGGCAGCGGCGGCTCCGGCTCGACCTCGTCGGCGCTGGTGAGCACCATGGGTCGGATCTCGGCCCAGTGCGGCTCGATGGCCGGCCGGAAGTTGGGCGGCGTGGACGCCCAGTGCCACGGCTCGGTCGCCGGCGGCACGTACGGGCGGCCCACGGTCGCGGCGTGTCCGTCGGCGGCGATCCACGGAGCCAGGTGTGCCGCCACCGACCTGCCGTGCCCCACGGAGGCGTCCAGGGCCCGCTGGGGGACCCCCGCCGCACGCCGCCGGCCCAGCACCGCGGCCTCGGCCGTGTCCAGCTGTGCCCGTGTGCCGACCCCGGCGAAGGGCAGCAGCTGCCGCAGCACGGCGGCCCCAGACGCCACCGCCGCGGCCGGCCAGTCGACCAGCGCGGCGAGCGGCTGCGGTGCAGGCGCCGTCAGGTCCCGCAGCTGACCACCCAGGGACCGGTGACCCGGCATCCCGCGGACAGCGGCCTCGTACATGGCGACCGCCGTGTGGGCGTAGGTGCGGGCGGCGGCCGGTGGGCTGAGGTTCTCTGCCAGCACGAGGTCGTAGGTGGTCTGCAGCCAGGACAGCGCCTCGTCGGCGGCGTGCCCGGCGGCGGTCGCGCCGCCCGGCCCCATCCCCGGTGCCGTCCCCGGTGCCGTCCCTGCCGACGCCGTGCGCGGCAGCACGACGGCTGCCCCCGTGCCCGGCGGCGAACGGTCACGCGTCGCTGCACGACGCCGTCTTCGACCGGTTGCTGCGGGAGCGCATCGTGTTCCTCGGCAGTCAGGTCGACGACGACGTCGCCAACCAGATCTGCGCGCAGATGCTGCTGCTCTCGGCCGACGACCCGAGCCGCGACGTCCACCTGTACATCAACTCACCCGGCGGTTCGGTCAGCGCCGGCATGGCCGTCTACGACACGATGCGCTTCATCGACTGCGACGTCGCGACCTACTCGTTCGGGATGGCCGCCTCGATGGGGCAGTTCCTGCTCAGCGCGGGCACCCGCGGCAAGCGGTTCTCGCTGCCGCACACGCGGATCATGGTGCACCAGCCCTCGGCCGGGGTCGGGGGCACGCAATCCGACATCACCATCCAGGCCGACATGCTGCGGAAGCTCAAGCAGCAGATCAACCAGTTGCAGGCCGAGCACTCCGGGCAGAGCGTCGAGCAGATCGAGCGCGACTTCGACCGCGACCGCTGGTTCACCCCCGAGGAGGCCCGCGACTACGGCTTGGTCGACCACGTCGTCGCCTCGGCCGCGGCTCTGCCCGTCCCCGACAACCCGGTCACCGCCCCGTGACCCCGGCGACGGCGGGCCGAGCCCGCAGGATGACCGCGGGGAGGACGGACGGTCCTCCACGCAGCGGGCGGATCAGGCGTGACCGAGGACGTTGACGACGTGCCCGTCCGGGTCGCGGACGAAGAAGCGCCGCACACCCCAGGGCTCGTCGGTCAGCGGGTGCACGATCTCCGCGCCCGCCTGGACCGCGGCCGCGTGGGCGGCGTCCACGTCGTCCACCTCGATCGAGACGTCGGGGACGACCGCAGCCGTCGCCTCGTGCGTCAGCAGGCTCAGCTGCGCGCCCGGCCGGTCGGGGTCTGCCAGCGTCACGATCCAGCCGTGGTCCATCACCGGCTCGAGACCGAGCACCCGACCGTAGAAGGCGACGGCCTCCGCCGTCGACCGGCTGGTCAGGTCCGGGACGATCCGCTCGACACCCATGCCCGCGGCCTGGCAGAGCCCTCGGATCAGGTCGGCGCGGCGAGCAGTGCAGCGATCGGCTCGACGGCCTCTGGCGTGCCGGGCGGCGACGTCACGGTCAGCAGGACGTCGCCACCGACCTGCGTCACGGTCCAGTCGACAAAGGCGCAGCACGTCCGCTCGGCGGTCGCCAGGGCGCGGACCTCGTCCAGGACACCGGGGTGGCCGGGGTAGCGGACCTCCAGGATGCCGTCCAGCACGGAGCTGACCGGGTGAGCGCTGCGGTGCAGCGCCTGCCAGCGCTGGAGCCGGGCGTCCCCGTCCTGCGGCCCGAGCGTGCAGGCCAGTGGCAGGGACGTGCGCATCCCGGGGTCGCTCACGCCTGCAGTCGACGCCGGGTCGGTCGGGCTGTCAACCGGGTGGCATCGGCTCGGCGCAGAGGACGTCCGGCGCGGGCAGGCAGCCCAGGCGCTGCCAGGAGACCAGCCCGGTGCGGCCGCGGTCCGGGCGGACGGCCAGCCGGAGATCCAGTCGCGACGGCCGGGTGGTCCCCGGGCCGGTACTCGCGGACGACGGGGGTGCCGCTCACGACCGCACACCGGTGCCGACGGCGACGAGACGGGCGAGCAGCTCGAGCGCGGCCTCCTGCACCCGCCCGTCGCGGTCGTGCGCCGGGTCCCAGGAGGCGAGCGTCGCCGACACCACGGGCAGGCGCTCGGCTGCCTGCTCCACGAGCCGCAGCACGTCCGCGGCGAGCAGCCCGTCACCGACCGCGTAGCCGTTGGCGGGAGCCACCGCGTCGGGGTCGTGCACGTCGAGGTCGACGTGCAGGTGGACGACGTCCGCCCGGGTGGCGAGCTCGTCGAGCGCCGCGGCCACGGCACCGGCGTCCCGGGCGAGGTCCGGCGGCAGCCACCGGACGTCGGACGCGCGCAGCGCCGCCTCCTCCGCCGCGCCCAGGTCGCGGGCGCCCACCAGCAGCGTCTGACGCTCGGGCAGCGGCTCGAAGCCCTCGACGCGGGAGGTCGCCGTCCGCCAGCACCACCCGAGCACCATCGCCAGCCCCTGCCCGTCGAGGAAGCCGGTGGACGTCGTCTCGGGGGTGTTGAGGTCGCCGTGGGCGTCGAGCCACACCAGGCCGACCCGCCGCCCGGGCTCCGCGAGGCCGGCCAGCACGCCGAGGGTGGTGTTGCAGTTGCCGGCCAGCAGCAGCGGCAGCCGGCCGGCGCGGCGAGCACCGCGGACCGCGTCGGCCACGACCGCGTGCAGCTCGAAGGCGGTCTGCGCCTCGGCCCGCCAGTCCGAGGCGGGCTCGAGCACCTGCTCGTCCACCTCGTGCCCGCGCCGGCGCAGCCGCTCGGCGGCCCCGGCGCGGGCGAGCGCGAGCGGACCGGCCCCCATCCGCGCGTCGCGGACGCCCGAGTCGAACGGCACGTACAGCAGCCGCACCGGCGGGACGACGAGGTCGGTCACCCCGCCAACCTGCCAGACGTCCCCTCGGGCGGTGGGCCGCTGGGCGGGCGGGTCAGGTCGAGCCGTCGGCGGACACGACGGCGTGCAGCCCGTCGAGCACGACCTCGGGGTCCGGACGGCACATCATGAGCGGGTGCCTCGACGACGGCGGTCAGCGCGGCGCCGGCCCGGTGGTGGTGCCCACCGACAGCCGCACGTCGAGCACGACGTCGTCCGGACGCCGGCCCGCGACCAGGTCGATGACCGCCCGGCCGGCCACCCGGCCCTTCTCCGCGGTCGGCTGCGCCACCGTGGTCAGCCGCACCGGCGGGAGCCAGGGCAGCTCGGCGCCGTCGAAGCCCGCGACGCTGACGTCCTCCGGCACCCGCAGCCCCAGCCCCGCGGCCGCGCGCAGGACGCCGGCGGCCAGGACGTCGCTCTGCGCGACCACCGCGGTCGGCCGGTCGGCGAGCGGGACGTCGAGCAGCACGCGCCCGGCCCGCTCGCCCTCCTCGACGGCGTTGGCGGCCGTCTCCCACACCGGCACCGCGCCGAGGACCTCCTCCACACCGAGCACCCGCTCGCGCACCTCGCGGTAGTGGGTGCGCGCCCGGCGCTCGGGGGAGACCGGGCCGCGGGTGCCGTCCAGCCGCAGCGGCATGGCGACGACGGCGACGCGGTGGTGGCCGAGCCCGGCGAGGTGCCGGGCCAGCTCGACGGTGCCGCGACGGTCCTGGATGCCGACGAACACCACGTCGTCCACCCGCGGCCCGTCGACGGCCACCACCGGCACGCCGCGCCGGCGCAGGTGGTCCAGGGCGGGGTCGTCCTCGAGCCCGCAGGTCGCGTAGACGACCGCGTCGAGCGGGACGTGGGCCAGCTGGGCCAGCGTCGGGCCGGACCGGTCGGCGTCCCCGGGCAGCAGCAGCAGGCCGACGCCCAGCGGGCTGAGCACCTCGGTCACGCCGTCCAGCAACTGGACGGCGACGGGGTCGTTGAAGGCCGAGGCCAGCCGCTCGCCGATCACCGCGCCGACCACGCCGCTGCGCCGCGACCGCAGCGAGCGGGCGACCGGGTCCGGGCCCGCGTAGCCGAGTTCGGCGGCCGCGGCCAGCACCCGCTCCCGCGTCGCCGGCGCCACCCGCGTGGACCCGGAGAAGACCAGGGACGCCGTCGACGGGGCCACCTCGGCCAGGGCCGCCACGGTGGCCAGCGTCGGGCGGCTCCGGTCGCTCACGGTCGCGTCCTCCGTCGGTGGGGTCGGACGACGCTACGACCCGACGACCGGGCCGTCGAGAGGGCGGAGTCGAATCGATTCGATAGGGTGAGTGCCCACGCTGCCGGAAGGACCCCATGGTGCGCTCCACGACGACCGCCGTCCCCACCGAGCGGGCGCGCGTCGCCGTCGCCACGGCCTTCGTGGTCAACGGGTTCGCCTTCGCGTCCTGGATCTCGCGGGTGCCCGCCGCCCGCGACGCGCTGGCGCTGTCGTCGGCCGAACTGGGCCTGCTGCTGCTGTGCATCGCCGTCGGGTCGGTGGTCGCGCTGCCGCTGACCGGCCCGCTGGTGCACCGCATCGGCCCCGCCCGCGGCGTGCTGGCCGGGACGGTCGTGGCGGCCGCCGGGCTGCTCCTGCTGGCCCTCGGTCTGGGCACCGGTCGGGTGCTCGCCGCCGGCGCCGGGCTGGCGCTGGTCGGCGTGGGCGTCGGCAGCTGGGACGTCGCCATGAACATCGAGGGCGCCGCCGTCGAGCAGCGGCTGGGGCGGGTCCTCATGCCGCGGCTGCACGCCGGCTTCAGCCTCGGCACCGTGGCCGGGGCGCTGCTGGGGGCCGGGGCGGCCGCGCTGGCCTTCCCGCTGGCGGCCCAGCTCGCGGTGACCGCGGTGCTCGCGGTCACGGCGCTCGCCGTGGCCACCCGCTCCTTCCTCCCCGCTGACCCGGCGGCGGGGGAGGAGCACCGGGGCGGATCCGGCGTCGGGCGGGCCTGGCGCGAGCCGCGGACGCTGCTGGTCGGCGTCCTCACCCTCGCCTTCGCCTTCACCGAGGGCAGCGCCAACGACTGGCTGGCCGTCGCCCTCGTCGACGGGCACGGCATCGCCGAGTCGACCGCGGCCGTCGGCTTCGCCGTCTTCGTCGCCGCGATGACCGCCGTCCGGCTGGTCGGCGGCGCCCTGCTCGACCGGTGGGGGCGGGTCGCCGTCCTGCGCGTGGGCGGGGTCACCGCCGTCCTCGGGCTGCTGCTGTTCGTCACCGCGCCCGCCCTGCCGGTGGCCCTCGCCGGGGCGGTGCTGTGGGGCGCCGGCGCCGCGCTCGGCTTCCCGGTGGGCATGAGCGCGGCCGCCGACGACCCGGCCCGCGCCGCGGCCCGGGTGTCGGTGGTCAGCTCAATCTCCTACACCGCGTTCCTCGCCGGGCCCCCGCTGATCGGCTTCGTCGCGGAGGCGACCGGCGTGCTGCAGGCGCTGCTGGTGGTGCTCGTCGTCCTCGCGGTGGGCCTGCTCGCCGCGGGGGCCACCCGGCCGCTGCGGCCGGTCGAGGTCGGCTAGGGGGCCGGCCGGGCCCCGCCCGGGGGCGGGATCCGGCCGGCTCGCGTCAGCGCCGTCCGCAGGCGGTCAGGTCCACCCGCAGCTGCTGCCCGCGGTCGACCACCACCGGCACCCGCTGCGCCACCCGGCCGTCGCGCTCGCAGGTGAGCGTCCAGGCCTCGACCAGGCCGGGGACGACGGAGGGCTCGGCGTCGAACAGCGCGGCGGTCAGCGTCCAGGTGGGGGTGAGCGAGGCGAAGTTGACCACCCGCAGGACGTAGGTGCCCGGCGCCGGGTCCTGCAGCAGCACCCGCTCCTTCTCGCCGACGAAGTTGCCGGAGCTGCCCACCGGCGTCAGCGAGCCGTCGGCACCCCTGCGGTACACCTCGAGGTCCAGGTCGTCCGGGGTCGGCCAGTCGAGCACCACCTCGAACAGGTCGGCGTCCTCGGTGATCGTGAACTCCCGGTCGGTCGACTGCAGCGGCGCCGTGGTCCCGGTCCAGGACTCCTCGCGCAGCGGCTCCCCGGAGAGGGTCTCGACCTGCCGGTCCATGACGACCGGGCGGGTGGAGGGGTTGACGTGCCAGGTGTACCGGCCGTCCCGCCCGACGGTGATCGTGGTGTCCAGCGTGTCCTGGATCGAGCCCTCCCACGTCGGGGTGGCGACGGTCTTCTTCAGCCGCAGCGTCGCGCCCGCCGGCGCCTTGCCGGTCAGCACCGAGTGCGCCCCGGGGTCCACGGCGTTCTCCAGCGCGAGCAGGTACGCCTCCCGGTTCCCCTTGCCGGCGTACGGCCCGGCGCCGAGGTACTCGTCGACCACCTCGGGGAAGGGCGGGTGGAACTCGTCGGGCCCGATCTCGAAGGTGTAGCCGAAGCCGCCGGTGGCGTTGTACGACCAGTCCTCCGTGGAGCCGGTGGTGTCGTAGAGCTCCCACGCGTGCTGGCTGGTGTAGCCGTTCTGCGCGGCCATCGCGTCGCCGAGCTCCTTGAGCGCCCCCTCGTCGTACGGGTCGCCCAGGGGGATGCCCTCGCTGGGTGCCACCTGGTCCGGGGCGACGCCGCCGGGCCGCAGCACGAGGTTGGAGAAGGTGTGGTTGGTGATCAGCGTGGTCACGTGCCGGCCGCTGACCAGCTCGCGGACGTTCTGCGTCTCCGGCTCCGAGAACGCCGCGGCGCCCCGGTAGGTGGGGTCGGCGAACAGGTCCGAGGCGCCGGGTCCGCCCCAGTAGCCGCCGTAGTTGCGGTTCGGGTCCACGCCCACCCCGTAGCCGCCGGGGCTGGTCGCGCCGAGGACGCAGCTGCCGTCGGGGGTGTCCTGCCCGTCGACGACGCGGCAGTTCTTGCGCTTGTAGGCGTTGCCGGGGGTGGCCAGGATGCTCGCCGTCCCGCCCCCGTCCACGGCGCGCAGGTCGACCAGCCCGCCGTCGGTGCGGGAGAGGTGGAAGCCGTCGACGTTGACGACCGGGACCACGACCACCCGGGCGCGGTCGACCAGGTCGGTGATCCGGCGGTCGGTGCCGTAGTTCTCCACCAGGTCGACGGCGAACTCCATGGCGTGCTCGCCCGAGGGCCACTCCCGCGCGTGGTGCACGCCGAGCATCACGAAGGTGGGCAGCCCGGTGTCGGGCCCGCGGACGTCCCGGCCGATCTCCACGCCGTACACCGGCCGGCCGTCCAGCGAGCGGTGCGGCAGGGCGAAGCGCTCGACCAGGTCGGGGTGGTCCCGCTCGAGCGCGGCCATGTCCGCCTCGTAGTCGGCCAGCGTGCGGTAGGCGTCCCGGCCCGAGGGCAGCGGGGAGCTCTCCGTGGCCGCGGCGTAGGCCGCGTTGACCTCGTTGTTCTCGGCCTCGCGGGCCAGCAGGTCGGGGATGCGGACGTCGAAGCCGAGGCCGGCACGGGCCAGCGCCGCCACGTCGTCGGCGCTGTGCAGCACGACCTCGACGTAGTCGTGCCCGGCGTGCTCGGTCAGGTCCAGCCCGAGGGTCTGCAGCAGTTCCTTGTCGGCGCGGGTGGGGGTGTCGACGGTGACCAGTTGCGGCCGGAACACCTCGGACGTCGCCGCGGTGGGGCCGGCGGGTGCGAGGGCGACCAGGACGGCCGCGCCGACGGCGCACGCGGCGGCACGGTTGCGAAGGGGGCGGGGCATCGGGCGCCTCTCCGGTCGGGCGGGGTGGGTCAGGTGCCAGGCCAACGAGCGGACGTGCCGGAGGTCACGCCCGCGCCGCCGGTCGGCGCCGCACCACGCCCCTCCGTTCAACCGGGCGGCTCCAGGACGACGACGTCGTCCTCGTGCAGGCTCGCGGCGACCACCGTGCCGTCGCGCTCGGCGGCCGCGGTGACGAACCGGTAGGAGCCGTCGGTGGTCCGCAGGTCGTGCACCGCCCGGCCGTCGAGGTCGACCGCCAGCACCCAGGCGAGCGGCTCGGCGGCGGGCCGCAGCCTGGCGGGCAGGTTCCACAGCAGCTGCCGCAGGACGCCGGGCAGCGGCAGGAGCCGGTCGAGCAGCGCGTTGCGCGGCGCGGCCATCCCGATCCAGAGCAGGCCGTCGCTGCCCAGGCTCAGGTTGTCGGGGAAGCCGGGCAGGTCCTCCACCAGCGGCTCGGTGCTGCCGGCGCGCGGGCCGGTCAGCCAGTACCGGGACACCCGGTAGGCGGCGGTCTCGGCGAACAGCAGCGACGAGCCGTCGGGTGCCAGCGCCAGGCCGTTGGCGAACGCCAGCCCGGACAGCACGGGAGTGACGGTGCCGTCGGGGTCGCGGCGCACCAGCCGGCCGGTGCGCGAGTGCTCGAACAGGTCGCCGAGGTGGTGCTCGAGGTCCCACCGGCTGGTCGACGTGGTGAACCAGATGGTGCCGTCCGGGTGCGCGACCACGTTGCTGGCGAAGGTCAGCGGTTCGCCGTCGACGGTGTCGGCCAGCACCTCGACCGCGCCGTCCGGCTGCACGCGCAGCAGCCCGCGGTCGTGGTCGCAGACGAGCACGCTGCCGTCGGGGCAGGGTTCCAGGCCCAGCGGCCGGCCGCCGGTGTCGTCGACGACGGTGCGCGCGCCGGTGGCCGGGTCGATCCGCACCACCCACCCGTCGCGCAGCCCAGCCACGACCCGGCCCTGGTCGTCGAAGGCGACGTCCTCGGGGCCGTGCCCGCCGGTGGCCAGCCGGCGGGCGACGCGGAACGGTCCGGTGGGACCGGCGTCGGTGCCGCCGGCCGGCGGGGTCCAGCGGCGCGTCGACAGCCGGCGGCGGGTCAGCAGCGGGCTGCCGACCTGCGCGGCGGCGCGGTCCTCGCTCATCCGCTCCGCGGCCGCGATCAGCCGCCGGCAGCGCCGCTCGAGCGCCACGACCGCGACCCCGAACAGCCGGAACTGCCTGTTGGTCGTCTGCCCGGCGAGGTGGCGCGCGTAGACCTGCTGGGCGATGACGGCGACCCGGAACAGGCCGAACACCTGGTACCAGGCCCACTCGCGGTGGGTGACCCGGGTGCCGGTCCGCGCGCAGTAGTACGCGACGACCTGCTCGCGGGTCATCATCCCGGGCAGGTGCGTCGGCTGGCGGCGGAACAGCTGCAGGAGCGGGCCGTCGTCGGGCTGCACCCAGTAGCCGAGCGCGTTGGCCAGGTCCATCAGCGGGTCGCCGACGGTGGCCAGCTCCCAGTCCAGCAGCCCGACGGGGCGGGTGAGGTCGGCCGGGTCGAGGACGACGTTGTCGAACCGGAAGTCGTTGTGCACCAGCGTGTGCCGCCGGTCGGCGGGCTGGTTGTCGGCCAGCCAGCGCATCACGCGCTCGAAGGGCCCGACGTGCCGCGTCCGTGCGCGGCGGTAGCGCTCGGTCCAGCTGTCGACCTGCCGGCGGACGAAGCCGGGACCCCTGCCGAGGTCGGCCAGCCCGGTGCTCTCGAGGTCGACCGAGTGCAGGCCGATCAGCAGGTCGACGACGTTGCGGCACAGCTGCGCCACCTGCTCGCGGGAGAGCTCGACGCCCGGCGGCAGGTCCCTGCGCGGGATCGGTCCCTCGAGGCGCTGCATGACGGAGAACGGCGTCCCGATGACGTCGCTGTCCTCGCACAGCGCCACCGTGCGCGGCACGTAGGGCAGCACCCGGCCCAGCTCGGTCTGGATGCGGTACTCGCGGCCCATGTCGTGGGCGCCCCCGTGGTGCGCGCCCCTCGGCGGCCGGCGCAGCACCAGCTGGCCGTCGGGGTAGCGCATCAGGTAGGTGAGGTTGGAGACGCCACCGGAGAACTGCCGCACCTCCGGGACGGCGGACAGGTCCACTCCGGCGCGCTCCGGGTCGGCGTGCGCGGCGAGCCAGACCGCCACCGCCGGGACGTCGAAGGCGTCCTCGGCCCGCACCGCGCGGTCGCTCACGTCAGCCTCCGGACGACCGACAGCGGCAGCACCCGCAGGAGGAACCCGATCGACACCCACGGCCACGCCGGGACGTACGCCGCGGCCTTCCGCTTCTCGATGGCGTCGACCATCGCGCGCACGCCGGTCGGGGTGTCGACCATGAACCGGGTCCTCTGCTGCACGTGGGCGTTCATCTCCGAGCGGATGTAGCCCGGGTAGACCACCGACACGTCCAGGCCCGGGACGCGCTCGGCCCGCAGCCCCTCGGCCAGCGACGCGACGCCGGCCTTGGTCGCCGCATAGGTGGTCATCGACCGCCGCATCCCGCGCAGCGCCGACATCGAGGAGACGAGCACGAGGTGCCCGCGGCCCTGGCGGCGGAAGACCTCGAGCGCCGCCTCGCACTGGGCCAGCGCGCCGACGAAGTTGGTCATCGCCGTCTCGCGGTTGGCCTCGGCGCGGCCGGTGCCCAGCGGTGCGCCCTTGCCCAGGCCGGCGTTGACGACGACCCGGTCCAGTCCGCCGAAGGCCTCGTCGAACCGGCGGAACACCGCGGGGACGGCGGCGGCGTTGGTGACGTCCAGCGCGGCGGTCTCGACCCGCCGTCCCGTGGCGGACCGGATCTCCGCGGCCAGGGCGTCGAGGCGGTCGGTGCGCCGCGCGCACAGCGCGAGGTCGTAGCCCAGGGCGGCGAACTGCCGCGCCATCTCCTCACCCAGGCCGGAGCTGGCCCCGGTGACGAGGACGACGCCCCTGCTCATGCGGTCTCCTCCGCGGTGTCGCGGGTCGGGTGCTGCCCGGCCCGGTGGATCCGCCGTCCGGCGGCGGACATGTGCCGGTCGTAGAGGGGGCGCGCCAGCCGCTTGGTCCAGGCGGCGAGGCGGCCGGCGCGGTCGGGGAGGACGAGGAAGCGTCGGGCGTCGACCGCGCTGACCACCCGCGCGGCGACCTCGTCGGCGCCCAGTGGCGCGCGGGTGATCAGCCGGGTCGCGACCTGCTCCACCAGCGGGTCCTCACCGCGCAGCGAGGCGGCGAGGTTGGTGCGGAAGAACGACGGGCAGACGACGCTGACGTCGATGCCGTGCGGGGCCAGCTCGGCGCGCAGGCTCTCCGACAGCGCGACGACGGCGGCCTTCCCGGCGCTGTAGGAGGTCATCGCCGGCGGGTGCACCAGGCCCGCGACCGAGGCGACGTTGACGAGGTGACCGGCGCCCTGCTCCTTGAACAGCGGCACGAACGTGCGGCAGCCGTGCACGGCGCCGAGCACGTTCACGTCGAGCACCCGCCGCCAGTGCGCGGTGTCGAGCAGGTCGATGCGCCCACCCGCCGCGACGCCGGCGTTGTTCACCAGCACGTCGAGGCCTCCGCACTCGTCGCGCACCCGTTCCAGGGCGGCCGTCCAGTCGGTCTCGGACGTGACGTCCAGGCGCTGGTAGCGCGCACCGGCGGGCACGTCGGCGTGCGCGGCGAGGTCGGTGACCAGGACGTCGTCCCCCCGGCCGGCGTACTGGGCGGCGAGTGCGGCACCCAGGCCCGAGGCGCCGCCGGTGACGAGCACCCGGCGCGGGCCGGGGGAGGGAGGAGGCACCAGCGCACGCTAGATCCGGCCGGTTCCGGCCCGTCGACCGGGGCGACCGGCGGCCCTCCGGCCCCGCTCGCGCGGGAGCCCCGGACCGGGCGGCCCGGTTCGGGCGCCTGCGCGCCGGGCAGGATGCCGACCATGGCCCACCGCGCAGCTGACGACCGCTACGACTCGATGACCTACCGGCGCACCGGCCGCAGCGGACTGGACCTGCCGGCGGTGAGCCTGGGGCTGTGGCACAACTTCGGGGACGACGTCCCCTTCGACCGGCAGCGCGCGATCCTGCGCCGCGCCTTCGACCTCGGCGTCACCCACGTCGACCTGGCCAACAACTACGGCCCGCCGTATGTACGCCAGACGCAATAGATGCCGGAGAGGCGTGTAAACGGCCTGGCTGTGGCCCTACCGGCGGCGGGCGCGGTGGCGGCCCTCGGCCCTCTCGGCCCGGCGGCGGAGCACGACGGCCAGCACGGCGGCGGCCTCCTCGGGGTCGAAGTTGAGCAGGACCCGGCGGCCGTCGAGGACCAGGGAGACCCGTCCCCTCTGGTCACCGGGGAGGCGGGTGAGGTGGGCGTCCAGGGGCATCGGTGCGGCTCCTCGCGGGCTCGGGGGACGGCTCGGCCAGTGTGGGGGCTCCAGGGCGGCCACGGCGGCCCGGAGAGGACGGAGGGCCGCCCTACCCTCGGCGCCGTGGTGAGGCTGGTGGAGGAGCGCAGGTAGGAGCCTCCCCGGCGCGTGGAGGTGGAGCACAACGGCCGGTGGTGGCCGGGGCTGGCTCGCCGAGGTCACCTGGAGCAAGCAGCACGACTGGGGTTCCGGCGGAGCGGCTCCGGCTCCCCGACGTGGAGGCGGGCTCGGGCCACGCCGCCCGCCACGACCACGGCGGCCAGCGACGGCCGAGGTCGGTGCGGTCGGCCTGGCCCCCTCCGGTCCCCGGCCCACCGACCCGTCACATGGCGCCCACGGCGGCCTCCCGTCGCGTAGGGGCACCGGGCCACCCTCACCGACGTCGGGGTGTCCTGGACGTCCCCAGCGGCGGCGTTGTGGCCGGGTGGGCGTGAGCCGTCCGCCGGGCTCCACGGAGGGTGTGTAAACGCAGAAGGCCCCCGACCTCCAGGTGGTGGAGATCGGGGGCCTTCATAGTTGTGCGGACGAGGCCCGTCGCCGGGTGCTGGAGGGTCCCCGCCCTTCGGACAGCTCTAGCCTCCCGCCTCGGCGTGCTCGCGGAGAACGGCCAGGACGTCCCGGCCAAGAGGAGTTACGTGGTAAACGATCTCGCCCCCGAAGCCGGTTGGAGCTACGACAAGTCCCCGAGCGACCAGTGCCGCTACGCAAAGTGAGGTTGTGCGAGGTGGGAGGCCCGACCTCTCCTCCAAGAGGTAGGGAACCCAGTGTGGGAGGTCGGGCGGAGGGTCGAGTGGCTTCTCGCTCAGGGTGAGGAGGACGATGGAGTGAGCCTCGGTGAGGTCGGCGAGCGCGCCGAGGATGATCTCACACTCGTCTACGGCCTCCCTATCTCGGACGGCGTCGCCGAAGGCCGCGCCCATGGCTCGGAGCGTGTTGTCGTGGCCGTTCATGCCAGCGGCGTAGAGGAGCCGGGTCACGAGAGGAACCAGGCGAGGGTCCGCGGCGACCTGCTCGGCGAGGTCTTCACGAGAGAGGCCCGACGTCCGCTCGGCAGCTCGGAGAGCGGTGGAGCGATTCCTCGCCCATTCCTCGCGGATCTTCCGGGCCATCCACTGGCTGGCCGTGCCGACACCGGGGAGCGTGATCCCGGCGAGTCCTGCGAGGTGCTCCAGGCCCGACGCTCCGACGTCCTCGGCGGCGTCACCTCTGGTGCGGTCGGCCACGGCGGGTCAGCCCAGCCCCAGGGCCTGGAGGGCCTGGGTGACGAGGGCGACGACGCCCTGACCCAGAGCGCTTCCGGTGCCGGAGACGGCAACCTCCTTGGCGTTCTCCAGCGCTCGACGGACGGCGCTCGGTTCCACGGCAGGCTGGTCGGCGACCTGGCGCAGCTCGGCGACGGCCGCCTCCGCCTGGGCGGTCTGCTGCTCGTTCAGGCCGAGGGCGCCGAGGCGGACGAGGCCTTCAAGCTGGTCCGCCACGGCCGCCACCTGGCGCCGGTTGTCCTCGGTCATGGTCACGGTGACGGTCTGGACGGCGCCGGGGCTATTGGCGGCCACGGTGTTGTGTGACCCGGTGATCGTCATGTTGGTGATGTTCGGCGGGACGTTCGACGCTTCCGGCGAGTCGGCGTTCACAGACGTGCCACGTTCGACCACCTTCTGTCCCTTCGGCGTGATGCTGGGCCGAGCCACACCGGGTCCAAAGACTTCGATGCCGGTGATGTAGCCCTCGGCTAGGAGCCACTCGCTCGCCGAATCGACCTCCGTCTCCGTGAAGGTGTGCCCGTAGTAGCTGTTGAAGTCGCTGCGGTCGAACTCGCCGCTGTCTGGAGAGGAGTTGCCCCGAAGCTTGGCGTCGTACAACCAGCGCAGGAAGGCGTCCCGGGCCGCCTGCTGCCGACCCATGAGGTCACCACGGCGGCGCTGGAGATCCTCCATGAGGTCGACACCGCGCGGCGTCACATCGCAGGACCATCCTGACCAGCCCAGCGTCTTTTGGAGGCGGATGAAACCGTCTTCCTCCAGGGCCTCCAGGTGGCCTGCAACCGTCTCGGCCCCGTCCTGGTCCTGGTCCGTGAACAGAGGACCGAGGTCAACGTACCTACGCGGACCGGTGCCGCCGTTGTCGGCGATCCAGTCGAGGAGGCGAAGGCGCGCTTGGACAGAGGGCGAGAGGTTGAAGCCGCCGGAGAGATCCATGTCACCACGGTACGAGGAGGCTCTGACAGAAAGTGGCGTCACCGTGACGCTATGGCCGCATCGACCGCAGAGGCGGGCCTTGCGGTGTCGGTGCCCTCGCCGATGCTCCCGTCATGGATCGCCGGGCGTCTGCGGAGCCGAGAGCCGTCGAGGTGCAGCGGGATGGCCGGTGGTGGCCCGGACTCCAGTCGGCGTGGAGGTTCGACCCGGAGCGAGGGTGGGTCGCCGAGGTGACGTTCTCCATGGATCACGAGTGGGGCAGGGGTAACCACATGGACGCCGTCCCGGCCGACCGCGTGCGCTTGCCCTTGACCTCCGAGCCGGGCGGGGAGCGCGTCTAACGAGGCCGATGCCCGTCTTCGGCCTGGCGGGGCAGGCGCCTTCGTCGTCGTGGCCGCCACTTGTGGCGCGATGTAACGAAGGTGCCTCGATAGAGGACGCGCCTTCTCTTCCGGCTTGCACATGCAGTCCTTGGCGCCTCACTCTGAGTGAGACGAACTACAGCGGTGTAGTTCCCGAGAGGAGAGGAGGTGAGAGTCCATGGCGAAGATCGGCCGCAACGCGGGCAACGGTCGTTTCACGTCGGTGAAGACGGCCCGTAGCCGCCCGAAGACGCACGTCGTTGAGACCATCAAGCGCGGCAAGAAGTAAGCCGCCTGGTGAGTAGCAGGAGCCCCCGTCCCGAGATGACTCCAACACCTCGGGACGGGGGCTCTCTACTTCTCTCCTCGGCAGAGCCGAGGCCAAGGATGATGCTCGGCGCCCCGGCCACCGGGCAACCTCGGCCGTGTAGGTGGCGAGGGCTAGACCCTCCAACGTCTGCGGTTGCATAACTTGCAGAACTGCGCCATGGCCTTGCCGGGGACGGTGGTCCCCAGCCACTGGTGCGGGCCTGCCTCGCAGTCAAACTCCTCCCGGATCGACGGCGGCAGCCATGCAAGCACCTGATCGATAGTGACCGGCGGCGTGGAGGCGGCCCATAGCCGGGCGTGCTCTTCCCGTGCCTGCTTGATCCGGCAGTGGGTCTCCCAGTCCACCTGCCGCCAGCCGACCGGAGTGGGAGGGATGTTCACCACTCGTCGGGCTCGGCGGCGATGGGCGACATACGAGTCATGATGCCGCTGCCCCCTTGCGCCATGGAGCTGCGGGGTCCTCCAGGGTGTCGAGGAGGAGCTGGCACCAGACGGTGGCGGCGCCGACCGCCAGGCGGGCATGGCGGGGATGCAAGCCGGTCGGCGCCGTCCGCTGGCCGTGGCCTCGCCCGAAGCCTCGATTGCGCAGCTCGGCCGTCCCGATGGCAACGCTGGTCAAGCCTCCGAGGATGCGCCGGACGGCGTCGCCCGCCTCCGGGCCAGGCGCAAGCTCCAAGCTCTTCGTGGCCTTCTTGACCAGGGCGGGGACGTCATCGCGGTCGTCCACCGGGAGGCCACGCTCATGCAGGACCACCTTGGCGGTGGACTCGATCAGCTCTTTGGCCGCCCCGATCGCGCCGTGAGGGTCTGTCTCCACCTCGCGGCCGATGCGTATAAGGCTCTGTCGGATGGCCGAGGCGTCGGCGAGGTTGGCGAGTGACTCCTCCCGGAGGCCGGTGCCGAGGTGGGCGGAGGAGATGACGCCGTCGGCGTCGATGAGGAAGCCATCCCGGCACAGCTCATCGCGGAGGTGCTGTCGCTCGTGGTCGTAGTCCGGGCCGGTGGCCCGCTCGTGTAGCCGGAGGAGCCTCTCCAAGACCCGCAGGGCACGGCGGACCGTGGCGAGGTCCGTCCAGTCGATGGCGTCAAGGTAAGAGGCGGCCAGGGTTCGCCGGACGCTGGAGTCGCCTTCGGGTTCAGGCCCAGCGACGAAGCCCTCATCCTCGAAGGCGCCCCTGATGGCGTCCCACTTGATGGACGTACAGAGGTTGCGGACTTCCCTGCGGGTCCTCCTGCTGACGAGGTCCGGCGGAGGGGGCACCGCTCCAGTTGTAGACGACGGGGATGCCGTCCTGGAGAAGGCGTGCCAAGTCCTCACGGCGCCTGGCGGTGCCGTCGGGAGGTCCTTCTTGTGTCGGAGCCAGTCACCGTCCGCACCGGGCCTCATCTACGGTGCGCGTCATGAAGTGCGAGGTGGTCTCGGTTGGGTCACTGGGGTTGGCCCTGGTCCTGTCTCTGTCTGCGTGTGGGGGCGACTCTTCCGCTGATGACGGCTCGACTGCGGCCACCCCGACAAGTGCTGCGCCGACCACCGAGGAAGCCGTCACCCTCGATCCGGCTGACTGTGAGGATGACGCCTTCCGGGAGGCGCACCTGGAGTTCTGCCTCAACGAGGTTCCCGTCGCCGCAGAGACCATGGGCGGCCCGGCCACGGAGCCTGCCACTTTCGGTAACGGGTTGACGGCCCGGATTGTCTCGGTTACGACGGAGCCGTCCGCCGGGAGTGACTACTGGGTGGACCCTGGGGACGACGCCCTCGTCTCCATCACCACCGAGATTGTCAACGACGGTCCGCAGCCATTTCGCTTCTCCGTGGGCGATGCCTTCGTCTATGAGTACCTCTACTACGGCGTCAACTTCTACGAGGCACAGAGTTGGAGGGTGTTCGATGATCAGGGCGGCCGGGAGGGCCTGCCCGTCCAGCTCGTTCCAGGAACCTCGGCCACGACGGTTTCCCGTTTCAGCCTCCCGTCCTCCGAACTGGGAGACCTGACATTCGTGTTCAATCCGAACGGCGAGATCCTGACTGAGTGGACCTTCTACGACGTTGAGGAACTTCTCCAGTGAGGATCAGCGGCTAGCCCGAAAACGGAAGCCGGGCCATGGCCGGGGCCGTCAAGGATGCCTTGGCGCCGGAGGGGCCGCCGGGGCGAGGGTCAGGCGAGGGGAAGCCCGGCGAGGTCCAGGACGTCTTGGAGGCTCTCCACTCGGTGGGCTCTCAGGCCCGGATGGGCGGCCTCGGCGGCTTTGGCTCGGCCCCCGAGGGGACGGGGGACGTAGCGGTCGTCTCCGACGGCGCCGAAGGCGCTTCGGACGTTGCTCGTTGCTTGGTGGGTCGGCCTTGCCAGCTCCACAGGCGCCGGGGCCTTCCCTGGAAAGGCCGCCGAGGGTCACGGTTCCCACGACGTGGGAAGCGTCGTCCCAGTCCTCCAGGGCGAGCAGCTCCCCGAGGTCCCTGGCGGCATGGACTCCGCAGCCGCAACCGACGCCGGGCACCGGGCCATGGCCTCGGAGGAGGACGGCCGGAGGGGCCGAGCAGTGGGCCTGGAGGATGCCGCCGACCCGCCAGGAGGCGTCGAAGGCACCGGCGAGGAGGCCGCCTTCGAGGTCGGGGTCCGGCAGGCGCCAGACCCTCCAGGCGAGGGCGTCCACGGCGGGACGGGTGCGGCTCGGTCGGTGCGCGGAGGTGGTGGGGTCGGTCATGAGTGAGGGCTCCGGGTGGTGGGGTCCGCGAGGGCGGCCGGGCTCCGTGGGCAGGAGTCCCGGCCGCCTCGTGTAAACGGGTTGGGTCAGGCGGCCGAGGTGCGGCGCTCGGCGGCCCGCCTCTGCGCTTCGGCCACGCCGTCCGCCCAGGTGGCATCCCTGGGGGCCTGGTCGGCCTTGTCGGCGGCGGTCGTGGAGGTGGAGCGGGTGGCCTTCCCGGAGCGCTCGGCAAGGCGTCGGCGGGCCTCGGCTCGGCCAGCCTCGGCGCCGGTGGGCTCGGGGCCGACGCCATGGGCGTCCTTGGCGGCCTCGGCGTCGGCCAGCTTGGCTCGGAGGCGTTCCACCTCGGCATGAGTCTGGCGGAGGTTCTCCTCGGCGGCCCGGAGGTCGGTGGCGGTCCAGTCGTTGGCGTCGGTGCTCATGCGTGCGTCTCCTCGGTGGGGTCAGTGTCGGCGTCGGGCGCCGGAGGCGTGATGTAGCCGTTGCGGAAGCGGTCCCGAGCGCTGGGCCGCTGGCGGCCGTGGAGCGGGACGACCCGGCCGGGGCGGCCACGGTCGGCGGCCTTGGAGGCGGCCGTCTGCTCCCCAGGCATGAGCCAGCGACGGCGACGGCGGCCGGTGACGGAGAGGCCCAGCTCCTCGCGGAGCTGCATGAGCGGACGCATGGCGGTGATGGGGGCGTCCGGAGCCTCGGAGCGGGCCAGGAGCCGGACGTACAGAGCTACGGCGTGGTGCTCCTCGGTCTTCTCCCACTCGTTGGCCTGGGGCATGGCCCAGACCTCCCGCCACCAATAGAGGTCACGCTCGGTGGGTCGGGCGAGGGGGAACTCAGGGACGGCGGCGTCGAGGTCACGGGGCGTGAGTTGGGTCCAGGCGAGATCGTCCTTCCGATCTCGCCGGAGGGCGTTGGGGTCAGGAGCGGTGGGCATCGGGAGGAGTCCTTCCGGTGAGGTGGTGGAGGGCGTGGCGGCGACTTTCGGAGTGACCCGGAGGTGACACGGGGTCCAGCGCCCTCTCCGCCGGGGTCGGTCGAGGGGGGCGGGCTTATA
>NZ_NVPT01000061.1 GCF_002802985.1 Geodermatophilus chilensis | reverse complement strand
GCACCCGGCCCCAGGTGAGCCGGCCGGTGACCCGCTCGACCTGGCGCAGGTCCGACCCGATGATCGTGACGTTCTCGACCGGGAACCTCTGGTCGGAGAGGAAGTCGACGGCGGCCTGGGCCTGCTCGTAGCTGTCGAAGGAACCGACCTGCACGCCGCCGAGGGGCATGGACACCGAGGCTGACATGTCTCCGGGGTACCCGGCAGTTCCGCGCGGACACACCCCGCGAGGGGTGGTCGGCGTCACTGGTCCGGCGGCCACCGGTCCGCAGCACCCCGGCCGCCCCCCGGGCCGCTCGTCGCCGTCGGGGGGCCGCAGATCAGCGGTGCCGGCGGACCCCGAAGACGATGTCCTCCCACGCCGGGATCCGGGCGCGCGGGTCCTCGTCGTCGTCCCCGTCGCCACCCGGGCGGCCCAGGACGACGGTGTCGTGCTCGCTGATGTCGTCCTCGTCGGCGGGCGCGTCGGTGCGGCGGGACGCGGCGGGGACGCTGTCGGCCGGCAGCACCGGCCGCACGTCGTCGTCCCCGGCCGGGTCGTCGTCCTCGGCGCGGGCCAGCCGTGAGGAGGCGGGGGCCGCGACGCCGTCGTCGTCGGGGACGACGACGACCGGCCGGCTGCGCACCGGTGCGGGCCGCTCGGTCGGCACGTGCGGGACGACGCGCACCAGGCGGGTGCCCTCGGCGAAGTCGGTGGTGGCCGCGTCGACCGGGGTGACGGTGCGGGCCGGGACGTCGTAGGCCCAGCGGGTGACGCCGGACTTGGCGCCGGCCTGCCAGGCCGCGGTGACCTGCCAGACGCCGTCGCCGGCGCGGTGGGCGTCCCAGCGGACGGCGTCGAGGTCGGCGCCGAGCAGCCGCAGCCGCTCGGACATGAACTGCTGCAGCGGCACCGACGGGGGGCCCTCGGACAGCCGCACCCGGGCCTCGCGCGCCTGCTCGGCCACCCGCTCGCGCTCCTGCAGAACCGGGTGGGCGAAGCGCATGATCCGCTCGACCCGGATGCCGGAGGCCTGCGCCACCTGCTCGGGGGTCTCCCCGGCGCGGATGCGCGCCTGGATCACCCGCGGCGGCAGCGTCGCGCCGATCTCCACGTCGATCTGGCCGAGCCGGCGGGCGTCCCCGCGCGCGGCGGCGCGGACCCGCTCGTCGATCGGCAGCTCGAAGCGCTCGCCCTCCTCGCCGGGCTCGGCGCCGTCGAGGGCGAGCACGAGGCTCTTGCCGTCGTCGGAGAGCGCCACCAGCCGCAGCTGACGCATGGGCGGCCTCCTGGGTCGGTGCTCGGGTCGGGACGGCGGGCGGACCGGCCCCGGGATGGGAGAGTCCGCTTGCGAGGCTATCCGCGCGCGCGGGAGCGCGTCGGCAGGCTCGCCCGGCGTGGCGCGGGCGCTGCGGCCGGCTCAGGCCTCGGGGCGGTACTCCGCGATGAACTCCGTGTATCGGCGCTGCCCGGTGCCCGAGGCGACGTCGCTCATCCGGAGCACCGTCAGGCCGAGGTAGCCCCACTCCGCGAAGGCCTCCTCGATGTTGTCCCAGCCCTCGTCGGAGTGGACGCCGCCGGCGAGCGCGTTCTCGCCCTTGAGCTCGACGCCGGCGCGGTGCGCGTGGTCGCCGATCCAGCCGACCAGGGTCTGGGCCAGGGAGTACTGCGGGGCGACGTCCTGGTCGTCCATCTCCAGCGCCGTGAAGTGCAGCACCACCTCGCGCCGTCCCCCGTCGAAGCGGTTCGCCAGCTCGACGATCCGCTGGTAGCCGTGCCCGGTCGCCCACGAGTCGAGGTCGACGCTGGTCTGGACCAGCCCGGTGGTCACCTCGGTGGCCCGCGGGTGGTCGGGGTTGGTCATCGACCAGTGGATGCCCGGCACCTTGTAGCCGATGTCGGCCTCCGGGAAGTCCCTGCCCAGGGTCGCGATGACCGTGCGCAGCACCCGCTCGCCGTGGTCGACGAGCGAGCCGTTGTACCAGTCGACGAAGTCGCGGCCGTACTGCGTGTCCCGATAGGCCAGCGAGGTGAAGAAGACCTCGGCGTTCGCGGGGGGACCGATCTCCCGCACCGACCGCAGGTCGGTGCCCCAGGCCCGGTTGACCGCCTGCAGCGAGCCGTACCGGCGCAGGGTCACGGCCTGCAAGTCGCGGACGGCCAGCGGCGAGTACGCCTGCAGGGCGCCGCGGGTCGGGTAGCCGGTGCCCTCGTCGTGCTGGTTGTAGGACGGGTAGCGCAGCTCCCCGGACGGGCCGAGGGAGACGTTGACCTCCACGACGTCGTCGGCGTAGCGGTCGCCGTACTGCCGCTCGAAGGCCCGGGTGAAGTCGCGGTACTCGTCCATCACGACGCGGTCGGCCCAGCCCTGCACGCTCTCGCGGCTGTGGTTGCCCTGCTCGCTGCGGTGCTGGAGCCCGGTCGGGCCGAGCCGGACCCCGCGGTGGGTGACGCCGGCGTACTTCTCCCACAGCCACGACGGCAGCAGGCTCGTGTAGTCGTCGCCGACGTTCCCGCCGGCCTGGTGGAAGGAGAGGATCGGCGCCAGGTCCAGGCCCGCGGCCGTGATGGTCGCGAAGACGCGGTCGTAGTAGGCCCAGTCGAAGCGGTTGTCCGCCGCGCCCTCGACGTCGCCCCACCACACGTCGACGCTGACCGCGTCCACCCCGTAGGCGGCGACGGTCTTGAGGTCGGCTTCGAATGCGGCCCAGTCGGTCACCTTCAGCGGCGCCATCACGTTGGCGGTGAACCGCGGGTCGCCCAGCGCGACCGGCCCGGGCGGCGCCGGGCCGTCGGCCGGGGTGGCCTGGGCGGTGCCGGTGCCGGTGAGCACCAGCCCGAGGACGGCGAGGGCAGTGGTGACGCGTCTCACGGCCGCCGATGCTGCCAGCCCGTCGGCCCCGGTCCACCGCGGGTGCCGGGACCGGTCAGCACCGGTGCGGCGTGTCGGCGTCGACACGCAGGTGCGGGGGCGCGGACGTCGCGCCCCCGCACCCGGGTTCAGAGCTTCTCGACGACGAAGTCGATGCAGGCGGTCAGCGCGCTGACGTCGTCCGGCTCGACGGCGGGGAACATGCCGACCCGCAGCTGGTTGCGGCCCAGCTTGCGGTAGGGCTCGACGTCGACGACGCCGTTGGCGCGCAGCACCTTGGCGACCTCGGCGGCGTCCACCGACTCGTCGAAGTCCACGGTGCCGACGACCCAGGAGCGCTGGTCGGGGTCGGCCACGAACGGCGTCGCGAACTGCGACTGCTCGGCCCAGCCGTAGAGCCGGTTCGACGAGTCCCGGGTGCGCGCCACGGCGCCGGAGAGCCCGCCGAGGGACAGCAGCCAGCGGACCTGGTCGGCCAGCAGGAAGAGCGTGGCGACGGCCGGGGTGTTGTAGGTCTGGTCCTTGGCGGAGTTGTCGACGGCGATGGACAGGTCCAGGAAGCCGGGGACCCAGCGGCCCGAGCCCTTGATCTCGGCCACCCGGTCCAGGGCGTCGCGCGACATGAGCGCCACCCACAGCCCGCCGTCCCCGCCGAAGTTCTTCTGCGGGGCGAAGTAGTAGACGTCGGTCTGGCTGACGTCGACCGGCAGCCCGCCGGCGGCGCTGGTGGCGTCGATCAGCACGAGCGCGTCGTCGGTGCCGTGCGGCCGCTGCACGGGGGCCATGACGCCGGTGGAGGTCTCGTTGTGCGCCCACGCGTAGGTGTCGACGCCGTCGGTGGCGGTGGGCAGGGCGAGGGAGCCGGGCTGCGCCTTCGCGATCACCGGGTCGGCGAGGAAGGGCGCCTCGGCCACGCCGCTTGCGAACTTCGCCGAGAACTCGCCGTAGGTGCCGTGGGCGCTGCGCTCGCGGATGAGGCCGATGATCGCGGCGTCCCAGAAGGCCGTCGTCCCACCGTTGCCGAGGACGACCTCGTAGCCGTCGGGCAGGTCGAACAGCTCGGTCAGCCCCTCGCGCACCTGGCGGACCAGGCCCTTGACCGGGGCCTGCCGGTGGGAGGTCCCCATCAGCGTGGCGCCGCTGCCGGCCAGCGCCTCGAGGGCCTCGGGGCGCACCTTCGACGGGCCGCAGCCGAAGCGGCCGTCGGAGGGCAGGAGGTCGGCGGGGATGGTGATGCTCATCCGGGAGGACTGCCTCTCAGGGTCGGGGTGGGGAGCGACGACGGCCCGGGACCGCTGGTGCGGACCCGGGCCGTCGGAGGTGGTGCTGCCGGCTCAAGCCGGCGCGGGCTCGTTGACGGCCTTGGTCTTGATGGTGTCGAAGCCCTCGACGTCCTCGGGCTTGCGCGGGCCGGGGCCGATGTAGCGGGCCGACGGGCGCACGAGGCGGCCGGTGTTCTTCTGCTCGAGGATGTGCGCGCACCAGCCGGCGGTGCGGGCACAGGTGAACATCGAGGTGAACATGTGGCTGGGCACCTCGGCGAAGTCGAGGACGATGGCCGCCCAGAACTCCACGTTGGTCTCGATCGGCCGGTCGGGACGCCGCTCGCGCAGCTCCTTGAGCGCGGCCTGCTCGAGGGCCAGCGCGGCCTCGAAGCGCGGGGCGCCGAGCTCCTTGGCCGCCTTGCGCAGCGTCCGGGCGCGCGGGTCCTCGGCGCGGTAGACCCGGTGGCCGAAGCCCATGAGCCGCTCGTGCCGGTCGAGGAGGTCCTTGACGTACTTCTCCGCGTTCCCGGTCTGCTCGACGCCGTCCAGCATGTGCAGCACCCGGGAGGGGGCGCCGCCGTGCAGCGGGCCGGACATCGCGCCGATGGCGCCGGACAGCGCGGCGGCGACGTCGGCGCCGGTGGAGGCGATGACGCGGGCGGTGAAGGTGGAGGCGTTCATGCCGTGCTCGGCGGCCGACGTCCAGTACGCGTCGACGGCGGCGACGTGGCGGGGGTCGGGCTCGCCGCGCCAGCGGACCATGAACCGCTCCACGATGGTGGAGGCCTCGTCGATCCGCGCCTGCGGGACCGCCGGGGTGCCGATGCCGCGCGCGGACTGCGCGACGTAGGACAGCGCCATGACGGCGGCGCGGGCGAGCTGCTCGCGGGCGGTCTCGCTGTCGATGTCCAGCAGCGGGCGGTAGCCCCAGAACGGGGCCAGCATCGCCAGCGCCGCCTGCACGTCGACGCGGACGTCGCCGCTGTGCACCGGGATCGGGAACGGCTCGGCCGGCGGCAGGCCCGGGCCGAACTTCCCGTCGACCAGCAGCGCCCAGACGTTGCCGAAGGTGACCTTGCCGACCAGGTCCTCGATGTCGACGCCCCGGTACCGGAGCGAGCCGCCGTCCTTGTCCGGTTCGGCGATCTCCGTCTCGAAGGCGATCACGCCCTCCAGGCCGGGTACGAAGTCGTCGGCCATCTCGCATGCTCCTCTGCGCGCGGGGCTCGTGCGCGCACGGGAGGCGGCGCACGACTGCGCTTGCGACCCTAGGCCGTGCCGGCGCGCCCGGGACACCCGGGGCGGGCAGGTCGGGTGTTCCCACCCGCGGGATCTGCCCGGTGGCGGTCATCAGGCACCCGGTGACCACCACTGTGCAGATCCCGCGCGGCCGGCGAGTGACAGCATGGAGGTCGTGCCCGACCTCTCCCGCATGCGCAGGGACTACGAGACCCGGGGCCTCCGCGAGGACGACCTCGCCCCCACCTGGGTCGAGCAGTTCGACCGCTGGTTCGCCGACGCCGTCGCCGCGGAGCTGCCCGAGCCGAACGCCGTGGTGGTCGCCACCGCCGACGCCGACTGCGCCCCGGACGCGCGCATCGTGCTGCTGAAGGGCTACGACGAGGCCGGCTTCGTCTTCGTCACCAGCTACGCCTCGGCCAAGGGCGCCCAGCTCGCGGTCAACCCGCGCGCGGCCCTCGTCTTCCCCTGGCACGCGCTGCAGCGGCAGGTGCGGGTGACCGGCCGGGTGGAGCGGGTGGGGGACGCCGCCAGCGACGACCTGTGGGACCCCCGACCCCGCGCCGCGCAGCTGGCCGCCGCCGCGTCGATCCAGTCGACGACGGTCGACTCCCGCGAGGAGCTGGTCGAGCGGCTGCGCCGGCTGGACGCGGAGACCGCCGGCGAGAAGCTGCCGCGGCCCCTGGTGTGGGGCGGCTACCGGGTGGTGCCCGACTCGGTGGAGTTCTGGCAGGGCGGCGCCGACCGGCTGCACGACCGGCTGCGCTTCGTCCGCGACGACCCGGAGGGTGGCGGCTGGGTCGTCCAGCGGCTGGCCCCGTGAGCAGTGCGGCTGATCCGTCGGCGGAGCCGGGCGGGAGCGGACGGATGACCCCGTGAGCGGTCCCGCGGACCCACCGGGCCCGGCGCCGTACCCGGTCGACCCCGTCGAGGGCGGCGGACCGGTCGAGGAACCGGTGCCGGTGCCGCCGAGGCAGCGCCGCGCCTGGGCGATCGACACCACCCCGCTGCGCAACCCGGACTACCGCCGGCTGTTCTGGGGCGTTGCGGCCACGATGCTCGGCCAGCAGATGACACTGGTCGCCGTCCCGTACCAGGTCTACGCGCTCACCGGCTCCTCCCTGCTGGTCGGTGTCACCTCGGTGGTGGCGCTGGTGCCGCTGATCGTCTTCGGCCTGCTCGGCGGCGCGATCGCCGACTCGATGGACCGCCGGCGGCTGATGCTCGTCACCGGCGTCGGCTCGGCGGTCACCAGCGCGCTGCTCGCGGTGCAGGCGCTGCTGCCCGGCGGCGGCGACCTGGCGCTGCTGTGGGTGCTCACCGCCTGCGTCTCCGGGTTCACCGCGGTCAACCAGCCCACCCGCAGCGCCGTCATCCCGGCGATCGTCGGGGCCGAGGGCGTGCCGGCCGCCAACGCGCTGGCGATGACCGTGCGCCAGGCCGGGGTGATCGTCGGTCCGCTGCTGGCCGGCCTGCTCATCGCCGTCGGCAGCCTGCCGGTCGCCTACGCCGTCGACGCACTCGGCTTCCTGGCCGCGGTCCTGCTGCTGCGCGGGCTGCCGCCGCTGCCTCCGGGGCGGGACGCCGGACCGCTGCGGCTGGGCGCCGCCGTGCGCGGCGTGGCCGAGGGCTTCACCTTCCTCCGCACCCAGCCGGTGCTGCTGATGACCTTCGTCGTCGACGTCATCGCGATGCTCTTCGCCTGGCCGCAGGCGGTCTTCCCCGAGCTGTCGGAGGGCCGCTACGCCGACTCGCCCAACAGTCTGGGCTGGCTGTTCGCCGGCATCTCGATCGGCGCGCTGCTCATGGGGCTGACGTCGGGCTGGGTGTCGCGGGTGGACCGGCAGGGCGCGGTCGTCCTCGTCGCGATCGTCGTCTGGGGCATCGCGATCATCGGCTTCGGGTTCGCCCCGACGCTGTGGCTGGCCGTGCTCTGCCTCGCGGTGGCCGGAGCCGGCGACATGGTCAGCGCGGTGCTGCGCTCGTCGATGCTGCAGCTGGCCGCGCCGGAGGAGATGCGCGGGCGCATGCAGGGCGTGTTCCTCGTCGTCGTCGCCGGCGGGCCGCGGCTGGGGGACCTGCGGGCCGGCGCGATCGCGAGCGCCGCGGGCGTCACGACGGCGATGGTCTCCGGCGGCGTGGTGGTCGTCGTCGCGATGGTGGTCGTCGCGCTGGTCGTGCCCTCGTTCTGGTTCTTCCGCGCCTCCCGCTCCGTCCAGGACACGGTGCCGACGGCGGGGACCCGGCCGGCCTCGCCCGCCCCCGAGAGTGGCGAGGACCGGCCGGAGTCGACACCTTCATAACGGATCGGTCCAGTTTAGTTCCGCTGGGAGCGCCGGCGTGTCACACCAGTGCGTGTGCGCCCGCCTCCGGGGATGCGGACTGCTGAGTGGGCAGTTGCGGTCGCCGCACCCGGCGTGTCGCTGCGTGCCGCCGACCGCAACTGCTCACCCGACCTGCGGCGCGGTGGTCGCCGGTACCCGCGTCCCTGAGTGACCTCCTGCTCCGACCCCTCCCTCAGGCCAGGGCGTGCGCGACCACCTTGAGGTCGGCGACGAGCGCGTCGTAGGCGGCCGCCCGGGCCTCGTCCGGCGTGCGCAGGATCGCCGAGGGGTGCGTGGTCGCCAGCATCCAGGTCTGGTGCGGCGCGTCCTCGTCGTCGTCCGCGGGGCGGTCGTCGCCGGCCTCGGCGCGGGCCACGCCCGGCGGGGTCCAGGGGAGCAGCCGGCCGCGCTCCTTGGTGATCCGGAAGGACGGCGAGATCAGCGCCTTGGCCGCCGTCGCGCCCAGGCAGACGACCACCTCCGGCTGCAGGACGGCGAACTCGGCCTCCAGCCACGGCCGGCAGGCCCGCAGGTGCTCGGGCCCTGGGGTCTGGTGGATCCGCCGCTTGGGGGTCGGCTTGAACCGGAAGTGCTTGACCGCGTTGGTGATGTAGGCGTCACGACGGTCGATACCGGCGTCGCCCAGCGCCCGGTCCAGCAGCCGGCCGGCCGGGCCGACGAACGGCTCGCCCTTGCGGTCCTCCTGGTCTCCGGGCTGCTCGCCCACGAAGACGATGCGGGCGGTCTCCGGCCCCTCGCCGAACACGGTCTGGGTCGTGCCCTGCCACAGCTCACACGCCTTGCACCCGGCGGCCGCCGTGCGCAGCCCCTCCAGCCCCACCCCGGTCGGCGGCTGCGCCGGCACGTTCTCCTGGCTCGTGTGCCCATCAGACATGGATCGATCAGACCGCAGAAGTGCGTCCACCGCAGGGCAGACTGTCGCGGCTCGTCGGCGACTGCGAGGAGGCCCTGCGGTGCGCACCGTCCACCTGATCGGCGGGGGCTGGGACCCCTCGGCGGCCGCGGCCCTGTACGGGCCGTTCCTCGAGGCCGCGGGCGCCGTGCCCACCGTCGCCGCGCTGGTCCTCGACGAGGGGGACGGCGAGGCCGAGTTCGTCCGCTGGGCCGAGGTGCTGCGCCGCACCGCCCGCTGCGAGCCGGTCCCGCTGCTGGTGCCACTGGGCGGCCGGCTGGACCCGGCCGCCCTCGGCGACGCCGACGCGCTGCTCGTCTGCGGCGGGCTCACCCCCGCCTACGCCGCGGCACTGGCGCCGGCGGCGGAGGAGCTGCGCACGTGGCTGGCCGAGGGGGAGCGGCCCTGCGCCGGGTTCTCGGCCGGGGCGGCGGTGGCCGCGGGACGGGCCGTCGTCGGTGGGTGGCGGGACGGTGGGGTGCGCGTCTGCCCGGAGGATGCCGCCGAGGACCTCGACGAGGTGTCACTCGTGGCCGGGCTGGGGCTGGTGCCGTGGACGGTCGACGTCCACTGCGCGCAGTGGGGCACGCTGCCGCGGCTGCTCACCGCCGTGGCCGCCGGGAGGACGGGCCCGGCCCGGGGGCTGGCGCTCGACGAGGACACCGCCGTCCACGTCGACGGCGAGGGGGCGCGGGTCGCCGGGCACGGGACGGCGTGGCTGGTGGACGGTGACGGTCCCGTCGCGACCGTGACCCCACTGCGCGCCGGTGACCGCGTGCCGTGACCGGCGCCCGATAGCGTCGGTCGTTCCACGGACGGGGAGTGCGCGTGCTGGAGTTCGAGGGTCTGCACAAGAGCTACGGGGCCAACCGGGTGCTCGACGGGGTCTCCTTCGCCGTCGCCCCGGGCTCGATGTTCGGCTTCTGCGGCTCCAACGGCGCCGGCAAGACGACGACGATGCGGATCGCGATGGGGCTGGTGCGCGCCGACGGCGGCGAGGTGCGCTGGCAGGGCCGACCGCTGGACCAGGCGCTGCGCCGTCGGGTGGGCTACATGCCGGAGGAGCGCGGTCTCTACCCGAAGATGCGGGTCGGCGAGCAGCTGGCCTACTTCGCGCGGCTGCACGGGCTGGACGCCGCGGCCGCCGCCCGCGCCGCAGAGCACTGGGCCGACCGGCTCGGCCTGGCCGAGCGCCGCCGCTCCCGGGTGGAGGAGCTGTCGCTGGGCAACCAGCAGCGGGTGCAGCTGGCGGCGGCCCTGGTCAGCCGGCCGGAGGTGCTCATCCTCGACGAGCCGTTCTCCGGCCTGGACCCAGTGGGCGTCGACGCGCTGGCCGAGGCGCTGCTGGAGCAGGTCCGCGGCGGCGTCCCGGTCGTCTTCTCCAGCCACCAGCTGGACCTGGTCGAGCGGCTCTGCGACGCCGTCGGCATCCTCGCCCGCGGGTCGATGGTGGCCGCCGGGCCGGTCGCCGAGCTGCGCCGCCGGGAGTCCGGCCGGCTGCTGCGGGTCGTCGTCCCGGACGCGCCGCCGGGGTGGGCGGCCGGGCTGCCGGGCGTGCGGGTGGTCTCCGAGCGGGCCGGCGACACCCTGCTGCAGCTGGCGCCCGGCACCGACGACCAGGCGGTGCTCGCCGCGGCGCTGCGCACGGGCCGGGTCGCGCACTTCGCCTGGCGCGAGCCGAGCCTGGTCGAGCTGTTCCGCGAGGCGGTCGCCGAGCCGGCCGGGGAGGTCGCCGCGTGACGTCGTCCGGACCCCGCACGCCGGGCAGCGCCGCCCTGGTCCGGCTGGTCGCGGCGCGGGAGGTCTCCAGCCGCATCCGCGACAAGAACTTCATCATCAGCTCGGTGGTCATCCTCCTGCTGCTGCTGGGGACGATGGCCTTCCAGGTGGCGGTCACCAGCGGGGACCAGGCCAGCCGCGTCGCCGTCGCGGCCGACGACGGCCGGCTCGGGCCCGCGATCGAGGCGCAGGGCGAGGCGGTCGGCGTGGCGGTCGAGGTCGTCGACGTGCCCGACGAGGCCGCGGCGCGCGACGCCGTCGAGGCCGAGGAGGTCGACGCGGCCCTGGTCGGCGGCATCGGGCCGGCCCCCGAGCTGCTGCTCGTCGACCGGGCCCCCGCGCTGGAGGCGGTCGTCGGCGGCGCGGTCAGCGGGCTGGCCGTCTCCGACCGGCTGCTCGAGGCCGGCGTCGACCTGCAGTCCCTGCCCCAGGTGGCGGTCACCCCGGTCGGCGACGAGGGGGAGGACGACGGCCAGCGGGTCGTCGTGGCGATCATCGGTGTCGTCGTCCTCTACGGCCTGCTGATCCTGTTCGCCCAGTTCGTCGCGCAGGGCGTGGTGGAGGAGAAGGCCAGCCGGGTGGTGGAGCTGCTCCTGGCGACCATGCGGCCGTGGCAGCTGCTGGCCGGGAAGATCCTCGGGCTCGGCCTGCTGGGGCTGGGGCAGATCGTCGTCATCGCCGCGGTGGGCGTGACCGGCGCGCTGGCGTTCGACCTGGTCGACGTCCCCGGGGAGCTGATCGGCACGGTGGCCGCGGTCGTCGCCTGGTTCGTCCTCGGTTACGCCTTCTACGCCTGCGTCTTCGCGGTGGCCGCCTCGCTGGTCACCCGGCAGGAGGACCTCGGCAGCGTGCTCATGCCGGCGACGGTGCTGCTCGTCGTCGGGTTCTTCGTGGCGATCCAGGCCGCCGGCGACCCCACCGGCACCCTGGCCACGGTCACCTCCTTCGTGCCCGGCCTCTCCCCGCTCGTCATGCCGGTGCGCCGGGCGGCCGGGGGAGCGGCGGGCTGGGAGGTGGCGCTGGCCGTCGTCCTCATGCTGGCCGCCATCGGCCTGGCCGTCCGGCTCGGCGGGCGGGTCTACGCCGGCGCCCTGCTGCGCACCAGCGGCCGGACGAAGGTGCGCGAGGCGCTGCGGGCCGAGGGGATCTGAAGAAGGACCCCGTCCGCCCCCCTCCTCGCAAGCTCGGAGCGGGACCCGGGACGGGGCCTGCCGATCTCGCCGCTCGTGACCGGGTTGCCCCCGCCCACCGGGGGTAGCGCGGCGGCATGGGGATGCAGCTGGGCTACACGATGATGACCGAGCAGGCCGGGCCGAAGGACCTGGTCGGTCACGTGATCGGCGCCGAGGAGGCCGGCTTCGACTTCGCCGTCAGCAGCGACCACTTCTTCCCGTGGCTGGACGAGATGGGGCACTCGCCGAACGCCTGGGTGACCCTCGGCGCCGCGGCCCACGCCACCAGCCGGATCGACCTGATGACCTACGTGACCTGCCCGATCATGCGGTACCACCCGGCCGTGGTGGCCCAGCAGGCGGCCACGCTGCAGCTGCTCTCCGACGGCCGGTTCACCCTGGGTCTGGGCGCGGGGGAGAACCTCAACGAGCACGTCATCGGTGAGGGCTGGCCGCCGGTCGCCGTCCGCCACGAGATGTTCGCCGAGGCGGTGCAGATCATCCGCGAGCTGCTCTCCACCGACGGCTACACGACCTTCCACGGCGAGTACCACTCCGTCGACGGGGGCCGGATCTGGGACCGGCCCGAGGGCGGAGTGCCGATCGGCATCGCGGCGTCCGGGGAGAGGTCGGTGCAGCTGGCCGGCGAGTACGCCGACCTGCTGATCGCCACCGACCCGGAGGCCGAGCTGGTCCAGGGCTTCGAGGCCGCCGGCGGCGCCGGGAAGCCGCGGGTCGGCCAGATGCCGATCTGCTACGACACCGACCGTGACGCCGCGGTCCGGCGCGCGCACGAGCTGTTCCGCTGGTTCGGCCTGGGCTGGAAGGTCAACGCCGACCTGCCCGGGACGGCGGGGTTCGCGGGGGCCAGCCAGTTCGTCCGGGAGGAGGACGTCGCCGGGAGCATCCCGTGCGGGGACGACGTCGACGCGGTGCTCGAGGGCGCGAAGGCGTACGCCGACGCCGGCTTCACCCACCTGGCCCTGGTGCAGATCGGCGGGGACCACCAGCGGCCCTACCTGGACTGGACGCAGCAGACCCTGCTGCCGGCCTGGCGCGAGGCCTTCGGCTCCTGACTCCCCCCGGGTGACCCGCCCCTCCTCCGACGGGTGAGACCGCCCGGCCGGGGGAGGACGGGCCGCCCAGGACGCCGCGATGATCGGCCGCATGCGGGAGGACCTCGACGGGCGCCTCCGGAGGCTGCGCGCCTGCCGGGACGCCGACGCCGTCATCGAGCTGGGCTGCGACCTGGCCGATGCCGGGCGTCACCAGGACGCCGAGCGCTGCTTCCGCCGGGCGGCCGAGCTGGGGGACGGGCTCGGCTGGTTCAACCTGGGCAACTCGCTGGCCGCGCGCGGCCGGGTCGAGGAGGCCGTCGACGCCTACGAGCGCGCGCTGGCCGGCGGCGAGCGCGAGGCCTGGATCAACCTCGGGCTGGTGCTGGAGGAGCTCGGCGACCTGGCCGGGGCGATGCGCGCCTACCGGGGCGCCGGTGCCTCCGGGGACACCCAGGGCGGGCTGCAGTTGGCGTTCCTGCTGTACGACCAGGGCGAGCACGAGCAGGCCCTCGCGGTGGCGGCCGAGCTCGCGGCCACGGGGGACGACGTCGCCGCCGCGGTGGTCGCCTGCTGGCGGTGGGCCGCCTCGCACGACCCCTCGCTGGAGACCGACCTGCGCTGCGGGGCCGACCGCTTCCCCGGCGCGCGGGTGGCCCTGGCCGCGCTGCTGCGCGTCACCGGCCGGATGGCCGAGGCCCGCTTCACCCTCGAGCGCAGCGCCAAGCTCGGCGAGGCCCAGGCGTGGCTGCCGCTGGGCAACTTCTACGCCGAGGACCTGGCGGACGAGGAGGCGGCCGAGGAGGCCTACCGCGCGGGCATCGCCGCCGGCGACGGCTACTGCCACCACAACCTGGCCGTGCTGCTGGCCGACCGCGGCGACCTCGACGGCGCGGTGGAGCACTTCCGGCTCGGCGCCGCGGACGGCGACGACCTCGCGGCGCGGGCGCTGCGCGAGCTCGGCGGTTGACGAAGGACCCCGTGGCGTTTTCCGCGGAAATGGCCACCGGAGGGTCGGCGGTTTCCGCGGAAATGGCCACCGGAGGGGGTCAGCTCTGCTGGCGCAGGCCCTCCACGGGGCCGCGGTAGACCCCCGCCGGTGGACCGGTTCCCCCCGGGCGGGCGGTGAACAGCCGGCCGGCGTCGGGCTGGGCGGCCCGCGCGGCGTCGTCCAGACCCTCTGCCGAGGTGCTGACCACCAGCAGGTCGCGCGCCGGCCCGGCGAACGCGCAGCTCGACGTCTGGGCCACCCCCGGCACCTCGACGACCGCGAGCAGTTCACCCTCCGGTGACCAGCGGCGTACCTGCCCGCCGCCCCAGAGCGCCGTCCAGAGGCAGCCCTCGTCGTCGACGGTGAGCCCGTCGGCGACGCCGTCGTCCCCGTCGAACTCCAGGAGCACCCGGCCGTCGGCGAACGCGCCCGTGTCGGGGTCGTACCGGAAGGCGTGCACCAGGCCGGGGCCGGAGTCGGCGAGGTAGACGGTGCGGCCGTCGGGGGACCAGTCGATGCCGTTGGAGACGGTCAGCCCGTCGAGCACGGGCGTGACGGTGCCGTCGAGGTCCAGCCGGTACAGGGTCGCGGCGCCGGGCCGCTGGTCGAAGGCCATGGTGCCGGCGTAGAACCGGCCGGCCGGGTCGCAGGCCGCGTCGTTCATGCGGGTGCCGCCATCGGCCTCGGTGCCGCCCTCACCGGCGAGCGCGAGGAGCACCCGGGCGGTGCCGTCGGGTGCCAGGTGGGTGAAGCCGCCGTCCGCGGCGAGCAGCCACCCGCCGTCCGCCGCCGGGACGACGGCACCGACGGTGTCCCCGCCGCGGTGCACCCCGGTCTCGGTGAGCGTGCCGTCGGCATCCACCGCCGCCCGGCGGACCAGCCCACCCGCGATGTCCACCCACAGCAGCTCACCGCCCCCGGCGTCCCAGGTCGGACCCTCGCCGTGCTGGGCGGGGGACAGGCCGGGCACGGGCGTGGCGGTGAGTCGCTGCACGACGGGGGTGTCCCCAGGACACGCACCCGTCACACGGGCGGTCGATACTCACCGGGTGTCCGAAGCCACCGTCGACATCGCCGACCTGCGCCACCACGGGGGAATCGAGGAGGACGCCGCCGACGCCCCGCTGCGCGAGGACATCCGGCTGCTGGGCCGGGTCCTCGGCGAGGTGATCGGCGAGCAGTCGGGGGACGACGTCCTCGCGCTCGTCGAGTCCACCCGCGTGGAGGCCTTCCGGCTGCGCCGCTCGGAGGTGGACCGCGCCGACGTCGCCGCCCGGCTCGGCGCCCTCGACGTGCGCGCGGCCAACCACGTCATCCGCGCGTTCAGTCACTTCTCGCTGCTGGCCAACCTCGCCGAGGACCTCCACCACGAGCGCCGCCGCCGCTTCCACCGCATCGAGGGCTCGCCGCCGCAGAAGGGCAGCCTGGCCACCACCTTCGCGCTGCTCGACGCCGCGCACCTCGACGCCGACGTCGTCGCCCGCGCGCTGGCCGGCGCCCTGGTCAGCCCGGTCGTCACCGCGCACCCCACCGAGGTCCGCCGCCGCACGATCTCCCGCGTCCAGCGGCAGATCACCGAGCTGATCCGCCGGCGCGACCGGTCCGCGCCGGGCGAGGCCGACGACCCGGCCTGGGCGGCGGAGCTGGAGCGCGCGGTGCTCACGCTCTGGCAGACGGCGCTGCTGCGGCTGTCCCGGCTGCGGCTGGCCGACGAGATCGACGAGGCGCTGCGCTACTACGAGCTCTCGCTGTTCGAGGTCGTCCCGGCGATCAACGCCGAGCTGCGCCGGTCACTGCGCGAGCGCTGGCCGTCGGCCGGCCTGGACCGGCCGGTGCTGCTGCCCGGCTCGTGGATCGGCGGCGACCGCGACGGCAACCCGTTCGTCACCGCCGACGCCGTCCGCCGGGCCAGCACCCGGCAGGCGGAGACGGCGCTGGGTCACCACCTGGCCGAGCTGCTGGCGCTGCACGACGAGCTGTCGATGTCCGACCGGCTCATCACCCCGACGCCGCAGCTGGCCCGCCTGGCCGACGCCTCCGACGACGACTCGCCGTTCCGCGCCGACGAGCCCTACCGGCGCGCCCTGCACGGCATGCACGCCCGGCTGGCCGCGACCGCGCAGCGGGTGCTCGGTTCGGTGCCCGGTCCGCCGCCGCACGCCGTCCTCGAGCCGTACGCGACACCCGAGGAGGTGCTCGCCGACCTCGCCACCATCGACGCCTCGCTGCGCACGCACGGCGCCGGCGCGCTGGCCGACGACCGGCTGGCCCGGCTGCGCGAGGCCGTCGAGGTCTTCGGCTTCCACCTGGCCGGCCTGGACATGCGGCAGAACTCCGCCGTCCACGAGGAGGTCCTCGCCGAGCTGTTCGCCTGGGCCGGGGTCTGCCCGGACTACGCCGCCCTCGACGAGGCGCAGCGGGTCGAGCTGCTGGTCGGCGAGCTGCGGATGCGCCGTCCCCTGGTGCGCCCGGACGCCGCGCTGTCCGACCTCGCCCGCGGCGAGCTCGACGTGCTGCTCGCCGCGGCCGGCCAGGTCCGCACGCTGGGGCCCGAGGCGGTCCCGAACTACGTGATCAGCATGTGCGAGTCGGTCAGCGACGTCCTCGAGGTCGCCGTCCTGCTCAAGGAGGTCGGCCTGCTCGACCCCGACGGCGAGGACGGGCCTCGCTGCCCGGTCGGCATCTCCCCGCTGTTCGAGACGATCGGCGACCTGCAGCGCGCCGCGGAGACCATGACCGCCGTCCTGGGCCAGCCGCTCTACCGGGCGCTGCTGCGCACCCGCGGGGACGTGCAGGAGGTCATGCTCGGCTACTCCGACAGCAACAAGGACGGCGGCTACCTGGCGGCCAACTGGGCGCTGTACCGGGCCGAGCTGGCGCTGGTGGAGGTCGCCCGGCGCGAGGGCGTGCGGCTGCGGCTGTTCCACGGCCGCGGCGGCACCGTCGGCCGCGGCGGTGGCCCGAGCTACGACGCGATCCGGGCCCAGCCGCCCGGGTCGGTGGCCGGCGCGCTGCGGATCACCGAGCAGGGCGAGGTCATCGCCGCCAAGTACGCCGAGCCCGACCGCGCCCGGCGCAACCTGGAGGCGATGGTGGCGGCCACGCTGGAGGCCACCCTGCTCGACACCGAGGGCCTGGGGGACGACGCCGAGCCCGCCTACGCGCTGCTCGACGACCTCGCCGCCCGCGCGCAGCAGGCCTACCGGGCGCTGGTGCACGAGACGCCGGGCTTCGTCGACTGGTTCCGGGCGGCCACGCCGATCAGCGAGCTGGCCGAGCTGAACATCGGCAGCCGGCCGCCGTCGCGCAAGGCGGGGAACTCGATCGCCGACCTGCGCGCGATCCCGTGGGTGTTCAGCTGGTCACAGGCGCGGATCATGCTGCCCGGCTGGTACGGCACCGGGTCGGCGCTGGAGAGCTGGGTCGACGGCGACCCGGCCCGGCTGGCCCGGCTGCAGGAGCTCCACAGGCGCTGGCCGTGGTTGCGCACGATGCTGTCCAACATGGGCATGGTGCTGGCCAAGACCGACCTCGATCTGGCCGCCCGCTACGCCGAGCTGGTGCCCGACGAGCAGCTGCGGCACCGCGTGTTCGACCAGCTCACCGCCGAGCACGAGCGCAGCTGCCGGATGCTGCTGGCGGTCACCGGTGACGACCGGCTGCTGGCCGACAACCCCTCGCTGGCGCGGTCGATCCGCAACCGCTTCCCCTACCTCGAGCCGCTGCACCACCTGCAGGTGGAGATGCTGCGCCGGCGTCGTGGGTACGAGGGGCAGGGTGGGGACGACGACGAGCTGGTCCGCCGCAACATCCAGCTGACCATCAACGGCATCGCCACGGCCCTGCGCAACAGTGGCTGAGCCGCAGCCGGAGGAGTGGGCCGACCCCGCGCCGCTGGACCTGCGGATGGCCACCGGGTCCGCGCAGGTGCAGGCCGCGGCCCGGTCCCTCGGCGTCGCGCCGGTCGCCCTGGCCACCACGCTCACCGACCCCGGCCTCCGGCTGCTCGTCGACGGCCGGGGCGGCGTCGCCCTGCTGCGCCGCGGGTGGTCCGCCGACGGGCACGCCGAGGCGGTGCTGGCCCGCCGGCACGGCGCCGGGACCACGCACCCCGCCGTCCTCGCCGCCGCGTCGGCCTGGGGCTGCGAGCGGGTGCGCGACGCCGCGACCGACGACGTCGTCGCCGTCCCCACCCCGCCGGACGGCGCCCCGCTCGCCGACCGCTTCCTGTACCTGGCCGCCCTGGCCGCGACCCGGGTGGAGGTCGCCGTCGCGCTGGCCCGGGACGCCGGTCAGGAGGCGACCAAGGCCGACGGCAGCCCGTCGCTGGGCGCCGACGAGGCCGCGCACCTGGCCGCCGCGCACGCGCTGCGCCCCCTGGGGGTGACCGTGCTCAGCGAGGAGCGGGCCGACCGCGAGGTGCCCGCCGGTGCGCCGTGGGCGGTGCTCGACCCGCTCGACGGCACCGGGAACTTCCGTGCCGGGCTGCCGCCGTGGGCCTTCTCCGTGGCGCTGGTGCAGGACGGCCGGCCGGTCGCCGGGCTGGTCGCCGACCTGTCGTCGGGCCGCCGGTGGGCCGGCGCGATCGGCCGGGGCACCACCCGCGACGGCGTCCCGGTCGGGCCGCGGCCGGGCGCGACGGTCGTCGTCCCCACGGCGCCGCCGGGTGGGGTGGTCGTCGTCCCCGCGGGCACGCGACGGGTGCGGGTCACCGGGTGCACCGCGATCGACCTGTGCCTGGTCGCCGACGGCGCGGCCGGCGCCTGGCAGAACCTCGACCGCAGCGGCACCCACGTGCACGACGTCGCCGGAGGTCTGGCCCTGCTGGCCGCGGCCGGCGGGGTGGCGCTCACCCCCGACGGCGAGCCACTGGTGCTGGAGCCGGACACCGAGCGGCTGATCCGGTTCGTCGCCGGCACCCCCGACGCGGCGCGGGAGCTGCTGCGCGCCCTGACCTGACGGTCAGGCCGCCCGGCCGGGCACGACCGTGTCGCCGGCCGAGTCGGTGCTCGAGGCGAAAGGAGTGCTAGGAGCCCATCGGCTCCATCTCGTTGACCAGGTCGTCGCCGGGAACGGTGAGGGCCGGCATCCCGTGGGGGGCCAGCCACAACAAGACGCCGAGGGTGAGCAGCACGACCGCAGTCCCGTAGTTCGCCACCCGGCGCCACGGGAGGGTCTTCTCGATGGCGATCAGCCCGGCGACGAAGGCCATCCAGGCGACACTCATGACGCCCAACGCGAACAGCGACGCCATCAGCGCCCAACAGCATCCGACGCACCACGCACCGTGTTTCGCACCCATCCGCAGCGCACCCCAGCGCCCGTCGCGCCAGGAGCCGAGGAGGAACCCGAGCGGGCTGCGGCACTTGCCGAGGCAGACGTCCTTGAGCGGGGTCAGCTCGTAGACCGCCGCGACGACGAGCGTGGCAGCAGCGACCCACCGGCCCGCACGGTCCCACGCGAGCACGTCTCCCGCGACCCTGTCCACGGTCGCCACGAGCGCGAAGGCGACCAGGCCCGCCCCTGCCCACGTGACCAGATAGCCCCCCGCGAACAGCAGGGGCGACAGCGGAGACCGCTGCCTGGTCATGCGGGAGTACAGCGCCACCGTCGGCGCGACCGACGGGAACATCATCGCGGCCATCATCACGACCCAGACGCCGAGGAACCAGCCCAGCGCGCCCAGGCCGGTCCATGGGCCCTCGTCCATGCCCTGCATCTGGCGGGCGGTCCACCACCAGCCGACGCCCGCGAGGGCGAACAGGACGGCGACGAGCCCCAGTCGGGCACGGACAGCAGCGAAGGCCGGCAGGAGGCCGCGGTCCGAGGTGGGGCGTGCCTGCGCCGGAGCGCTCATGGGGTCACCCGGCCCAGGAGAACTCCGCGATGGACACGCCGGTCCTGCCCTCGTACCGGATGCCGAAGGCATCGATCCGCGAGCGCCGCGCCTCGGCCATCGTCAGGTTCGGCGCGACCGGGTGGAACGCGCCGTCGAACCTGACCGGCTGACCGTCCTCCTTGCCGAACGGCACGATGTCCTCGACCTCGAAGTCGATGGCGTCGCCGACGCGGACGCTGTGCCGCAGACCGTCGTCGCGGATCTCGATCGGCGCCCGATCGACGCCGACGACCTCCGCCACGAGCGGGGCGAGCGCGGCCATCGGGCCGCCGAGCTGCCCACCGAAGACCTTGACCAGCTTGTCGAACTGCTCGTCCGACGCCTGGTCGTCGACGAACATGCCGAGTCGCCAGTTCCCGTCGGTCATCACCTTCGGGGTGTCGATGATCGTCACCACCCTGCGACCCCGGACGTCGGTGCCGTCGACCTCGCCCTGGCGGATGTCGAAGGCCAGGGTCGCCCGGCAGTAGTCGTAGGTGGCGCCGTGGTCCAACGAGAGATTGCACGGGCACATCAGCTCGCACGAGCACGTCTCGGCGTAGCTGCCCTTGAGGTTCCATGCCATGGCCGGTTCCCTCCGCGAGGCGGCAAGTCTCCAACCCCGGACGGGACCGGTCAACCGGCTCGTCAGCGGTCAGCGCACCCGCGCGGCCGCCTCCTTCACGGCGGCCAGCAGCGACTCCCACTCGTGCAGCGTCGTGCGGGCCCGGCCGCGGGTCGCCCCGAGCGCGACCTCGGCGGCGTCGATGGCCCGCCAGTCCTCGAGCAGCACCGGGTCGGCGCCGTTCGCGCGCAGGGTCGCCACCAGGTCGTCGTCCCCACTGCTGCCGGGGCGGACGACGCCGGCGGCGACGTCGGCCAGCAGCGCGGCCACCGTCTCGCGGGCGTCGTGCTTGTTGGTGCCGACGACGCCGGTCGGCCCGCGCTTGATCCAGCCGGCGACGTACTCGCCGGGGGAGGGCTCCCCACCGCGCAGCACCCGGCCCAGGTCGTTGGGCACGGTCCCGCGCCGGGGGTCGAGCGGCAGCTCGGGCAGCTCGCCGCCGCGGTACCCGACCGAGCGGACCACCAGGTCGGCCGCCAGTACGGTGGTCTCGCCGGTGCCCGAGGCGCGGCCGTCCTCGTCCACGACGGTCCGCTCGACCTCCACGCCGGTCACCCGGTCCTCGCCGAGCAGGCGCACCGGGCGCGAGAAGAAGCGCAGCGTCACCGTCGTCCGGCCCGGCTGCGCCGTGTGCTGCGCCCACTCGTGCAGCACGGCCAGGTTCCGCGACACCACCCGGTCGGCCGCGACGCGCTCCTCGGCCGCGGCGTCCAGCTCCAGGTCGCCCGGATCGACCAGCACGTCGGCCCCGGCCAGCTCGCCGAGCTCGCGCAGCTCCTGGGTGGTGAAGGTGGCCTGCGCGGGGCCGCGCCGGCCCAGCACGGTGACCCGCTCGACCGGGGCGGCGGCGAGGGCGTCGAGCACGTGCTGCGGCATGTCCGTGGGCTCGAGCTCGGCCGGGGTGCGGGCCAGCACGCGGGCCACGTCGAGCGCGACGTTGCCGACCCCCACGACGACGACCGACCGGGCACCCGCCAGCGCCGCCTCGACCGTCGCCCGGTCGGCGTCGGGGTGGCCGGTGTACCAGGCGACCAGCGCGGTGGCGGCCAGGCTGCCGGGCAGCTCCTCGCCGGGGACGGCCAACTGCCGGTCCAGCGCGGCGCCGTAGGTGTAGACGACGGCGTCGACCGCGGCGTGCAGCTCGCGGCAGGAGAGGTCTCGCCCGATCTCGACGTTGCCGACGAAGCGCACCGCGGGGTGGTCCAGCGCCCGGTGCAGGGTGTCGCGGATGGCCCGCATCTTCGGGTGGTCCGGGGCGATGCCGTGGCGCACCAGGCCGAACGGGGTGGGCAGCCGGTCGACCAGGTCGACGGCGACCGGCACGTCCTGCTGCCGGGTGAGCGCCTCGGCGGTGTAGATGCCCGCCGGGCCGGCGCCGACGACGGCCACCCGCAGCCGCCGCGGGGGAGGGGACGGGGGATCGGGGTCATCGTCGGCCGACACGACACGCATCCTGTCCCGCCCGGGTGGGCAAGCACCAGGCTCCGAGAACCCCGAGCGCAGGAGGCAGCCCGTGTCCGTCGTCGTCGTCGCCACCATCACCCCGCAGCCCGAGCACGCCCAGGCGGTGCGGGAGGCCGTGCTGGCCGCCGTCCCGCAGGTGCACGGGGAGGATGGGTGCCAGCGCTACGCGCTGCACGAGGCGCGCGACGGCTCCCTGGTCATGATCGAGCAGTGGGCGAGCCCCGAGGCGCTGGCCGCGCACGGGAAGGGCGAGCCGTTCACCGAGCTGTCGCGGCAGCTGGAGGGCAAGCTCGCCGGCGCCCCGGCACTGCAGGTGCTCCAGCCCCTCCCGACCGGGGACGACGGCAAGGGCACCCTCTAAACACAGCTGTGGTCGTGGTCCAGCCCGTCGACGACGTACTGGGTGAGAACCACGTCGCCGCCGTCGACGAGCGGGTCGCGCAGGCACGCGGCGCGGGCGCCGGCGAGGGAGGTCGAGCCGGCCAGCCAGCTGTCGAGGTCGTGCAGCGGGCTGGACCGGGGCACCACACCGGCGATCCGCCGCCACTGGTAGCCGGTGGAGTAGAGGCCGACCTCCGCACCGGTGGCCGACAGCCGGGCGGCCATCCCCTCGAGCGCCGCGCGGTTGCGGGCGCGGGCGGGCGCCGAACCGGTCTGCCAGGTGTTCGTCGTCTCGACGTCGAGCCACCAGGTGTGGTCGCCGGGGTCGGGGTCGACGCCGGCGGCCTCCGCGGCGGGGAGGAAGAACTCCGTCACCGTGACGGCGACCCGCTCCCACCCGTACTGCCACGAGCAGGCCCGGCTGTTGTCGCCCTCGCAGCGGCCGTACGGGGTGCGCCCGCGTGCGGGCCAGGTGGTCACCCGGTCGCGGACCTGGCCGGGGTTGGCGGTGTTGACGTAGAGCTGCAGCCGCGGTTGGGCCTCGACCACGCCGGTGGTCTCCTCCGCGGCCCAGGCCAGCTGCCCGGCCAGGCAGGGGTTGGGCCGCGTGGCCAGCCCGCCGTTCACGCCGACGATCGCGAACGCCGGGTCGTCGGGCAGCGCGTCGCCGCACTGGGGATAGGAGACGTCGTAGCCGACCGCGGCGTCGTCCCCCGGGTCGGCCGCCGCGGTGGGCACGCCGAGGGCCAGGGACGCCGCGGCGAGCGCGGCCACCCCAAGAGCACGCCCCCCGCCGGCCATGGCCCCACGATAGGTCGCACCGACCCCGCGGTCACCGGGTCAGGCGGCCTGGCAGATCGGGCACCAGTGGAGGTTGCGGCCGACCATCACCTGGGTCTGCACCGGCGTCCCGCAGACCCGGCAGGGCAGCCCGGTGCGCCGGTACACGTAGTGCGCGTCCTCCCGGCGGACGGCGCCGCCGCGGCGGTTGCGGTGCTCCGGGCGGGTGGTGACGATCCGGCCCATCCGGACGCCGGCGCGCATGAGCACCACCAGGTCGGCCCACATCGCGGTCCACGTGGCGGCGTCGACGTCCCGGCCCGGGCGGAACGGCGAGACGGCGTGCCGGAAGAGGATCTCGGCGCGGTAGACGTTGCCGACCCCGGCGAGCACCGACTGGTCCATGAGCAGCGCGCCGAGCGCGGTGCGGCTGCCGGCGATCCGCCTGTGAGCCACCGAGCCGTCGCTGCGCGGCCGCAGCGGGTCAGGGCCGAGGCGGTCGAGGATGCGGTCGACCTCCGGCGCGGTGAGCACCTCGCAGGCGGTGGCGCCGCGCAGGTCGGTCCACATGCCCAGGCCGTCGGGGCCCTCGCCCTCCCAGCGCATCCGCAGCGCGCCGCGCGGGGGTGGCGGCGTGCCCTCGCCGGAGGTGTAGGTGCCGTAGAGCCCCAGGTGCACGTGCAGGGTGTCGGGGCCGAAGCAGGCGAACAGGTGCTTGCCGTAGGAGATCACCTCGTCGAGCACCCGGCCGTCGAGCAGCGCCGCGCCGGCGGCGAAACGGCCCTGCGGGCTGGTCACGTGCACCGGACGGCCGGCGAAGGCCAGCGTCTGGTCCCGGGCCAGCCGGTACAGCGTGTGTCCCTCAGGCACGGGCGGCTCGCCAGGTCATGACCCCAGCTTCGCCCCCGGCCAGCGGCTCCGCCACGATGACGGGGTGACCCAGGTGACACCGCAGCTGGCCCGGAGCGCGTGGGGGTCGCTGGAGACCCTGCACGTCGTCGCCTACTTCGCCCCGGAGGTGCAGCAGGCCTACGACCGCTTCGGGGTGCCGGCGACCCGCGCGGGCTACTTCGCCGCCCGTTCGTCGGCGTTCGGTGCGGCCGACCCGGCGCTCGTCGTCGCCACCTTCTACGTCTTCTCGCCCGACCTGGTGGCCCGGGCGGTGCCGGCGGTCTGGGCGGCCGGCACGCCGGAGGAGTGGGCGGCCGCCCGCAGGGACGCCGTCGCCGCGGCCCTGCACCGGGTGCTGGGGGAGCCCGACGTCGCCGAGGCGCTGGAGCTGGCCCGGGAGGCGTGTGCGGGGCTCGGTGCGGCCGGGCGGCCCCTGTACGCGGCCTGGAGCGGCGCCGACTGGCCCGAGGACCCGCTGCTGCAGCTCTGGCACGCCGGCCTGCTGGTGCGCGAGCACCGCGGCGACGGCCACGTCACTGCACTCATGGCCGCCGGGCTGGACCCCGTGGAGGCGCTGGTCACCGGTGGGCTGGCCTCGGACAGCACCGACTTCGTGCGCACCACCCGTGGCTGGAGCGACGCCGAGTGGACGGCGGGGGAGCAGCGCTGCCGCGACCGCGGGCTGGTCGACGACGGCGGCCTCACCGACGCCGGCCGGGCCCTGCGCGCGGAGGTCGAGGCGACCACCGACCGGCTGGCGGTGACCGGCTGGGCGCACCTCGGGGCCAACGGCACGCAGCGGCTGGTGGAGCTGCTGGCGCCGCTGCGGGGGCGGCTGTTGGCCTCCGGGCTGCTGCCGGACTGGATCCGCGCCCGCGGCTGATCAGCGCGCGCACCTGCTCGTAGCGCTCCAGCGCCACCCGGAGCTCCTCGGCGTGGTCGACGACCGGCAGCGGGTACCCGTCCGGGACGCCGTCCGGCGCGAGCCACGGCTCGTGCACGTACCGGGCCGGGACGTCGCGCAGCTCGGGCACCCAGCGGCGCACGTAGTCGCCGTCCGGGTCGAACTCCTTCCCCTGCCGGGTGGGGTTGAAGACCCGGTAGTGCGGCGAGGCGTCGGTGCCGGTCCCGGCGACCCATTGCCAGCCGTGGTTGTTGCTGGCCAGGTCGCCGTCGACGAGGTGCTGCATGAAGTACCGCGCCCCGCGCCGCCAGTCGAGGTGCAGGTCCTTGACCAGGAACGACGCGACGATCATCCGCACGCGGTTGTGCACGTAGGCCTCGCCGAGCAGCTGGCGCATCCCGGCGTCGACGACCGGGTAGCCGGTGCGGCCCTGCGCCCACGCCGCGAACCGCGCGTCGGCGTCCGGGCCGGTGTCGTAGGTCATCGCGCGCATCCGCCCGTCCAGCGGCTCGCGGGCGGACTCCGGGCGGTGCCACAGGACCTCGGCGTAGAAGTCCCGCCAGCACAGCTCGGTGCGGAACCTGTCGGCGGCCTCGGAGTCGAGGTCCTCGATGTCGGCCAGCAGCGTGCGCGGGTGCACGCAGCCGTACTTCAGGTAGGCCGACAGCCGGCTGGTGCCGTCGGTGCCCGGGGTGTTGCGGGTCCGCTTGTAGTCGTCGATCCGCTCCGCGCGGAAGCGCCGCCAGGCGTCGGAGGCGGCCGCCTCGCCGGCCGGGGGCAGCCGGACGCCGTCCAGGCCGGAGACCTCGGGCGGGTCCTCGGAGCGGACGCCGGTGCTCCAGGGCACCGACTCCGGCCGCGGCGCCGGGGCCCGCCAGCCGTGCTCGCGCCAGGCGCGGGCGAAGGGGGAGAAGACCCGGAACGGCGTCCCATCGGACTTGGTGACCCGGCCCGGCGTCACCGCGTACGGGGAGCCGGTGCGCACGAACGGGACGTCGCCGAGGGCGCGCTCGACCGCCGCGTCCCGCTGCCGGCCGTGGACGCCGGTGTCGGCCGAGACGTGCACGCTCACCGCGCCGACCTCGCGGGCCAGGTCGGGCACCACCCGCGCCGGGTCGCCGGAGCGCAGCACCAGGGCGCCGTCCACCTGACCGCCGAGGTCGGCGAGGCAGTCGAGGAGGAACTGCCGGCGGGGCAGCCCGGAGGGACCCCACAGCCGGGGGTCGAAGACGAACAGCGGCAGGACGGCGCCGTCCGGCCCGGCCGCCTCCCGGGCGTCGAGCAGGGCGGGGTGGTCGGCCAGCCTCAGGTCGCGGCGGAACTAGAGCAGCGCGGTGGGCACCCGCGCGAGCGTAGGCAGCTGCGGGCGGAGCCGCAGGTCAGCGGTCGGCGGTGGCCAGGCCGAAGTGCGGCCGGTCGTCCTCGGCGACGAGGTCGATGTCCTCCGGGTGCTGCTGGATGTAGTGACGCACGAACGAGCAGTAGGGCAGCACGGTCAGCCCGCGCTCCCGGGCGGCGGAGAGCACGCCGGCGACGAGCGCCGAGCCGATGCCGCGCCCACCGACGGAGGGGTCGACCTCGGTGTGCGGCAGCGTCATGGTGCCGTTCTCGACGTGGTAGCTGGCCAGGCCGACGACCCGGTCCCCGAGCCGCACCTCGAAGCGCCCCCGATCCGGGACGTCGACCACGCTCGTCTCCATGCTGGGTCTCCCCCTCCGCTCGTCCCCGGCGCCGTTGCCGGGACTCGACATGCGTGCAGAGACGGTAACGCCTCGCAGCGTGGGAGAGTGTCGCCCCGCCGGGGTGATGTCGCCCCTGCGGGCGACACGGGAGCAGCTGGTAGGACCCCTGCATGCCCTTCCGCTTCCGCCTGACCAAGCGCCTCGGACCGCTCCGCCTGGACGTCAGCCGCCGCGGGATCTCGCCCAGCCTGCACGTCGGCCCGGTCGGCTACAGCCCCCGTGGACGGCGCTGGTCGGTGCGCCTGCCCGGCCCGTTCCGGTACGTGTTCTCGCGGCGGCGCTGACTCAGGGCCGGGGGTTGGTTCGCGTCCAGCCGCGCTCGTCCCGCCGTCCGCCCAGCCCCGCCCGGCAGCGCCGGCAGACCTCCTGCACCTCCTCGGCGTGGCGGCCGGACTCCGGCTGGACGTCGGCCCAGCTGACGTGCGGGAAGCGGGCCAGCCGCGACCGGCTCAGCGACAGGCCGCAGACCGTCTCGTTGCGCCCCCGCTCCCACCCGTGGACCTCACCTGCGGGGTAGCGGATGCCGTCGTCGGGGTCGACCCACTGGCCGGCGGCCGCGACCGCCGCGTTGCGGAGTGCCATGCACGTGCCGGTACCCGCGGAGGAGCGGGCCGGACCCACTCGGCCCGCGGCGGCGCTGCAGGGGTGGGTGGGTGGCCGGAGTCAACCACCGCAGCGGCCCTGCAGCAGGCGTTCACCCGCCACCACGCGTGCACCCCGATGGCCTACCTCCGCCGGGTCCGCCCCGCACGCCGGCCGGTTCAGCGCCGCCTACCGCGCCCGGTACGGGACCACCCCGAACACCACGCTCCGCAGCTGACGACCGGCCCGCGCTGGGCCAGGTGACCCGGATGCCCCCGGGGACGCTGGCGCTGCTGGGTAGTGTCCTCTTGAACCGCGCGTCACGCAGCCGGCGCACCCCGGGGCCTCGCCCCCCTCTCGACCGAGCCCTGGAACCCACGGGGTCTCGCAGACCCGCAGCGACCACCGCATCCCGCTGCACAGGCTCCCGGAGTACCACCGTGCCCAGGCCCGACGACCAACTGCTGGCCGCGCTCGCGCAGCTCAGCACGATCCCGTTCGCAGGACGCTCTCTGCCGGCCGTCGTGCACGAGGTCACCGACATCGCTGCGACGGTGCTCGACCGACCGCTGGAGGCGTCGGTCACCCTGGTGAACCACGACAGGGGCAGCACCGTGGCGGCCAGCGGAGCCCTGGCCGTCGACCTCGATGAGTTTCAGTACCGCAGCGACACGGGGCCGTGCCTGGAAGCCGCTCGGCGTGGGCGGCCGGTCACCGTCGTCACCGCCCGGCCCCAGGGCCCGTGGGCGGACTTCGCCCGGGAGGCCGCCGGGCGCGGCTGCCACGGTGTGTTGTCCTCCCCGCTGCCGGCCCAGCGGACGGTGCTGGGCAGCTTCAACCTGTACGTGGGACGGGACGTCCACGCCGACCTCGGCCGTCGCGGGGCAGCGGAGCGGTTCGCCACCCATGCGGCGACCACGGTCGCGAACATGTACGCGTACGAGGACACCGTGGAGCTCGCCGAGAACCTCCGGCTCGCCCTCGACCTCCGTCCGGTCATCGACCAGGCGAAGGGCATCCTGATGGAGCGGTACAAGCTCACGGCGGAACAGGCCTTCGCGGCGCTCGTGCGGATTTCCAACGAGACCAACACCAAACTGCGCACGATCGCGCAGGAGATCGTGCACACCGGTGAGGTCCCCCTGCTCCGAGGGGCGGAGGACGACACCCGGCTCGTCGGTCCGCGGCCGGACGACCTCGGGTGAGACATCGGAGGAGCGCTGACCTGCAGGTACGCCAGTGCCCCCCCGGCAGGATTCGAACCTGCGACACACGGTTTAGGAATACGTTCCGTGGGTGATTGGCTGTTGTTGGTCGTCAGCGGACATAACCGTTGACCTGCGATTATGCCATTTTGTGATCTACGGTCGTTGAGGGCCTCAACTGGACGTTCTGCGGACTGAGTGCGGGCTGGATGCGGACTGGGAGCGGCCATCGGCGCCAGGCCGGATGACGGGAGATGCCGCTTCCCACCCGGGGGAGTGTGCCGGCTGCACCGGTCGCCGGAAGGGCGCTGCGCGTCCCTTCGGGATTGGCCTTCGGCCCACCCTTCCCCCGATCGGCGCAGCCGGACGGAAGCCGGTTGTGGGAAGCGGCCAGACGTGTGGACGAGCCCTGCCGTCCAGGGTCGCCTCTCACGCTGGCGATCATGACGGTGTCCCGGCCGGTCTAGGTGGGGGCTGCGGAGCACATCGCCGAAGCGCGGGGAGTGTCATCTCCAGGACGTAGCCTCGGCTGAGTGCTCGGCGCTTCCGACGGCGAGCACCAAGTGGCTCGGTCACGCGCGGATCCGAGAGGTTGCCTTGCCGATCACCGTCCTTGACGTCATTGACAACTTCTTCGCGCGTGATTCGGACCCTGACGTCGCTCGGTTACCAGGGCGGCGCCTGTATGACTTGGGCATGGAGGCGCGGCGCCTTGCACAAGCGGCAGACGCACCGCAAGTGGGGCGAGGGTCGATCTATCTGGGCGGGTGGCCTTCGGCCAACTTCTGGGCCGTATCTGGCGACCTGATCATGTCAACGCTGCTCTATGCGGACTCAGTCGTTGTCAAGGACCCCCTGACGGACTGGTTCTCCTACAGCCAATACCGAGTACCGCATTTGATGTCCAGCCGTCCCGGGTACTTGAATCCAGAGACCTGTGAGCCGCTGGTCGCACAGACGCGTGCGTTCTTGTCCGCCACAATCCCTGCTCTGCGCCACCTTCGCCCGTTGGTGGAAAGCGGTGCGGTCGTCTTCGCCCCGTCAGCCGACCTGAACCTAAGGCAGTCACCAGACATCGACAGCATGGCGCGAGAATTGATGACGCGGTTGGTGACTGATACCACGGCCTACACCAGGCAGTTCGCCGCAACCGAGATCACGGCGGAAGACAACATCCGAGGTCAGTTCGTTTGTGCCCCCGGAGATCAAGACGCCTCTGTCCGCAAGAGCCTAGAGCACGGGATGCGCCACTTCGCTCGCGAGTACGCCCTTGCTCGCAGCGTCGGCGCAACCTACACCGCCCCCTTTCGCCACGAGGCGCACCTCTGCCAGAACGGTCTCGGCGCCTTCACCAGCCCTGGCAACCGAGTGACGACCGCCTTGATGACGACGGAACTGCCGATCCTCGCGAACCTGACTCCGTCCGTTGTCGCGAAGGTCAGGAGCGATGACTCGTACGAGGAGTTCCGCGCTCAACTGCATGCTCTCTACGCGGGCTTCCCGGTCGACGCTTCGTCCGCGGACGAAGCGTCGAAGTATCTCTTTGATCAAGAGCGTGCGCTCCTGAGCGGTCCCCTTAAGGAGGCGGAACGTCACCTGGGCAGGGGTGTCCTCGGGCGACTTGGCGCAGCCCTCACGAAAGGTTCTTTCAAGGTTATGACCGGGCTGGCCGCCGATGGTGTTCTAAAGATCATTAAGGGCGGTTGTTATAGGAACGATCCGAACTCCAAGCCGGTGCTGGCCAGGAAGCCGACCAGCAGTCCGGGGCGGTACTGCATCCGT
>NZ_NVPT01000060.1 GCF_002802985.1 Geodermatophilus chilensis | reverse complement strand
CCGCCAGTTGCTCGTAGCTCGGCGCGGACACGGACCGATCCTTCACAGCCCGCCAGGATCACCCGATCACGACACGCGGGCGACCACCTGAACAGTCACTCCTGGTACTGCTCGCGGTGCGCCGACACGATCTTTCTTGCCTTTCTCGCACGAAACAAGGGGATCGCTATGAACGGCTGCATGCCGGCTATTGACTTCGACACCTGCAGGACCGGTGAGAGCGGCGCGGTGGTCGACTCTCCCGATCCGGTTCCCGCAGGGAGATGCCGCCGAGCAGGGACTCCGGCTCCTGCGATAACTCATAGCCGCTCCTGCAAGACCGCCGACTCGGGTGCTCTCGCGTGCGTGGTGCCGTTCGATGCGCACGACCGGAAGTCGAATGCCAGGAATGTCGGAAACCTCAGCTCGGCTACCGAGGACGAGCTCATCGACGGGTGCCTGTACGGCGACGAACTGGCCTTCGGTGAGCTGATGACGCGACACCAACGGCTGGTCTACAACGTGTGTCTGCGCATCACGGAAAATCACGACGACGCGCTGGAGGCCATGCAGGAGACTCTCATCCGGGTATGGCGGTTGCTCGGTGGATACGAGCGGCGATCGAGCTTCCGCACCTGGCTGTATCGAGTGGCCTCCAACGCGGCGCTGGAGGAAACCCGCAGGCGCCGACGGAGGCCGGAGCCTACTGACGAGGTCTGGGTCGAGGGCGTGGCCGGAGTTGCTCGAGCCGCCCAGGTTGTGCCAGTCGACGAGCAGGTGGTGGCGAGAATGACGGCAGACGAGGCTCTCTCCCAGCTGCCGCCGTCATACCGTGCCGCCGTCGTGCTGCGAGAACTGTGTGGATGCTCCTACGACGAGATTGCCGCGGCGTTGGCCATACCGGTCAACACCGTGAAGAGCCGAATTGCCCGCGGCCGTCAGGCATTGAGCCTTTCCCAGTAGTGGCCGAACCAAGTTGGTGATCATGTCGTCCGGTCGTGCTCGCGGTGGAGGACGAGGGCGGCGGCGGTGATCGCGCCGATGCGCCAGGGGCACAGGCTGACCCGGCGCAGGGCCTTGAAGGTGGTCTTGAGCAGCGAGTTGCCGCGTTCGGCCGGGGCGCGGGTGGCTGCGTGCAGCAGGTTGACGGTGCGCTGATCGGCGGTCAGCCGGCACCCGGCGCGGTGCTTGATCGGCGTGGTCAGCGCACCGCGTTCGCCCTCGTAGCCCAGGTCGCCCAGGGCCGCGTGCTCGCCGTCGGTCCACTCGGCCAGCAGCGGCAGCACCTCGGGGTGGGCGCGCAGCGCGGTGGTGTCGTGCTCGCGGCCTGGGCGCACCGGGGAGGTCCAGATCGGCCAGCCGTCCGGGGCGGCGATGACCTGCACGTTGCCGCCGTGGGCGGTGTGCTTGCCCGACCACCACAGGTCCACCCGGCGACCGGAGCGGTCGGTCCGGGCGGTCGGGCCCGGCATGTGGCAGCGGTCGGTGCGGATGAGCGTGCCGTCGACGGTCACATGGGAGTGGCCGGCGGCGCGGGCGGCCAGCAGCGCGCCGCGCAACCCCGGTGCGGCGGCGGCGAGGACGTCGATGCCCTCGTGCAGGTACCGGTAGGCGGTGGAGCGGCCGATCCGGTTGTCGCCGGCCAGCTGCGCCAACCGGGTGCCGTCGAGAAACCAGCGCAGGACCAGCACCACCTGTCGGTAGCAGCCCAGCGCCCGGCGCCGGCCCCGGGTTCCCCGGCGACGGCGTTCGGCGGCCAGCAGGCCCGACACGAAGTGCACGGTCTCCTCGGCGACGGGGAGCACGGCGGTGTAGATGACAGGATCGGACACAGCAGGACCTCGGTGGTGGACATCTGTGGAAGGACGTCCCTCCTACCGAGGTCCTGCGCCGTCTCTCCTCATCTGTCCGCCGTCGGCGTGTCCGGTCCGACCTGCCAGCCGCCCGCTACTGGGAAAGGCTCATTGTTCGCGCGTCTCGGGCCGAGCGCGGCCTGACGAGTCCAGGACAGGGCTCCCGCGGAAGGCGAGCGACCTCATCGGGACGCCTGAGTGATCGTGGGGCTGGAGGTTCGCCCCTCCAGCCGGGCGCCACAGGGCTGACCGGATCGGACCCGGTCCTGTGGAACCCGTTCTGGTTGGCCCCGAGCCGCGGTGGCGCGGAGTCGACGTACCCACTGACGACAGAACCCCCACCGCTGTCGAGCCGTGGGGTTCAGGCCGGTGTCCGAGGGGCGTCTCGGTACATACGCACACGCCTCTCCTCGGCTGGCTGAACTCCCACTCGTCATGCGTGCCGGTCAGCCGTAGACGCCGGCGCGGTACCTGCCGCGAGGGGTTCGTCGGTCGGCGGCGGGATGGAGGCCAAGGAGCACCGACCGGATGTCGAGGTCGGCCGATCGTCGGCCCACCTCTACATCGGAATCACGCGAGGTCGAACCGATCGAGGTTCATGACCTTGTTCCACGCGGCCACGAAGTCACGCACGAACTTCTCCTTCGCGTCGTCGCACGCGTAGACCTCCGCGATGGCACGGAGCTGGGAGTTTGATCCGAAAACGAGGTCGGCGGCGGTAGCGGTCCACCTGATCTCGCCCGTGGCACGATCCCGGCCCTCGTACACGTTCTCGGCCGAGGCGGACCCCTGCCACTCCGTGCCCATGTCGAGCAGGTTCACGAAGAAGTCGTTCGTCAGCGTCTCCGGCCGGTCGGTGAAGACGCCGTGCGGGGCCCGCCCGTGGTTGGCGTTCAGGGCCCGCATCCCGCCGATGAGCACCGTCATCTCGGGAGCGGTCAGGTTCAACGTGAAGGCCCGGTCCACCAGCAGCGTCTCCGGCGAGAGCTTCTCCCCGGCCCGGAGGTAGTTGCGGAATCCGTCCGCGGTCGGCTCCAGCACGGCGAACGTCCCCACGTCGGTCTGGTCCTGGGAGGCGTCCGTGCGTCCCGGCGCGAACGGCACCGTGATGTCGTGCCCGGCATCCTTCGCCGCCTGCTCCACGGCCGCGCATCCGCCCAGGACGATCAGGTCGGCGAGCGAGACCTTCTTCCCGCCGGACTGTGTGCCGTTGAAGCCCTGCTGGACCTGCTCGTAGGTCGGCAGCACCCTGGCCAGCTGGGCCGGGTCGTTGACGTCCCAGTTCCGCTGCGGCTCGAGGCGGATCCGGGCCCCGTTGGCGCCGCCACGCTTGTCGGTGCCGCGGAAGCTCGCCGCCGACGCCCAGGCGGTGGACACCAGCTGGGGGATGGACAGTCCCGAGTCGAGGAGCGTGCGCTTGAGGGCCGCGATGTCGTCGTCCCCGAGCAGTTCGTGGTCGATCGGGGGAACGGGGTCCTGCCACAGCTGCGGCTCCGGCACCCACGGGCCGAGGTAGCGCGAGAGAGGGCCCATGTCGCGGTGCAGCAGCTTGTACCAGGCCTTGGCGAACGCCTCGTCGAGCTGTTCGGGGTTCTGGAGGAACCGCTGCGTGATGGGCCCGTAGACCGGGTCCACCCTCAGCGCGAAGTCCGTCGTCAGCATCATCGGACCGTGCCGCTTGGACGGGTCGTGCGCGTCGGGAACGGCGTCGGCCGCGGCGCCGCCCTTCGGCGTCCACTGCTTCGCACCGGCCGGGCTCTCGGTCAGCTCCCACTCGTGGCCGTACAGGGTCTCGAGGAAGCTGTTGTCCCACCTGACCGGGGTGGGGGTCCACGCACCCTCGAGCCCGCTGGTGAGCGCATCTGGGCCCACGCCGCTGCCGTAGCTGTTCTTCCAGCCGAGGCCCTGCTGCTCGATGGGGGCGGCCTCGGGCTCGGGGCCGATGTACGAGGGGTCGACCGCGCCATGGCTCTTGCCGACCGTGTGGCCGCCGACGATGAGCGCGACCGTCTCCTCGTCGTTCATGGCCATGCGACCGAAGGTCTCGCGGATGTCGCGGGCGGCGGCCAGCGGATCCGGGCGGCCGTTCGGCCCCTCCGGGTTCACGTAGATCAGGCCCATCTGCACGGCGCCGAACGGCCCGGTGAGCTCCCGGTCGCCGGTGTAGCGCTCGTCCCCGAGCCAGGTGTCTTCGGGCCCCCAGAAGATCTCCTCGGGCTCCCAGATGTCCTCTCGACCGAAGGCAAAGCCGAACGTCTTGAATCCCATCGATTCGTAAGCGCAGTTGCCGGCGAAGATGAGGAGGTCGGCCCAGGAGATCTTGCGGCCGTACTTCTGCTTGAGCGGCCAGAGCAACCGGCGTGCCTTGTCGAGGCTCGCGTTGTCGGGCCAGCTGTTGAGGGGGGCGAAGCGCTGCGCGCCGGACCCGCCACCGCCCCGGCCGTCGGCGATGCGGTACGTGCCCGCCGCATGCCAGCTCATTCGGATGAAGAGCGGCCCGTAGTGGCCGTAGTCGGCCGGCCACCAGTCCTGCGACGTCGTCATCAGGTCGAACAGGTCCCGCTTCAGCGCCTCGACGTCGAGGGTCTTGAACTCCTCGGCGTAGTCGAAGCCCTCGCCCATCGGATTGGGCCGGGGCTCGTGCTGGCGGAGAACCGACAGGTCGGGCTGGTTCGGCCACCAGTCCCGATTCGTCCGCGGCCGGGTCGAGGGCTTCGGAGTGGGGCTGGGGATTGCGGGATTTTCGCTCTCGCTGATGCTCTCGGTCCCGGTCTTGACGCCCTCGCCGAATTTCTCGGTCACGTCCGGTCCCTCTTCCCTGTCTCGCCGTTTCCTCGTGATGGCTGGTTGCCTTCAGCCGCTGGACGCCGTTGCCGCCAGACACGCCGGGCATCGACCCCAGTAGATGACCTCGGCCTCGCCGATGTCGTAGCCCGAGATGTCGGGGCCGTCAGGCAGGCGGTGTCGCCGAGGGCGCCGTCGACGTCGGCGATGGCACCGCACGACCGGCACACGACGTGGTGGTGGTTGTCCCGGACCCGCGCCTCGTAGCGAGCCACGGAGCCCGACGGCTGGAAGCGCCGCACCGAACCAGCGGCGGTCAGCGCGTGCAGCACGTCGTAGACGGCCTGGTGGGATACCCGGCCGAACTCCTTCCGTACGGCAGTGATGATCCAGTCAGTGTCGGCGTGCGGTTGATAGTGCACGACCGACAGCACCGCGAGCCGAGGACGGGTCACGCGCAGGCCGGCCCCGCGCAACATGCGCTCGTAGTCCGACGTCGTCGGCACACATGGAAGCCTGGCCCCACCTCTGGAGTCGATCAACCCTCGCGAGCTTCAACCCTCGACTTGTGCACGGTCGGGCCAAGCAGGCAGCGTCACCCGAACGGCTGTGCAGGGATGGGGTCGACGACGTCTCGTGTCCGGGCGAACCGGGGAAGGGCCGTCGCGAGACAACGGCTACGGGATCTCACCCCGGACCCCCGACCCGGGGGTACCGAACCACGCCCACATGAACGATGTACCGAGACACCGTCAAACGGAGTCCCGGGACGTCCGGTCCTGCTCCACGACGACAGGATCCCCGCAGCTGGTCAGCCGCGGGGATCCTATCATTGGTGTCCGAGGGGCGACACGCTACATACGCACACGCCTATCGGCCTGATCACGGCTGTCGCCGGGGAGAACCCGGACCGAGCCGTGGTCCCCGGTGGCGCAGGGGAACTACGGCGACGTCGCAGTGCGGCCCGCCGAAAAGGTATCCAGCTCCCCGGCCTCCGGCACCCTGACGACCGGGTTGACAGGGTCGCAGACGTGGCGAGCCCCTCGGGGTCCTGGCGGACGGTGCACCGGCCGGGGATGCTCTGTCGATGGCGCAGACGCTGTGTCCGGCGTTGGTCGGTCGGCGCCAGGAGATCGACGTGCTGACGCGGGTAATCGACGCCGGCCGCGGCGGCGTTCTGGCGCTGCTCGGCGAGGCCGGGATCGGCAAGTCCCGGGTCGTCCGGGAGCTGTTCCGGTGCGCGGAGGGCCGCGGGGCGGCTGTGGTGACCGGTCGAGCGGTGCCCGCCCGGCGGCCACTGCCATACCGGCCGCTGGCAGAGGCACTCATCGCCGCATGCCGCCGCTCCGGATTGCCGGATGACCCACAACTGATCCCGTACCGGGCAGCCCTCGGCCGTCTGCTCCCCGAGTGGCACAGGCCGGAGCTCGCAGGCTCGGCGGAGTCGTCTCTCGTCCTGGCCGAAGGCGTCCTGCGTCTGCTGACGGTGCTGGGTGGTGGCGCGGGGGTGCTGCTCGCCATCGAGGACGTCCACTGGGCCGACCTGGAGACACTGGACGTGCTCGAGTACGTCGCCGATCACGCCGTCGACGAACGGTTGGTCGTCGTGGTCACGGCACGACCGGGGGCATCGGACGGGGCCGGGCTCCTGCACGACCTGGTCGCCCACCGGACCGCGACGCTGGTCGAGTTGTCGCCGCTGACCGGCGACGAGGTCGCCACCATGGCCCGGTTGTCGCTCGGCATGCCGACCGTCCCGCCCGGGCTTTCCGCGCTGCTGGCCCGCGCGGACGGCGTCCCGTTCCTGGTCGAGGAGCTGCTGACGGCGGCCATCGATGCCGGCGCGCTGGTTCGTCGCGGGACAGGCTGGGAGGTGTGCTCGGCAGCAGACACGGTCGTCCCCCCATCCTTCGCCGACGCCGTACGCCGTCGCCTTGACGTCCTCTCGCCGGAGGACCGTGCGGTCATCGACCTCGGCGCGCTGCTCGGGCGGCTGCCTCCGGCGGTGCTGGCCTCCGCGCTCGGCCGTAGCCCCGACCAGGTGGCCGACGTCCTGATGCGCGCGGTGGAGATGCAACTGGTGGCAGTGGACGACGGAGCGTTCAGGTTCCGGCATGCCCTGACCCGCGACGCCGTGCTGGGTGGGCTTGTCCCCGAGGTCCGCGAGGTCCTGGCGCGGAAGGCGCGGTCAGCGATCGAGACCGTTCACGCCGGGCTGCCCGGGCACTGGTGCGAGCTCGCCGCCGAGCTGAGCCAGCTGGCCGGGGACACCGCGGACGCCACGAGCCTGCTCTTTACGGCCGGGTTCCGGGCCGTTGCCGACGGCGCGCTGGCGACCGCGGCGCGCATCCTCGAGCACGCTCGATCGCTGGCACGCAGCGGGTCGCCGTCAGCCCTCGACATCGATGAGCTGCGCGTTCGGGTCGCTGGGTTGCGTGGCGACCTGGACAGCGCCGTCGACCTCTCACGACGTCTCCACGGGGAAGCCCCCGAGCCCTCTCGACGGGCTCGCATCCACGTGCAGCTGGCTGAGGCGGCGAGCGCGGCCGCGCATTGGACCCTGGCGCTGGAGGAGCTGGCGCAGGCCCGTGTGCTCGCGGCCGACGATGCAGCCCTGGCGCAGATCGATGGGCTCACGGCGCACGTGCTACTGGGTGCCGCCCGCGTCGCGGAGGCAGAACCGATCGCGCGCCGCGCCCTGGAGGTGGCACAGCGGCGCGACCTCGCGGACGTGTCCTGCCAAGCGTTGGAGGTCATGGGGCGCATCGCGCGCAACCGGGACTTGGGGGAGGCCGAGGCCATCTTCGCCCGGGAACGCGAGGTCGCGTCCCGGCACGGGGCGAAGTTGTGGGAGCTCCGGGCTACGCACGAGCTGGGCACGATCGACCTGCTGCAGGCCAACGACACCGTCCGTCTGCGGCAGGCCCGGGCGCTGGCTGCCGAGGCCGGGGCCCTCTCGATGGCGGCCACCATCGACCTGCAGCTGGGCATGTCCGGCTGGATCGCCCTCGACGCCGGGACCTGTCTGGACTCGGCCCGCCGATGCCAGGACGCCGCGCGCCGGTTCCACCTCGACCTCCTGCTCGCCGAGGCGCTCTTGCTCGAAGCGGCAGCCCACGGTTTCGCCGGCCGGCGTGCTGCGATGGAACTGGCTATCGCGGAGGCCATGGCGACGGGCCGGCCCGAGCCGGACCTGGAGGCCAACGCCTGGGCGCACAGGGGGACTTACGCCCTGCTCCGCGAAGACCGTGCCGGGGCGATCGCGGCGCTCGACACGGCGGTCTCGATCCTCCGAGACGCCGCCACGGTCTACGTACGTCCGTACTGGCGCACCTGGGCGCTGCTGCGGACCGTGCAGGACGACGGTGGCGAAGAGGCCCGAGCCGAGGCCCGGCAGCTCACGCCGGCCGACAGCCGGCTCTCGACGGCGGTCCTCCGCTATGCCGACGCGATCGCCGCTGGCCGGGGTGGGGACCCTGCGACCGCCGCAGCACTCTTCCGGGAGGCGCGTGTGCACATCGCAATGCCGGGCATGGCTGCGCAGCGCCATCTGTCCGAACGGCTTGTGGCCGAGTGCGCTCTCGCCGATGGGTGGGGCTGTCCGGTGGAGTGGCTCACCGAGGCAGCTGCGTTCTTCCGTCGCTCGGGCCACGAGCACGTGGAGCGCGCCTGCCGGTCGCTGCTGCGCAGAGCCGGCGTGCCGGTCCGGCGTCCCGAACCCGAGGGCGGCGTGCCTCCGGGGCTCGCTGCGCTCGGCGTCACCGACCGCGAGGCGGAGGTGTTCGCGCTCGTGACCGAAGGCCTGCCCAGCAAGGAGGTCGCGGCACGCCTGTTCATATCGGTGCGCACGGTGGACAAGCACGTAGAACGGCTCCTCGCGAAGACCGGGCTTGCCCGTCGAGGCGATTTGCGCACCTTGCGTACGTAGTGCCGGTCGCGGCGGATACGCATTCGCTGCGCTACCGCGGCTCCTCCGGCGGGCCGAGGCTCGTTGTGTCCGATCCCGACCGATCCGGGGAGCACACGATGAGCACCGGTACGCAGACCATGGCGACCGACACCAGGTCCGTCGTCCTCGAGTGGACGCGAGCCATGGACCGGCACGACCCCGACGCGTTCACCACTTTCATGGACGAGAACTGCGTCTTCACCAACACCGGTACCGGGGAGCGCCTCGTCGGCCGGGAGGCGGTGCGCCAGGACCTGATCGGCCTGCTCGAGCGGTGGACCGACCTCCGCATCGAGGTGGTCAATCTCCTCGTCGCTGGTGACTCCTACGCCAAGGAGTGGGTCATGACCGGTGTGCACACCGGTGACCTGCCCGGGCTGCCCGCCACGGGCCGCCCCTTCCGCATTCTCGGCGCGGGGGTCGGCCGGCTGCGGGACGGGAAGATCTTCGAAGTCACGGAGTACTGGAACCTGGCCGACTTCCTGGGCCAGGTCGGGGCCATCCCGCCTCTGGGGTGAGTGTCGCGGCTCGACGTATCGCGGATGACCGCAAGGCGACCTGCCGGTGACCCCAGAGAAGGACGAACCCCCACGGTCGGGACCGTGGGGGTCGACTCGGTGTCCGAGGGGCGACACGCCACATGCGCACACGCCTGCGGGCGTTGCCGTGACGAGTGGACCGACCCTCGGCTCAGACCTCAGCGGGCCGGTCAATCCGTGCCGTTCCGGTCGATCCGAGCACCTGCTCGGGCAACAACCCTGACTCGATCAGTTCGTTCAGCTCCCGGCTGGCGGCCGCCGCGGCGAGCGTCTTCACCTGTCGCGCGCGCAGTGTGGCGGCGTCCGGTCGGGAGTGGGCGTCGAGCTCGTCCAACTCGGCGATGGCCCGCTGTTCCCACTCGGCGAAGGTCCGCCGAGCGTCTTCGACGGTCTCCTGCCGGATCGAGGGCAGTTGACCGAAGACGTCGAGCGCGTCGGACGTGCGTCGCGCGGCGAGCCGGCGGGCGGTGGCCTCCGCGTACGCCAGTTCGCTCGGATCACTGCCCGCGGGCTCGGGCAGCAGGCCGATCAGCCGCCGACTGACCTGCTCCCCGCGGCGGGAGCGGGACCGGCGGGTGGTCCCCAGCCGGTGGTCCTTGCCTCGAAGGGAGAGATCGTCGATCTCGTCGTCCACCTCGTGCAGCAGCGTGCGGGTGACCGCAGGTGGCAGCAGGCCCTCGTCACCGAGCATCTGGTACGTGCGGCGCTCGACGTGCAGACCGCGGCCTACCACGATGCGGTACTCCTCCTCCTCATCGACATCCAGGTCAGCCACGTCCTGCCGTGCCGCCCTACCCGTCTCCGCGAGCTCGGCGCTCGTCTGCGGATCGGCGGCCAGCCCCAGGTCGGTCATCCCCTTCTGCGCCGCCTCGGTAGCCGACACCCGTGCTATCGCCACCAGGTAGCGGTCGGCGAGGGTCGGTGTCGTGAGGCCCAGGCGGGAGACGAGCCAGCGGATCGTGGTGGCGTTGAGCAGCAGCGTGGCGAGTACGACGCCACCGGTCAGAGCGACGAGGAGCCCCCGCTCGGCCAGTTCCTCGGGCAGCGCGAGGGCGAGCGCAAGTGCGACCCCGCCGCGGAGCCCGCCCCAGATCAGCACCGCCTCGTTGCGCCAGCCCAGCCGCGGGATGTGGGCCAGCCGCTCGAGCAACCACACCACCGGGACGACGGCAAGGGCACGGGCGATCAGCACGACGGCGGCCGCCAGGGCGATCGGACCGAGATGGTCCAGCAGTGCCCTCGGGCCGATCACCAGGCCGATCAGCAGGAAGAGCAGCGCGTTGGCGACGTAGTCCAGCGCTTCCCACGTCTGCTCCCACATCTCCCGCACCTCGGCCGATGCGCGGCTCGGAGCGAACCCGGACAGCACCATTCCGGCCGCCGCGGTCGCCATGACCCCGGAGAACCCGAGGACGGCATCGGCGAGGACGAAGGAGCCGTAGGCGATGGCCAGTGAGAGGCCGGCGGCCGGCAGCCGGCCCAGCCAGGGCAGCGCCAGGGAAGCGGCGAGGCCCAGGACGATCCCGAACCCGGCCCCGCCACCGAAAACGACGACGAACTCCAGGACCCCGGCGCCGACGCTCACCGGTCCGCCGAGTGCCGCGTCGAGGAGGACGGCGAAGAGGACGATCGCAACGCCGTCGTTGAGCAGGCTCTCCCCCTCGACCAGGGTCAACAGCCGGCGCGGCACACCCACCTCGCGGAACACGGCGACGACTGCGACGGGATCGGTAGCGGAGATCAACGCACCGAAGAGGAACGCCACCACCAGCGCCGTGCCGAGCGCCCAGTGCAGGGTGACGCCCACCAGCACCGCGGACACGAGGAAGGCCGGGACGGCCAGTGCGAGGATCGCGCCCAGGTTGCGGACGAAGGCGCGCAGATCGACACCCAGCGCAGCGGCGAAGACCAGCACCGGCAGGAACAGGAACACCACCACCTCCTCGAAGGCTTCGCCCTCAAGGCGCGCGATCTCCGGGGCGAGGCCCGCCGCGGAGGCCAGGAAGCCGACGACGACCAGGATGACGCTGAGCGGGATCTCGACTCGTCGAGCGACCAGTCCCAGCACCACGGCCAGCGCGAGAAGTACGGACGTCTCGAGCAGCAGACGTGGTAGTTCCACCGGTGCTCCTCCGCCTCATCGACGAGGACGGCACGCGTCGGGCAGACCGTGCCACCACGCTGTCCGCGCGGCATCTCGGAGTCTTCCCTGACTCGGAGCTGACGCGGCCATCATGCGGTCCTCATCGGCCGAGCCCTGCAGGGGACGGGCACCCATGCCCTCGCGGGCGAGCGCGACCCCTTGGTGCATCCCGGGCGGGGGCGGGAACGGCCGCCCGCCCCGGCCGGAGACGACCGTGTCGGTCGAGACCACCGGGCCAGGGCCGGGGACCGTGCGGGAGGCAGTCTCGTCCCCATCACCGGGGTGATCCGCCGCATGGGCACTCACCCATCTCGATGTCGTCCCTCTCGGGGGGGACCGAGTCCCCTTCTCGGGACGCCGCCCTCTGTCACAGGTCAGCCCTGTCGATCCTTCCGCGGTTCCTCCGTCTCCTGGAGGACTGCCGGCTCTGCGGCGAGGGCGGGGCCCGATCGTCGTGTCTCGGCCCGAGCGAACGCGTGGGCGATCGGCACGTCGGTCGACGAGTGCGCCAGGATCGAAGCGAAGATCACCAGTGCGACCAGGTGGAACATCTCGTCCCCCCTGGTGACCCCGGCCTCGAGGATGAGCAGCCCGTACACCACGGATGCGAAACCCTTCGGTCCGAACCAGGCGGCGACGGCCTGCTCGGGCAACGGCAAGCGGCTGCGAAGCAGGGACAAGAAGATCGCGATCGGGCGCGCGAGCACGAGTGCCAGCACGGCGAAGAGGTAGCCGCTGAGGGGGATCTCACCCAGGAAGGCCGGTGAGATCAGAGCGCCGAAGACAAGAATGGCGGCCAGCTTCAGCAACTCGGTCACCAGCTCATCGAATTCGGCGAACGAGTGCTCCACATCCGGGGCGAGCGTCGCCACCGTGATGCCGGCGGTGAATGCCGCGAGGAAGAGATTGGCGTGCGTCACGCTCGCGATCCCGAGCACCATCAATCCGATCGACAGGCCGCCCAGCGAGGCGTACAGCGGCGTCGCCGACGTGTACCGGCTGCGGATCAGCAGCACCGCGAGCGCCGGGACGAAGACTCCCAGCGCCACGCCGAGGGCGAGTTCGGTGGCCAGCGACGTCAGCGAGACGTCGTCCTGTTCCAGCACGGACAGGAGCACCAGCACCACCGGGAGGGCCAGGCCGTCGTTGAGGCCGCTCTCGACGTTGAGCAGTGAGCGCAGTCGGCCGGGCACCTCTTCCCGGCCGACAATCGCGGAGGCGAAGACCGGGTCGGTCGGAGCGAGGACAGCTCCCACGAGCATGGACTCGAGCCACGGCAGTCCGGCGACGTAGTGGGCCAGGACGGCGGTGACGCCGAAGGTCAACGGCATTCCGAGCACGAGGGCCCGGACGGGAAGACGCCAGGCACGGCGCAGGTCGGAGAAGCCCACCCGCATCCCGTCCGTGTACAGGACCGAGAACAGGGCCAGTTCGGCGAGGCCCACGACGATGTCGTCATCGGGCCGCAGGTCGACCACTCCGGTGACACCACCGCCGAGGACGAACCCGGCGAGGAACAGCACGGCGGTGGAGAGAACCGTCCGGTGCGCCAGGCCGGACAGCAGGACACCGGCGAACAGGACGATGGCGAAGGCCAGCAGAAGGTGCACCCCGCCGGTCTACCCGTATTGCGCGCTGCCTGTGCCGTAGCCGGGAGGGACGAGGCGGGATGCCGGACCGGACGGCGGACCCGGCCCACGCCGCCACCTTGGCCGAACTTCAGAATCGGTGTCGAGGGGCGAATCGGTACATGACCAGCGGCTTGGGCTGGGGCCGCGTCAGGATGGGGTCGCCAGGCTGTCCACCAGCTCCGCCCGGGAATTCACGCCGAGTTTGATGTAGACGTGTCGCAGGTGGTACTCGACGGTCTTCGGACTCAGGAAGAGAGCCGCCGCCGTCTCCCGGGTGGTCCGTCCCTCGGCGAGCATCCGCGCGATCTGCACTTCCTGGGGAGTGAGGTCGCGGAGGGCGCTGGCGCCCCGCCGGTGCGCGATCTCGCCGGTGGCCCGCAGCTCACCGGCTGCCTGATCCGCCCAGGGCACCGCGCCAAGGGCCTCGAACGTGGTGAGCGCGGCGCGGAGGGGAACACGAGCATCGGCACGGCGGCGGGCCCGGCGCAGCCTCGCGCCGTGGTCGAGGTGCGTCCGTGCCCGCTCGAAGACGTCGAGTGTCCGCGCGTTGTGAGCGAGGGCGAGACCGAACTGCTCGTCGATCGCCGAGTCCGGACACAGCAGGGCCGAGGCCCGGGCAGAGCGCGCGAGTGCCCACGGCTGGCCCTTGGCAGTCGCGCGTGCCGCATAGGAGTCCGCCATTTCCCGGGCCTCGTCACGCCGGTCCAGGCGGACGAGGGCGTCGACCAGCTCCGGGGCGGGGGAGAGGTCGACGTCGTACACGCCGAGGTCGTCGAGGAGCAGGGCGAGGTGCTGGAACCGGCCGACCGCCTGATCCAGCCGGCCCCTGGCGAGGTCCAGGTCGCCGTGTGCGAACAGCGACCAGACCTGGAACAGCTGCAGGTGCCGCGAGGTGCAGATGCGGAGCGCCTCGTCGGCGTGCTCCCGGCACTCTGTGTCGCGACCCTGCCGGGCCTGCAGCCAGGCCAGTCCGGCGAGGCACGCCGCGAGGTCGGAGGTGTGACCCGCCTCCCGAGCCAGCGCAATGCCCTCGGTGTAGCTCACCTCCGCGAGGTCCCAGCGGTCCCGGGTGGCCTGATCCCGCGCGACCTGGAACAGCAGGAACGGCAGGCCGCCGACGTCGCTGCGGCGCCGGAGATCCTCCACGACCGTCTGGACCAGCTCCCTGCCGGTCGTGCTCTCGCGGAGGAAGAGCGGGCCCAGGACCAGCCAGGGTGCAAGGCTCGGATCACCGAGCAGCGGACCGCCGGGCACGACCTGTCGGACGGCGCGGCGGAGGCGCTCCGGACCACCGTGGCCGGTGAGCACGCCGGCCATTCCGCACGCCATGTCGCCCACCCACCGCGCCGCCTCGGTGTCGGCGCGCCGGACGAGCTCGTCGATGCGGCGGGACGCGTCGACGATGGTGGCGGCGTCCCCCAGGAAGAAGCAGGCCAGGACCGCGTCGCCCAGCATCCTGATCGCCGTGTCGGGATCCGCGTCGGCGCTCTCGGCTCCCGCCGCCATCAGGACGTCGCGCCCGGTCTCGGCGGCCCCGGTACGGGCGGAGATGGTCCCACGGAGCGCCGCAGCCCTGGCCCGGAGCGCGGGAGGCTGGCGCAGTTCCGCCGCCCGCGCCAGCAGCCCGCTCGCCTCGTCGCCCATGCCTGCGCGCCAGGCGGCCTCGGCCGCGGCGACGAGCCGGTGGACGCGTTGGTCGGGGTCGGGAGTCAGGCGTGCCGCGCGGTCGAAGGTGGCCGCGGCGACGGCGTGCGCGCCGCGGTCGCGCGCCCGTGACGCCGCGGACTCCAGCATTCGCGCGGTGTCCTCGTCCCGACCCAGCGCCGCCTCCCCGAGATGCCAGGTCGACCGGTCCACGTCGTCCCGAGCGAGCGCCTCGGCGAGCGCGCGATGGACCGCGCGACGAGTGGCCGGTGGGGCCTCGGAGTAGACCGCGGAGCGCACCAGGTTGTGCCGGAAGGCGACCCCGCCGGCGACGAGGGTGAGCAGTCCGGCGTCTTCGGCCTCCTCCAGCGCCTCGATGGGGACGCCGAGGGTCTGGCACGCCCGGCCGATCGGACCCAGATCGCTGCCGCCGGTCGCGGCCACCAGCAGCGCGGCTCGCGCCGGCTCGGAGAGCCGGTCGGCCCGGCGCGCAAAGGCGCGGGCCAGGGACGCGGGCACGGGGAGCGGAGCCGACGGTGGGAGCGCGTCCAGAGCGGTGGCGTCGTCCGAGAGCTCCAGCAGGGCCAGGGGGTTGCCGCCGGTGGCCTCGTACAGGCGGGCGGCGGCTCCCGCGCCGAGCCGGCGACCGGTCGCGGTGACGAGCTCCGACGCATCGGTGGGGGAGAGACCCCCGACCGGAAGGACCGGGAGACCGGCCTCGGTCAGCGGACCCGGCACACCGGGCCGCACGGCCGCCAGCAGCACCACCGGATCGACCGTCAGCCGTCGGGCCGCAAAGGTGAGCGCCTGCGCGGAGGGCCGGTCGAGCAGGTGCGCGTCGTCGACCAGCACGGCCACCGGCTGGTCCTCGGCGAAACGGCTGAGCAGGCTCAGCGTGGCCGCGCCGACGGCGAACCGGTCGACACCGATGCCCGGGCGCAGGGCCAGGGCCGAGCCGAGCGCCTCGGCCTGCGGGGGCGGGATCCGGTCGAGGTGGGCCAGCGCCGGCCGCAGCACCTGCAGCAGCCCACCGAAGGACACCTCGATCTCGGGCTCGGTGCCGGTCGCCCGCAGCAGGTGCAGGCCCGTGGCGGATGCCGCGGCATCGTCGAGCAGGGCCGTCTTGCCGATCCCGGCCTCGCCGGAGAGGACGAGCGCCGCCCCGGCGCCCACCCGCGCCGCGGCCAGCAGGGCCTGGATGCGGCGGCGCTCGCGATCGCGACCGACCAGCATCCGCCGAGTCTAGGGACGGATCAGGGGGGTCTCCTGATGCGACGGCGGCGTCTGAGCGACGACGGTCGGGAGCATCCGAACCGACCCTGCAGAAGGACTCGTCATGAGCACCATCCAGCAGCCCCCCGTCCCCGACCAGATCCCGCCCCGGCCGATCGACCCCGACAAGCTCATGGCCTTCGTCTTCCGGGCCGTGGACGAGGTCGGTGCGACCCTCAACACCGCGCTCGTGGTAATGGGCGACGCCTTGGGCTACTACCGCGCGCTCGCCGACGGCCGGCCGACCACGCCGTCGGAGCTGGCCGAGCGGACGGCCACCAGCGAGCACTACGCCCGGGAGTGGTTGAGCGCCCAGGCGGCCGGAGGCTACGTCGAGTACGACCCGCCGACCCGCCAGTACACCCTGCCCGCCGAGCACGCCGCGGCCCTCGTCGACGAGACGAGCCCGGGCTACCTGCCCGGCTTCTTCCAACTCGCCCACGGGACCGTGCGCGACGCCACGGGGGTGCTCGACGCCGCGCGGGACGGGAACGGGGTCGGCTGGCACGCGCACAACAGCGACGTGCACGTCGGGTGCGAGCGGTTCTTCCGCACGATGTACAACGCGCACCTGATCGACGAGTGGCTGCCCGCACTGGAGGGCGTCGTCGGGAAGCTGGAGCGGGGTGCCTCGGTGGCCGACGTCGGCTGCGGGCACGGGGCCTCCACCATCCTCATGGCCCGGTCCTTCCCGCGGTCGACGTTCATCGGCTCCGACTACCACGCGGGGTCCATCGAAATCGCCCGCGCACGGGCGGCCGCGGCCGGAGTGCAGGACCGGGTCCGCTTCGAGGTCGCCCCTGCCGGGAGCTTCTCCGGCAGCGGCAGCGACCGGGGCTTCGACCTGGTGACGATGTTCGACTGCCTGCACGACATGGGCGATCCGGTGGGGGCGGCGCGCCACGTGCGGGAGACGATCGCGGACGACGGCACCTGGATGGTCGTGGAGCCGATGGCGGGGGACCGGGTGGAGGACAACCTCAACCCGGTGGGTCGCGCCTACTACGGCTTCTCCACTCTGCTGTGCACCCCGGCGTCGCTGTCCCAGGAGGTCGGCCTGGCGCTGGGCACGCAGGCCGGGCCGGCCCGCATCCGGGACGTCTCCACCGCGGCGGGCTTCGGCCGCTTCCGGGCAGCGGCGAACACCCCGTTCAACAACGTCCTCGAAGTCCGTCCGTGACGGTGGCCGATCGGCTTCTCGACGCGGGTCCCGAGCAGCAGACTGCCGTCGTGGGGCATGCACCCAGCCGGGCCCGGGACCCCGACGTCCAGGGCGTCGTTGAGCGGGACGGCGTCCGGCTGGCCTACGAGGTGTTCGGGGAGGGGCACCGGCCCACGGTGCTGCTGATGCCGACCTGGGCGATCGTGCCGTCGCGGTTCTGGAAGGCGCAGGTCGGCTACCTGGCGCGGCACTACCGGGTGGTGGTCTTCGACGGCCGCGGCAGCGGTCGTTCCGACCGCCCGGTCGGGGCCCGGGCCTACGCCGACGTGGAGTACGCACGGGACGCGGTGGCCGTGCTCGACGCCACCGGCACCGACCGGGCCGTGTTCGTGTCGCTGTCCTGCGGGGCCTCGTGGTCGGTGCACGTGGCGGCGCACCATCCTGACCGAGTCCTCGGCCTCTTCGCCATCTCGCCGTCCTGCGGGTTCCCGATCCCGCATCACCCCCGGGACCGGGCCCCGTGGGCGGACCGGCTGGAGACGCAGGCGGGCTGGGCGATGTACAACCGGCACTTCTGGCTCGAGGGCGACTACGCAGCCTTCCTGGAGTTCTTCTTCGGGCAGATGTACAGCGAGCCGCACTCCAGCAAGCAGATCGAGGACGCCATCGCCTGGGGCCACGAGACGACCCCGGAGACCCTGGTCGACACGACGGCCGGCAGGCTGGGGTGCGACGGCGCGGTGATGGAACCGCTGGAGCCGCTCTGCCGACGCGTGCGGTGCCCAGTCACCGTGGTGCACGGCACCGACGACCGGGTGCGGAACTCCACCGTAGGCGAACGGCTGGCCGAGCTGACCGGTGGTTCGCTGGTGCTCCTGGAGGGCGCCGGGCACGGCCCCCCGGCCCGGGATCCCGTCCGGGTCAACCACCTGATTGCTGCGTTCGTCGACCGGCTGTGCCCCCGCACCGCGCGGACGACGTGGGTGCGTGCGGCCCGGCGTCGGCGCCGGGCGCTGTACCTCTCCTCACCGATCGGGCTCGGCCACGCTCTTCGCGACGTGGCCATCGCCGGCGAGCTCCGCGCCCGTCACCCCGACCTGGAGATCGACTGGCTGGCCCAGCACCCGGTCAGCCGTGTGCTCGCCGAAAAAGGCGAACGCGTGCATCCGGCCTCGGCCTGGCTGGCGAACGAGTCCGGGCACATCGAGCACGAGTCGGGCGAGCACGACCTGCACGCCTTCCAGGCGATCCGGGGGATGGACGAAATCCTCGTGAACAACTTCATGGCCTTCGCCGACGTTGTCCGCGACGGTGATTACGACCTGGTCGTGGGGGACGAGGCATGGGACGTTGACTACTTCCTGCACGAGAACCCCGAACTCAAGCGGTTCCCCTTCGCCTGGATGACCGACTTCGTCGGCTGGCTGCCCATGCCGGAGGGCGGCCGGCGTGAGGTGGAGCTGACCGCCGACTACAACGCCGAGATGATCGAGCAGCGGGCCCGCTACCGGCAGGTGCGGGACCGCTCGATCTTCGTGGGCAACGCCGAGGACATCGTGGGCGACGACTTCGGGCCGGGCCTGCCGTCGATCCGTGAGTGGACGACGGCGAACTTCGACTTCGCCGGGTACGTGACGGGCTTCGATCCGGCCGCGCTGCGCGGGACGGAGGAGCTGCGGCGCGGGCTGGGGGTCGGTGCCGACGAGAAGCTGTGCCTGGTGACCGTCGGCGGGTCGGGTGTCGGTAGCTCGCTGCTGCACCGCGTGCTGGACGCCGTCCCGCCGGCCCGTCGCCTGATGCCCGAGCTGCGCTTCGTGGTCGTCACCGGGCCGCGCATCGACCCGGCGTCACTGCCCCGCCGGGCGGGCGTCCGGGTGCTGGGCTACCTGCCCGACCTCTACCACCACCTGGCCGCCTGCGACGTCGCCGTCGTCCAGGGTGGACTGACGACCTGCATGGAGCTGACCGCGCTCCGCAAGCCCTTCCTCTACGTGCCGCTGCGCCGGCACTTCGAGCAGAACTTCCACGTCCGGAAGCGTCTGGACCGCTACGAGGCGGGGCGTTGCCTTGCCTATCACCAGGCCGCGGACGCCGACGTGCTGGCGGGGGCCATCGTCGCAGAAGTCGCCCACGACGTCGCCTACCGGCCGGTCGAGACCGACGGTGCCGTCCGGGCCGCCGATCTGCTGGCCGAGCTCCTCTGACCTTGGCCGTGGAACGACGTCGCGACTCGCATGTGAACGGTGTCCCGCGACATCGCAGTGAGTGTCCGAGGGGCGACACGCTACATACGCACACGGCTGGGGGCCGTCTGACACCGGCCCTGTTCGTCGCCAGGAAGGCGCCGATAAGAGCCCCCGCCAGTAGGCAGAGCTGCGGCGTTCGGCGTGGTTGAGCGTGGAGGGCAGGCACGAGGGCCACGCTCGCGAAGGTGCTAACGCTCCGTGAGCTGTGGACCGCTCGTGCCTGCCGTCCCATCCTGCATCCTTGACCCGCTGCGCGAGCAGTTCCTCGCGCTGCTGCCGCCGCACGTCGATGAGCATCCGCTGGGCTGTCACCGACCCCGCATCGACGATGCGGTGGTCTTCGACAAGCTCGTCGAGGCGCTGGTCTTCGGCGCCGGATACGAGCGGATCGGCGACGCCGCCTGCTCGGCCACGACTATGCGCCGCCGCCGGGACGAGTGGATCCGGCTGGGCATCTTCGATGCTCTGCGGCTGGCCGCCCTCGACGCCTACGACAGGATGGTCGGCCTGGACCTGGCCGACGTGGCGGTGGACGGCTGCACGACCAAGGCCCCCTGCGGCGGGCAGTGCGCTGGTCGCAGCCCGGTGGACCGCGGCAAGGGCGGCATGAAGCGGTCCCAGCTGTCCGACGGCGCCGGCGTGCCGATGGTCACGGTGTCCGCGCCGGCCAACACCGTCGATCACGTCCTCCTGCCGGAGACGTTGGACGCGCTCAAGGACTTCGCCCCCTGCCGGCCGAGGTGACCGTGCACCTGGACGCCGGCTACGACTACCGGCCCTGCCGAGAAGCACTCGACGAGCGCGGCCTGCTCGGCGAGATCGCCTCCCGCGGCGCACCCGCGCCGATCCAGGTCGGCAAGCGGTGGGTGGTGGAGCGGGCCAACTCCTGGCTCAACGACTTCGGCAGACTCCGCCGCTGCACCGAACGCCGCAAAGACTGTGTCGACGCCTACCTGGCCCTGGCCGCGGCCATCGTCACCGTCCGTGCTCTACGGCGGGCCGCCTGGTACCTCTACCGCTGGAACACCCGGCCAAGATCACCGCGGATCCGTTGACCTACTGGCGGGAGCTCTAAGGGGAAGTGCCCAGGCTGGGAGTGGTCGAAGCGGGTAGCCGCGCCGAGCACTCGGGGCCCAGGCAGTCTGCCCGGTCAGCGGGCCGCGGCTCGGCGGTCAGCGGTCGGCCAGGTGGGCGCTGAGGACGTCGTCCATCACTCGCTCCTCGTGAACGACCGCGCGGTGCTCGTCGAACGCGATGGCCAGGGCCGGATCCCACGGTGTCGTGGGCGCGGCCGCGGAGTCACGGGGCAGTTCCACCCCGGCGGCCGAGGCGTTGGCAAGCGCATCGAGGTAATCAGCGGCGGACATGCGGAACGGTTGACATCCGGCGTCCCGGGCGCGGCCCGTCATCGCCAGGCCGGGCGCGTCGAAATCACCGTGGTAGCGCAGCTGCGCTCCGCATGACCGGAGCTGCGCGATGGTCAGGCTTGGGGCCGTGGTCGGGTTGCCGTTGGTGCAGAGCACCGCAGCCGCGAGGCGGCGTTGTGCCGCGACCTCCACGAGCCGCGGGTTCTCCACCACCAGCACCGGCGTCCCGGGCGCGACGGTCAGCGGGGACGCTCGAAGTGCGAGCACCGACAGCTGCATCGGCAGTTCGGCCGCCGTCATCGTCCGCACCGCGTCGGCGACTCCACCTGCTCCGAGTACCGGCAGGGCCCAGGTCAGCACGGGGGCCGACACGAGGTCCAGCGGCAGGCCGGCGCGTTCCCACACGCTGCGCTCGTCGCCCGGGCCGTCGCGGGTGGCCAAGGACCGGGTGACCAGGGTGGCCAGCCGGGTGGAGGTGTCCAGCGCGTGCGCGTCACCGAACAGTTGCGCCGCGACCTCGGTGCGGCTGCGGCCTGAGCCGGCGGAGGCGAGCACCTGCCCGAGCCGCAGGACGGCCGTGGTGACCTCCTGCGCGGTGGAACTGGCGAACAGCCCGTCGGTCCAGGCGGCGTCGCGCCAGGCGCTCACCCACGCTGCATCGCCAAGGTGAACCACGGTCGCAGCGTCCAGCGCGGCTCGCCGCTGCTGCCTGGCGTCCCATCGGGCCAGCGCGGACTCCCGCCGGCCGGTGGGTGCGTGTCCGAGTGTCGCCAGAGCGTCGACGAAGGTGGCGCCGGTGAGGCGCTCCACGCCGGCCGCGACGGCATCAAGTGCGACCGTGCGGCGAGTGGGCGAGATCCGGCTCTCGACCAGGATTCCGAGCCGTCGGCGTCCCTCGGGCGTGAGGTCGGGCAGTGTTAACCGGCCTCGCCAACCCAGGCCGTTGCGGTCAAGGGCGGCAGCCACGGACCGCCACATCGGTTGCAGCGCCGGGTCGGCCAGGAAGGTGTTCACAGCAGGCTCTGCTGTCCCCAGTCGCCGTCCGTATCGGCCATGGCGACGATGGGCGCGAACCGGGCCGCGACCGGGCGGGGGCGCACCCGCCCGCCGAGTTCGACGCTGACGACGGCCATCGCCGTCAGCAGCCCGACGGCCTCGCCGCGCAGGTCGTCCGGATCCACGTCCTTGCGCCAGAAGCGACCGTACCGGTCCAGCAGGTCACGTAGTTCGCCGTCCAGGACGGCAGTGTCGGCGCCGTCGCGGTGGCTGGTGGTAAGCACGTCCAGGAGCAGCAGTGCGGCGTGGGCGGTGGTGCCGCCGGCCGGGAAGGTGATGTCGGTGCAGCCGCCGTCGATGTCGATAGCGGCGGCACCCTCGGCCCGGGCTTCGATGACCAGCCCGAACATCTCCTCGAGGTAGCGGGACTCCTCACCGAAGCGGCGGCGCAGCTCGGCCCAGTCCTCCGGCGCGACGTCGTCGGCGTGCAGCACGGGGTCCTCCACCAACCGGCGGCGCAGCGCTGCCCGTCCGGTGTCCTCACCCCCGGCGCGGTCGAGCAGCTCATCCGCCGATCGCGCGTCCACCAGCGCAGGCGCCGGCAGCAGCGCCATCCGGTCGTTGCGGACCTCGAGCAGGGCATCGGCGTCTGCATCGGACTCATAGCCGGTGACCGAGCGGTCGAGCTCACGCACGATGCCGTGTTCGACCAGCCACCGTAGGGCGGTGACGAGGGCACGGCGCTCACTCGTGGCGCCGTCGAGGGTGATGCCGGCGTCGGCGGCGGCGGAGCGGACCTGCAGCACCAGATCGCGCAGGCTGATCCGGTCCGGCCCCGCCGCCGTAGCGGCCAGCACGAGCGCGAGCACGGTGTACTCGCGCGCGGTGAACGGACGCTGCGTAAGGGTGCGCAGCGGTCGGTCGACCGGCAGGTGCCCGGACTTGACCAGCCGCGCGGTGTCGGTGCCGACCACGAGCCGGTAGCCCAGGCGCTGGGTGAACCAGCGGTCGAGCTGCTCGGCGTGGCGGCGGATGAGCAGGAACAGCGGTCGATCGGCCTCGGCGGTGCGCCACGGGCGGGTCAGCAGCGCCCGCGCCGCGCCGGTCAGCTCACCGGCGCGCTGCGGATCGTCGTCCATCACTCCTCCTGTGCGGCGCTGATCGACAAGGTCAGGTCCATCAATCGCAAGGCTCCGACGGGTGTGTACACGGTGGTGGACTCGCCCGGACGACGCTCGACGACGCAGCGCAGGCCGTCTACCTCGGTCTCGCCCTTGACGCGTCCGGGACCCATCGCCGCCAACGCCGGACCGAGCAGTCGCTGCAGCACGGCGAGCGCACGCTCGGGCAGCACGACCCCGTCGGCCAAGGCTCCGTCGGGACCGGCGGCGGCCAGCAGTTCCGACCGGACAGCCGCGGCGCGTTCCTCGTCGGCGCGGCGGCGGGCCAGCAGGTGTCCGCGCTGCAGCGACCGGTCCTGCACCTGGCCGGAGCGCCCGCGGTTGGTGGTGTCGCCGCGCTCGCGCAGGCTCACCGGCACGTGAGCGGGAGGGGCGTCCCACCAGGAGGTGGTGACCGCGACGGGATCGGTGTCGTCGCCCGCAGCCGCACCGAGGTGGCGGCAGGCGAACAGGCCGAACGCAGCCGCGGCGAGCCGGGGGAGCTCGGACGGGTTGGTACGGCCGGCGTCGTCGAAGAACGTCGCCAGGCTCAGGTAGTCGGCCCGCCGTGACAATCCGCCCACGCCTGACCGGGACAGCCGCATGAGGTTCTGGGTCAGCGTGCGCACGGCGTTGACCGCGTCGCGGCCCAGCGTTGCCACGCGGCTGGGCGCGCTGGGACGGCTTCGGAACCAGGCCGAGAGATTCTCCCAGTCACCGGCCGTGCTGCCGTGCTCGGGACGGACCCGCACCCCGTCCAGCCCGGCGTCGGCCACCCGGGCGGCCAGCCCGTCCCGCGCCCGCGCGACCAGCACCGGGATGCGTGGTGTGAGCGCGTCGAGCAACGCGGAAATGGGCCGGGCGCGGCGCTCCAGCGACTCCAGGCGCTCGCCGACATACCCGACCAACACCTCGGAGAAGAACGCGAACTCGGCCTCGTCGAGGTCGAACCGCGACTGCCACTGGTTGATCGCCGCGAAGAACTGGGTGATCTCGGCGGAGAAGGCGCGATGCGGGTCGAACACGGCGCGGACGGCATCAGCGAGCGCGGCGGGTTCGGCATTCTCGGCGTCGAGCGCGAGCAGCGCTTCGAGGGCGGCGGCGAGCGCGTCTAGCCGGCCGAGCGAGACGTCGCGGACGTCGTCGACCTGCGTCAGCACTCCCTCGACGAGCTCGTGCACCTCCTGCCCAACCCGGGTGATGAGGTAGCGGTTGCGCCGCCGGTAGTAGTCGGCGACGCTGCTGACCTGCCCGACGGACGCCGACACCTCCAGGTTGCCCCAGCCGCGCAAGCTCTCCAACCTCGCGGCGACCGTTTCTGCCGGCAGCTCGACGCCGGCGTCGGCGAGGCGGGAGGCGACGTCATCGGGGGTCAGCTCGGCGAAGAAGGTCCCCGCGAAGACGCCGAGGATCACCCGGTAGTCGGGGCTCTCGGTGACGTAGTTGAAGACGTCGGTGCGATTCACGACGCCGCCAGCTCCGTGCGGTGCCGCCCGTCCCAGTAGTAGTGCACCAGGGCGATGGTGCGCAGATCGGGATCGCGGAGCACCTCGGTGATCGCCAGCTCGGGCACGCTGGCGTGGGTACCGAACAGCCGCTCGCTGGTGACGACGAAGTCGAGATCGAGGCTCACCAGCAGCCCGAACAGTCGTGCATGATTGTCCTCCGACACCTTCGCGAAGGCGTCGTCGAGCAGGATCAGCCGCGGTGCGCCGACGCCCTGCGGGTCGTGTGCGGCCGCCGACGCGGCCGCAGCCGCTGCCATCGGCAGGTAGGTGACCAGCTTCTTCTCGCCCTCGGACAGCCGCGTGCGCCGGCTGAGCACTTCGTCACTGCGGCCCGGGCGGCGCAGGTAGATCTTGAGTTCGTGCCAGCTGCGGTAGTCGAGCACGCCGCCGATGACATCGCGGTAGGAGGCGTCCGGGTCGGCGGCGCGGGCTTCTTCGACGAGCCCGGCGACGGCTGTCCGGACCGATGCGTCCTCCTCGGCGGTGCGCGCGTCGGGGTCCTTTGCAAGAAGCCGCAGCGCGGTGGCGGTGGCCGGGTCGAGGTCGCTGCGCGTGCGCCAGTCCAGTCGTACGCCGATGCCCTGGCTGGTGGTGATCTCGCCGAGGATTGCGTTCATGCTGTCGACCAGTTCGCGGGCATCGAACAGCGCCGCCGCGACCTCGTGCGCGATGCGGCCGTGCAGGAGGTTGCGCAAGGCCTGGTCCTGTTGCGCGGTGAGCAGGCCCTGAGCCCGTCGCAGGTCGGAGGCCACCTGCAGGGTGGCGTCGAGCAGTGCACGACGGCCGTAGGGGCCCGACACCTCGACCGCCACCGGCGCGCCGTCGGATCCGCGGCGGGCTTCGGCGTCCCAGCCGGCGCCCAGGGAGTCGCGGATGGCGCGCAGCGAGCGATCCAGTGCGTCCTCGTCGACGTCGCGCTCCGGACTGGGCACGCCGTCGCGGACGGCCGCCACCAGTCGGGCGGCACCATCGACGGTGTCGCCGTCGGCAGGCAACTCTGGTGGCTCCCCAGCGGCTGCCGTCGGGAGCAGTCCCGGGGTGGCCGCCACCTTCAGCAGTGCCGCCCGAACGGCGCGGCACCCTCGTTCGGCGTCGGCGGCCGACTGCTCGGCGGCGCCGGCGTCCGCGCGGGCCGTGGCGGCGGCAGCGACGGCGATGGTGTGGGACCCGCGGGCGGCGTCGAGGTCGACGGCGAGGCCGTCGCGGCGGGCGGTGGTCTCCTCGACCTGGACGGCGACGCGTTCGGGCTCTTCGCCGAGCGCGGCCTCGGCGGTGGTGAGTTCGGTTCGGGCCGCGGTGCTGATCGCCGCCGCGGAGTCGGCTAGCTCTGCAGCCTCGCGCACCTGCTCCGCCTCGTGCTGCCAGTCGGCGATGGCTCCGGCCCAGTCGGCCTGTGAGCGGCGGGTGGTGGCGATGTGGTCGGGAAGCAACCGCAGCACCGCCGCCGAATCCTCGACGGCCGCGGCCGTGGCCTTCAGCAGGGCGGCGTCCAGGGAGAGTCCGGCCTCGGCGGCCGCTGTCTGCGCGCGTGCCCAGGCCTGTTCGGCCGCAGCGGATGCGGTGGTTGCTGCCGTCCGCAGCGTCATGGCCCGCTCGGCAGCCCGCTGCGCGTCTCGCACGGCGCCCGCGGCGGCGGCGTCGTCGTCGTCGACGGCTGTGGTGGGCGGTACGGCGGCGGCGATCTCCCGGAGGTCCGTACGGAAGATGGTGAGTGCGGTGTGGATGGCGCGCTCGGTCTCGTGCCGCTGTGCCAGCTCGATCAGCTGGGCCCCGAGCACCGCGATCCGCTGCTCTCGCGCGGCCGCCCGCGCCCCGGCACCGATGTGCTCGGCGGTGGCCTTCGCGTGTCGGCCGCGCAGCGGGCCGGACCCGAACCGGCCGTCGTCGGCCACCCACAGCGCGGCCGTGGAACCGGCTCCGATCCCGATGTGGGCGAGCACTCGCGAGACGGTGGCGGCGTCGATGCCGGCGTCGTCGGGCACGGCCGGGACGAGCAGCGATGCCAGGTTCGGGGTCACGGGCGGGCCGGCCGCCGCCAGCAGCTCCCCGGACCCGGTGACGACGGAGCCGTCGGCTCGCACGGCTGCGGTGAGCAGTCCGGCGGCTTCGCACGCCGCCTCGATTCCCGCCCGGCGTCCGTCGTCCAGGCCTGGGGAGAAGTCGACGAGCGAGGCGAACAGTGCGGGGTCGGCCGGTTCGGCACCCTGCCACCGAGCGCGGGGGAGAGGCAGCTCCTCGGCGCCGCGGACCTCGGCCAGTTCGGACCTCAGCCGTGCGACGTCGGCGGCCGCGCGTTCCACCCGCAGGGCCGCGACGCCCAGGACTGGGTCGAGCGCGGAGTCGGTCTTGGCCGCGGCCCTACCGGCTTCGGCGACCCGAACGCGGGCGAGCTCGCGCAGGTCCGCACCACCCGGATCCGGCCGGGGCGGAACGGGCAGCCAGCCGGCTGACCCGCCGGGTTCGGCCGGTGGCACGGCCGCAGCATGGGCGGCGAGCCGATTCGCCCAGGTCAGAACGGCTTCCCGGTGCCGCTCCGCGGACTGTTCGGCGGTCGCTCGGGCCTCGGCGGCGACCTCCCGCTCCTGCGCGGCCGTTTTGTCGGCGTCGTCCGCCCGGCCGAGCGCCGCGGTGGCGGCGGCGTCTGCGGCCTCGGCGCGACCCAGCATCGCCGTCACATCGGTGACCTGCTGGCGGCGGACCCGTACGGCGTCGGCAGCGGGGCCGACGTCCACGCCGGCCAGAGCATCGCCGTCGGGTCCTTCCACGTCATCGCCGAGGTCCTGCGTCCGCAGCACCGGCGGATCGGGCAGCGAGAGCCGGACGGTAGCGGCGCGAGCGTGCCGGTCGGCTTGCCGAATCCCTTCCGCGACGCGGGCCAGATCGCCGTCGAGCCGGCTGCGGTCCGCCGTGACCCGGCCGACCGCCTGCCGCACGCGGTCCTCCGCAGTCGCCCTCTGCTCCGCCAGCGTGCGGGCGTGGGACTCAAGACTGGTGACGTGGTCGCGGCGGGCGAGCAGCGCCTGCAGGTCGCGGTAAGCCGGGGAGGCGATGAGGCCCGCCAGTGCCGCCGCTGCTTCGCCGTGCTCGCGGCCCAGCCGGGTGACCTCACCGTGGATTCGTCGCTCGTCGGCCTCGGCCATCTCCGCGGCGGTGCGCAGTCTGCCCCGGCGCTGCAGCGCCGAGCGTGCCGAACCCACGGCGTCTGCGGTCCGATCGGCCGCGGCCAGAAGGACACGTCGGGCGTAATGCCGGTAGGTGTCGAGCACGCTGGCCAGCGCGCGGTGGGTCTGCGTCAGGGCTGTGACGTTGTGGCGGTGCCCCTCGAGATCCTCCAGGGGCTGGGCGGCGTCGGCGACGGCGGCCTCGGGAACCGGCGGCAATGCCTCCTGCAACCGGCGGGGAAGGTCGGCGTCGATCCGGTCACCGACCCGCGGATTGCGCACCTGGTGGAGCAGCGCGAGGTAGCCGGACGGGTCGGCGCCGCCGAAGAACCGGTGGGAGATTTCCTCGCGGTAGTCGGCGGGCGTGGTGAAGACGGCGTCGGTGCCCAGCCCGGCGCGCAGTGCGTCGATGGCCAGAGGAATCCGGTGTGCTGTCAGCGAGAAGTCGATGCCCGGCCGCAGCGGCGTCGAGAACCACCAGGGCGTGACCCGATCGGTGCTGCGGTTGGCGCGGATGCCGCAACCGACGGTGTGGTGCCGCACGCCCCCTGGCGCATCCGGGTCGGCGCGGGCGAACTCGATCCACAGGTAGCCGGTGCGCTGCGTCTCGTCCGTGTCGGCGAGCATCCACGACCGCAGCACCCCGGTCTGCTCGCCCGCCGCGTCGATCTTCCGGGTGTCGGCCTCGAGCAGGAACGGCAGCAGCATGTTCATCGCCGTAGACTTGCCGGAGCCGTTGACGCCACGCAGCAGCAGGCGACCGCCCGCGAAGTGCAGGGTCTCGTCCTCGTACTGATAGACGTTCAGGATCCCGGCACGGGAAGGGCGCCACCGTGGCGCGGTCGTCGACGTCACGTTCCCTCCTTCGCGCTCGGTCGTAGGTTGCCGGAGGCTACCGACAGTTCCGGCGCGGCCGACCTCACCGGCGTTGACGAGGGAGCGCCACGGGCTGCTCGGCACGTTGATGGCCATGCTCGTCACATCCTCGTCGCGTCTCGTCGAGCCCCGCCGCCATCGATGCGGTCCACGGCCTGCCGATCGCGACGCCGAAGTGGCTGAACTGCTCGACCTGGCCCAGTCATATGCGGACGGCGGCCAGCTCCCCCCTCGGGTCATCGGCGGACGTACGGCCCTTCCGCCGTTCAACGCCCATCAATCTTCAGCTGCGGGACAAGTTTTCGACTCGCCCCTGCTTATACTGCAGCCAGTCCTCGTATATACGCCCGGAAAGGGTCCCGCCGGTGACGAAGCGCTTGATCGACCTCGACGACGAATTGCTGGCTTCGGCGCAACGCGAGCTCAACACCACCGGGGTTTCGGACACCGTCCGCGCCGCGTTGCAACAGGCGGCGAGCGCGGCCGCCCGTGCGCGGCAGGTGACGTGGCTGCGCGAGGGCGGGCTGGAGACCATGGCGGATTCCACCAAGCGAGCTGACGTGTGGCGGTGATCGCGCGGTTCCTCATCGACACCAGCGCGGCGGCCCGGATGCGGCTGGTTGCCGTCGCGGACAGGTTGGAGCCACTCATCAGCGGCGGCCTGGTGGCCACCTGCGCCACCCTGGATGCCGAGGCGCTCTACAGCGCCCGCAGCCCGGCGGAGTACGAGCAGGTGCGCGCCGACCGCCGCGGGGCGTACGAATACCTGCCCACCGATGACGGACACTGGCTGGGTGCGTTCGACGCGCAGCGCGTCTTGGCTCGCACTGGGCGGCACCGAGCGGTAGGCATCGCCGACCTGTTGACCGCCGTGCTGGCAGCTGAGCACGGAATGACGGTCCTGCACTACGACGGCGACTTCGAGATCGCTGCCGAGGTACTCGCCTTCGAGCACCGGTGGGTCGTGCCACGAGGAACCGCGTAGTAGCACCCACCAAGAGGTGTGCATGAGCTGGTGTCCGAGGGGCGACACGGTACATACGCACACGCCTGCGGGGTGCCGGGCATGCCCCACTTCGGTCGACCAGGACTAGGTTGTGATGCGGCCTGCTTCGTAGGCCCACATGGCGATCTCGACCCGGTTGCGGGCGTCGAGTTTGCGCATGAGGGCGGCGATGTGGGCCTTGACGGTGCTGAGACTGATGTACAGCTGGTCGGCGATCTCGCCATTGGTGGACCCGCGTGCGACGGCGAGCAACACCTCCTTCTCCCTCGCGGTAAGCGGCTCGACGGGCTGCGGTAGCCGCGGACTGCGGTGGGACTTGGCAAAGGCCGCGAGGAGCCTGGCAGTGATGTTGGGGGCGATCAGGGCGTCGCCGCGAGCCGCCGCGTGAATCGCCTGGGTGAGCAGTTCGGGGCCGGCGTCTTTGAGCAGGAAGCCGCGGGCGCCCGCCTTCAACGCCCCGTAGACATACTCGTCCAAGTCGAAGGTCGTGATGACAACGACGGGGAGCGGGTGTGTCACGTCGGGTCCGGCCAGCTGGCGGGTGGCCTCGATCCCATCGACCTCGGGCATGCGGATGTCGAGCAGGCATACGTCGGGCCGAAGCGTACGAGCTAGGGCAACCGCTTCCTGTCCGTCGGCGGCTTCGCCAACGACGGTGATGCCGGGCTGGGCGTCGAGGATCATGACGAGCCCGGTTCGCACGATGTCCTGATCGTCGGCGACGAGCACGCGGACGGTCGTGCCTGGGCGAGAAACACTGGCGCTAGTCGAGTCACCCATGCATCGAGACCACTCGGGGGAGGACGACGTCAACGGTCCAGCCGCCGGCGGCGTCGGGTCCGGCGCGCAAGGTGCCGCCGAGCAGGGTCGCGCGCTCGGCCATGCCCACAAGGCCGTAGCCCGCAGCCGTGGGGCCGGTCGCACTAGCCCGGGGCTTTCACGGCAGGGCGGCGGGACCGGGTGTTGATCAACTGAAAGGTGCTCCTGACCAGCAAGGATGTGTCTTGTCTAGGGACATATCCGAAG